>CAZHXV010000074.1:267-12230 GCA_964536455.1 uncultured Aquimonas sp.
GCACACCAGCACGTTGAAGCGCTGGCGGTGGAAATCCAGCATCGCCTGTTCCAGTTCGCGCTCGGGCATCTGGCCGTGCGCGATGCGCACGCGCGCCTCGGGCACGAGTTCGGCAAGCTCGCGCGCGCAGCGTTCGATGTCGGTGACCTCGTTGTGCAGGAAGTAGATCTGCCCGCCGCGCGACAACTCGCGCTGGAAGGCCTCGCGCACCAGCGCCGCATCCCAGGGCGTCACGAAGGTCTGCACCGCGAGCCGGTTCGGCGGCGGCGTGGCGATGATGGAAAGCTCGCGCAGGCCGCGCATCGCCATGTTCAGGGTGCGGGGAATCGGCGTCGCGGTGAGCGTGAGCAGATGCACCTGCGCCCGTAACGCCTTCAGCCGTTCCTTCTGGCGCACGCCGAAGCGCTGCTCCTCATCGACGATCACCAGGCCAAGATCCTTGAACTTCACGTCCTCCTGAAGCAGTCGGTGCGTGCCGACGATCACGTCGATGCCGCCATCGGCCAGTTTCTCGATTTCGGCCTTGATTTCCTTCGCCGTCTTGAAGCGCGAGAGCACTTCCACGCGCAAGGGCCAATCGGCGAAACGGTCGCGGAAATTGCGGTAGTGCTGTTCGGCCAGCAGCGTGGTGGGCACCAGCACCGCGACCTGTTTGCCCGCCGCGGCAGCGACGAAGGCGGCGCGCACCGCCACTTCGGTCTTGCCGAAGCCCACGTCGCCGCAGACCACGCGATCCATCGGCTGGCTGGAGGCCAGATCGGCGATCACCGCTTCGATGGCGGTGAGCTGATCAGGCGTCTCCTCGAACGGGAATTGCGCCGCGAAGGGTTCGTACATGCTGCGGTCGATGTCCAGCGCGATGCCGGCGCGGGCCTGCCGCCGCGCCTGGATGTCCAGCAGTTCGGCGGCCACGTCGCGCACCTTTTCGGCGGCTTTCTTCTTGGCCTTCTCCCATTGTTCGCCACCGAGCGAATGCAGCGGCGCAAGCTCCGGCGAGGCGCCGGCGTAGCGGCTCACCAGGTGCAGTTGCGTTACCGGTACGTAGAGCTTGTCGCCCTTGGCGTATTGGATGCAGACGAATTCGTTTTTCTGGCCGCCGACATCCAGGGTTTCCAGCCCGAGGTAACGGCCCACGCCGTGATCCTCGTGCACGATGGGCGAGCCGGGCGCGATTTCGGAAAGATCGCGCAATACGGTTTCAGGATCGCGCGCGGCCTTGGTGCGGCGACGGGTGGCGGGCGCGCGCTCGGGATAGAACTGGCGCTCGGTGAGCACCGTGATGGCAGGCTCGGCGAGTGCAAAGCCATCGTCCAGCGCACCGACGCAGATGGCCCAGCGCGGCGCATCGTCCGCAAGGAACGCGGCCCAATCGCCGAGGATGGGCGGGCGCAGGCCGTCGTTGGCCAGCGTGTCGGAAAGCGCCTCGCGCCTGCCCGGCGAATCGGCGGCGACCAGCACGCGGCCAGGGTACGAATCCAGGAACAGTTTCAGCGCCGCGCCGCCAGCCTCGCCCTTCTGCGCCAGCGGCAGCGCGGGCGCTTTCGCATCGCCCAGCGCCTGTGCCGATTCCCAGCGCGGATGCGCCGTGCCCAGCACTTCCACGCGCTGGCGCTTGTTGAGGCTCTCGCGCAGGGCGTCGGGCGGCAGGAACAGTTCGGCGGGCGGCAGCACCGGGCGCTCGATGTCGTGGCGGCGCTGTTCGTAGCGTTCGCCGGTCTGCCGCCAGAAGGCATCGGCGGCCTCGAACGCGCCTTCGCCGACCAGGCACAGCGCATCGCCGCCCAGGTAATCGAACAGACTGGCGGTCTGCTCGAAGAACAGCGGCAGGTAGTA
The DNA here is from genome assembly GCA_964536455.1 of uncultured Aquimonas sp. Classification (GTDB taxonomy): domain Bacteria; phylum Pseudomonadota; class Gammaproteobacteria; order Xanthomonadales; family Xanthomonadaceae; genus Denitratimonas. Next base: position 2,101 of record CAZHXV010000074.1, read on the forward strand.
CTCGATGCCCGCCGGGGCGCCGCCTTCCTTCAGATCCTGGTACAGCGGGCAGCGACGCGGGTCGATGGGGAAGCGTTCGCGCAGCAGGTTGCGCACGTTGCGCGCAGAGGTTTCGTCCAGCGGAAACTCGCGTGCCGGCAGCATCCGCACCGCGTCCACCTTGTGCAGCGAGCGCTGGGATTCCGGATCGAAGCTGCGGATGGAATCCACCTCCTCGTCCATCAGTTCGATGCGGTAGGGCTCCGGGCTGCCCATCGGGAAGATGTCGAGCAGCGCACCGCGCACCGCGAAATCGCCCGGATCCAGCGCCTGCGGCACGTTGCGGTAGCCCGCCGCTTCCAGCCGCCGCCGTTCCGCCTCGATGGAAAGCCGCTGGCCCACCTCCACCACCAGCGCCTGCCCGGCAATGAAGCCCGGCGGCGCAAGCCGCTGCATCAAGGTGGCGACCGGCACCACCAGCACGCCGCGTTTGGCCTGCGGCAGCCGGTAGAGCGTGGCCACGCGCCCGGAAACGATGTCCGGCTGCGGCCCGAACAGATCGTAGGGCAGGGTTTCCCAATCCGGGAACGCCAGCACCGGAAGATTCGCCGCGAAGAAGTGCAGTTCGGTTTCCAGCGCGTGCGCGGCGGGACTGTCGCGCACCACGGCCATCACCAGGCCATCGTGGCCTTGCGCCAGGGAGGCCACCGCGAGCGCCAGGGCGGAAGAACTGGCCGGCGCACGCCAGTCGGCACGGTGCTGGCCGCGTTGCGGCAGCGGTGGATGGAGCAGGGAAGAGGGCACGGGTTCGGGCTGGGAGCGGCAGGCAAAGACTCAGGATTCTAAGGAACCTTCGAACAATTCGGAATCCGTCGCAGCCGCGAAGGCGCGGCACAGGTCGGCCGATTCGTAGCGGAGGTTCTTCCGCTGGCCCGTGCGGGAGTTGGCCGCTGCCTGCCGTTTTCTGCGTTATTCCCCCCGGCACGCGCCAATGCGCCTGCCCCGCAATGTTCACTTCGCACCCGAGGGAAGGCCATGATGTCCGCAAAATCCATTGCAACCGTTTGTTTCAACAAGGTTTCAATCTCGGCCATCGCGCTTTTCAGCCTGTCCGGGCCGATGCCCACAGCCGCCCAGGGCCTCCCCGAGCCGCTGGACAATGTGCCGATGGAAAAAATCGTCGAACTGGAAAGCACCGACTGGATCGCGGTGGGCCACGGCAATTACCAGAGTTCGACGGGGGGCATCGAAGGGGCGGGCGCGGGCACGATGACGCTTTCGGGCCTCGCGGGCGAGGTGACGCTGGCGCTGGCCTATTGGGAAGGCATCGACTTCTACGCAGGCGCCAACGGCCTGTACGACTCGGCCGAGATCGTGCTCGATGGCGTGCCGGTGGCCGGCGAGGTGATGTACGCCGGCGGCGACAATCATTGCTGGGATGCCTCCCCCAACATGATCAACACCCACAGTGCCGTCAGCTACCGCGCCGACGTGACCGAGATCGTGCGCGCCCGCGGCAATGGCGATTACGCCTTTTCCGGCCTCGAATCGGGCCCCGGCGACTATGCCCGCGGCATCTCGTTGATCGTCTATTACGACGACGGCGACCCGGACAACGACGCGCGCGTGGCGCACTACGAGGGCAAGCAGAGCAACAGCTTCGTACAGGATGGCGTGCCCCGGCGCATGACGTTCGACTTCGAGCATGACTACATCGGCGGCGAGGTCACGATGGTGCTGCACGTTTCCGATGGGCAATCGGAGCTTACCGACGCCCAGAATGTATTCACCACCTGGCCCGGCCAGGCCGGCCAGGCCACGTACTGGCAAAACCTCGGCTATCCCAACCGACCCAACGGGCCGTGGGTGGGCGGACGTATCGAGGATGGCGTTTTCGGCAATCGTTCCCTGTGGGATATCGACCGCTTTGCGGTGGGCAACAGCTATCGCAATGGTCTGGGTTCCTACACCCACAAGTTCGAGCAGTACGCCGGGGGCGATTGCGTCACGCTGCACGTGGCGCAGGTCGTCAGCGCCGCCACGCCCAAGCCCCTGCCGCTGTCGCCGGCCTCCTTCGATTTCGGCGAGCTGCCGGTCGGCCAGATGCGCGTGCAGCGTTTCACCTTCACCAATCCGTTTTCGAGCGCGGTGAGCTTCAGCGACGGCAGCGTGACCTACGCCGCCAATTCCCCCTCGATCACCGCCATCGTGGCCGAAACGTGCAGCGGCCGGTCGATTGCGCCGGGCGAAACCTGCACCATCGACGTGCGCTTTGGCCGAATGAGCGGCGCCGCCAGCGGCCGCTCGTCCTATTTCATGAACGTCAGGACCACGCATCCCACGTTCGGGAACAAGACTTACGCGGCCACGGTGTGGGGCTCCATCAGCGCCGGTTCGCCGCCCAGCAGCGGCGCCATCGAGCCGCCCTACTGCCGCTTCCCCGATACGCCACGCAATACCGTCTCCGACCCGATCCGCTTCACCGTGCGCAATCGCGGTGATGCCGCCGTGGAGGCCACGGGCTTCGAGCTGACGCGGCTGACGTACACCACCGCCCAGCGCTTTGCCATCGTCGGCAGCGATTGCCCGCAGAGCGGAACCTTCCCGGCCGGCGCGTCGTGCTACGTGGATATCGAGTTCCGTCCCGCCAACGGCAATGCGGGAAACACCTACTCCGACCTGCTGACGTTCTCCCACGACACCGCCGACGGCGGCGATGCCTGGTTCGCGCAGGTTGTCGGGCGCGTCGCCAGTTCCCTCGCCAGACCCGAGCCATCGGGCCACGGCGGCGACCATGTTTTCGGCGACAGCTTCGAGGGCGAGGACGTGCCGCCGGAACCGACGGGCTGCATCTGAAACGCCGCTGCGGGGTGCAGGTTCGCTCCGGCGCTGCTGCGATGCCGCTTGCACGCTTGCGCCGCGCCGCGCCGCGCTGGCACGATGCCCGGCTATTCCGTTGCCCGGAGCTTTCCTTGATTCCCGCGATCTCGCCGCCCGTGCGCATCGAGCTTTCCGCCTCGCGCTGGCTGCGCTGGGCGGTGCTGGGGCTGACCGTGCTGGCGGTGTTTGCGATCTCGGCCTCGCGCCTGCCGGAGTTTTCGATGCTGCTGGTGGTGCCGTTTGCAGTGTGGGCGTGGTGGCAACTGCTGCGGCAGGCCGGTGCGCGGCTGGTGTTCGGCGAGGATGGGCGCGCGGTTGAGCTGGATGCCGATGGCCGCGAACAGGCCATCGCGGCCATCGCACTGCACGAGCGCGGGCCGCTCGGGGTGCTGGTGTTTTCGCGTGCGGGGAAGGTGCGGCGCGTGCCGTTCGCTCCGGATGCGCTCGATGCCGATGCACGGCGGCGGTTGCGGTTGTGGATGCGCCGCCATGCACCGGAGGCCCCCGCATCGTGGTTCGCGCCGTCCGCGAAGCTGGAACGGGCGGGTTGATCGCGATGCGGATCAAGCCGCTGGAATTGGCGATCGGCCTGCGCTACACGCGCGCCAAGCGCCGCAACGGATTCATTTCCTTCATCTCGGCGGCCTCGATGCTGGGCATCGCGCTGGGCATCGTGGCGCTGATCACGACGATTTCGGTGATGAACGGCTTCGAGGCGGAGTTGCGCACGCGCATCCTGGGCATGGTGGCGCACGCCACGATCGCGGGCGCTGGCGAGGATCTGCAGGATTGGCCGCGCGCGGTGGACATCGCCAGGCGCGATGCGCGCGTGCTGGGCGCGGCGCCCTACATCGAACGCGAATCCCTGCTCACCGGCGTGCGCAGCCAGGGCGCGCTGCTGCGCGGCATCGAGCCGGAACTGGAGCCGCAGGTGTCGATCCTCGGCGAGAAGATGAAAGCCGGTTCGCTGGCCGACCTGAAGCCCGGCGGCTTCGGCATCGTGGTGGGCAAGGAGCTGGCGATGTTCCTGGGCGTGGAGATGGGCGATGCGGTCACGGTGCTGGTGCCCGAGGCGCGCAGCACGCCGGTGGGCGTGGTGCCGCAGATGAAGCGCTTCACCGTGGTGGGCATCTTCGAGGCCGGGATGCAGGAATACGACCTGCAATTGGCGGTGATCCACATGGCCGACGCGCAGAAGCTCTTGCGCATGAACCAGGGCGTGACCGGCGTGCGGCTGAAGCTCGACGATCTGTTCGACGCCTGGAACGTGGCGCGCGATCTGGCCGACGACATGGGGCATTTCTACCGCGTGCGGGACTGGAGCCGCGACCACGCCAATTTCTTCCGCGCCATCCAGATGGAAAAGAGCGTGATGTTCGTGATCCTCTCGCTGATCGTGGCGGTGGCGGCGTTCAATCTGGTGAGTTCGCTCATCATGCTGGTCACCGACAAGCAGGCGGACATCGCCATCCTGCGCACGCTGGGCATGTCGCCGGCCTCGGTGATGGGCGTGTTCGTGGTGCAGGGCATCGTGATCGGCGTGGCGGGCATCGCGCTGGGCGTGATCGGCGGCGTGCTGCTGACCTTGAACCTGCATCACGTGGCGGCGGCCATCGAAAAGGTATTCGGCATCCAGTTGCTGCCATCGGATGTGTACTACATCTCCGGTGCGATCCCGACCGACCTGCGCACCGAAAACGTGCTGGCGATCATCGTGATCGCCTTCGCGTTGTGCCTGCTGGCCACGCTGTATCCGGCCTGGCGCGCGGCGCGCACGCATCCGGCGGAGGCGTTGAGGTATGAATGAGCGCCGGGATCGGGGATTCGGGAATGGGGATTTGTCGGCATCGCCGGTGCTGGAATGTCGTGGGCTGGCGAAAACCTATTCGGAAGGTGGGTTGAATACGCCGGTGTTCGCCGGTCTCGATCTGGCCGTGAAGCGTGGCGAGACGGTGGCCATCGTCGGGGCTTCGGGCGCGGGCAAATCGACGCTGCTGCATCTGCTGGGCGGTCTGGATACGCCTACCTCCGGGGAAATCGTCGTCGCGGGGCAGGCGATGAGCGCGCTTTCCGATACGCAGCGCGGCCGGCTGCGCAACCATGCGCTGGGTTTCGTCTATCAATTCCATCACTTGCTGCCGGAATTCACCGCGCTGGAAAACGTGATGATGCCGCTGCTGATCCGGCGTGAAGCGCACGGCCAGGCCAAGGCGCGCGCGGCGGAACTGCTGCGGCGCGTGGGCCTTTCCGAACGGCTGGAACACAAGCCGGGCGAGCTTTCCGGCGGCGAACGGCAACGTTGCGCGGTGGCGCGGGCGCTGGTGACCAAACCCGCCTGCGTGCTGGGCGATGAGCCCACCGGCAACCTCGACGAGAACACCGCCAGGCAGGTGTACTCGCTGATGCTGGAATTGAACCGCGAGATCGGCACCAGCTTCGTGCTGGTCACGCACGACCGCGCCCTGGCCCGCACCATGGATCGCGCGCTGGAACTTTCCGGCGGCCGCCTGCGCGAACTGGCCGCCGACAAGGTGTGAGCCGCCTCCGATGAAGCCCAGCCTCCGGCTCGATCTTTTCGTCGCGGCTGGATTGGTGGGCGGTGCCGTGGCCGCGATGGCGCAGGCGTCGCTTCCGTTGTCTTGGGTGTCGTGGAGCCTTGCGGGCATCGGGCTCGTGGCGCTGTTCGCATGGCCGCGCTGGCGGCTGATCGCGGCCCTGTTGCTGGGTTTTGGCTGGGCGAATCTGCACGCCGGCTGGGGCATGGCGGAGCGCTTGCCCTTCGCGCTGGAAGGCGTGGATCTGATCGTGGAAGGGCGCGTGAGCGGCCTGCCGCAGCGGCGCGCGGATCAGGTGCGGTTCGAGTTCGTGGCCAGCGGTGGCGAAGGCGAGGCGGCGCAGTTGGCCGGGCGGAAGCTGCGGTTGTCGTGGTATCGCAGCGAGGTGGTGCCCGCGCCGGGCAGTGCATGGCGCCTGGCACTGCGGCTTCAGCGCCCGCGCGGGCTGGTGAATCCGGGCGGATTCGATTTCGAGCGTTACGCGCTGGAGCGCGGCATCGCGGCCAGCGGCCATGTGCGGGAATCGTCGGAGAGCCGCGAACTGCACGATGGCGGCGGCATCGACATGCTACGTTCGCGGCTTTCCGATGCGATGGGCCAAAGCATCGCCGCGCCGCGCGCCCGCTTCGTGCAGGCGCTGGCGGTGGGCGACGTGCGCGGACTGACGGACGAGGATTGGCAGGTGCTGCGCGCCACCGGCATCGCGCACCTGATTGCGATCTCCGGATTGCACGTGGGGCTGGTCGCGGGCTTCGGCGCGTTGCTGATGCGGCTTTCCTATCGCGCGTTCCCGCGGTTCGGGCTGAAGCTGCCCTTGCCGCAGGCAGCGGCCTTCGCGGCGCTGGCGGCCGCTTCCGGCTATACCGCGCTGGCCGGTTTCGCGCTGCCCACGGTTCGCACCTTGCTGATGATCGGAGCCGCGTTGATGGCGGTGCTGCTGCGGCGCGCGTTCGCGGCCTCGCAATCGTTGGCGCTGGCCGCCATCGCGGTGCTGGCGTTCGATCCGCTGGCGGTGCTGAACGCCGGATTCTGGTTGTCCTTCATGGGCGTGGCGTGGTTGCTGTGGTGCCTGCCGCAGCGCATGGGCCCGGTGCGCGGCCTGCTTTCCGCGCAGGGCGTGATGACACTGGCGCTGCTGCCCCTGACGGTGTGGTTCTTCGGGCAGGCATCGGTCGCAGGGCCGCTGGCGAACCTGGTCGCGGTGCCGTGGGTCAGCTTCGTCGTGGTGCCGTTCGCGCTGCTCGGTTCGCTGCTGGAACTGGTGTGGAGCGGAGCGGGGGCATGGCCGTTCCGCATTTCCGGATGGCTGATGCAGGGCCTGTGGGAACTGCTGGAGCCGGTGGCCGGCTGGCATGGCTCGCTGGTGTACCTGCCCGAGGTTTCCGTATCCGCTTTCGTGCTGGCGCTGCTCGGCGCGTTCTGGCTGCTGCTGCCGCGCGGCGTGCCGGGCAAGGCGCTGGCGCTGCTGCTGTTCGCACCCTTGCTGTTTCCGGCGCGGGAAGAACTGGCACAAGGCGAAGCCGAACTGGTGCTGATCGATGTGGGGCAGGGGCTTTCGGCGCTGGTGCGAACGCGCGAACACGCGGTGCTGGTGGATGCCGGGCCGGGATTCGCCGGCGGCTTCGACGCGGGCCAGAGCGCGGTGCTGCCGGCGCTGCGCGCGCTCGGCGTTCCCCGGCTCGACCTGTTCATCGTCAGCCACGGCGACAACGATCATGCCGGCGGCGCGGCGGCGGTGAAGCGCGCCTATGCGCCGGACGAGGTGCTGGTCTCGCGCGAAAAACCGGAACCCGGCGAACGGCAATGCGAAGCGGGAAGCGTCTGGAACTTCGATGGCGTGGTGTTCGAACTGCTGCATCCGCCCGAGCATTTCCCGTACCTGCGCAACGACAGTTCCTGCGTGCTGCGCGTGGCCGCGAACGGCAGCGTGGCGCTGTTGCCCGGCGACATTGGCTCGATCATCGAAACCCGCCTGGTGCGCGAGCAGCCGGAAAAACTCGATGCCGACCTGCTGCTGATGCCGCACCACGGCAGCCGCACGTCGTCTTCGCCGGCATTCGTGGAAGCGGTATCGCCGAAACTCGCGCTGATCGGCAGCGGCTACCGCAACCGTTTCGGCCTGCCGCGCGAGGACGTGTTGCAACGCTACCGCGAGCGCGGCGTGGAACTGGCCGATACCGCCGTGGCGGGCGCGATCATCGTCCGCCTCGGCGCGGATGGCGTTGCCGTATCGCGGCGAGAACGGGCGTTGCGCCAGCGTATCTGGCGCGATCCGGATCGATCCGACCCAATGTAGGCCGGATCAAGCCACAACGCGGCGGAGCCGACACTGCCGCGGTTTCCGCCGGCTTCGCGTCTTCGATGCTTGAGCCGGCCTGCCCCCAAGTTCATGTTTGATTCGTGCCGGATCAGTACCTGAATCAAGGCGGCCGGTGGGTATTGCTTGGTACATTGCCTTACGCTTCGCTTTCGGCGCCAAGGAGAACCACCATGCCGTTTCGATCCCCCCTCCGGCTTGCGGCATTCTCGTGCGTCCTGATGCTGGCCTGTGCCGCGCAGGCCGCGCCGCCGACGCTGCTCAACGTCTCCTACGACCCCACGCGCGAGTTCTACCGCGATTTCAACGCGGCCTTCGTCGAGCACTGGAAAGCGGGTCATGGCGGCGAAACCGTCGCAATCCGCACCTCGCATGGCGGTTCGGCGAAGCAGGCGCGCTCGGTGATCGATGGGCTGGAAGCCGATGTGGTCACCTTGGCATTGGCCTACGACATCGACGCCATCGCGCAGCACGCAAAGCTGCTGCCCGCCGACTGGCAGATGCGCTTGCCCCACAACAGCGCGCCCTACACCTCGACCATCGTTTTCCTCGTCCGCAAAGGCAATCCGAAAGCCATCCGCGACTGGGGCGACCTGGTGAAGGGCGATGTGCAAGTCGTCACGCCAAACCCCAAGACCTCCGGCGGGGCGCGCTGGAATCATCTGGCCGCCTGGGCCTGGGCGCTGCGGGCCAACGATGGCAGCGTGGAAAAGGCGGGCGATTACATCAGGCAGCTTTACGCGCGTGTGCCGGTGCTCGATACCGGCGCGCGCGGGGCCACCACCAGCTTCGTGCAGCGTGGCATCGGCGACGTGCTGCTGGCGTGGGAGAACGAAGCCTTCCTGGCGATGAACCAGTTGGGCAGGGACAGGTTCGAGATCGTCGCGCCCCCGTTCTCGATCCTGGCCGAACCGCCGGTGGCGCTGGTGGATGCGAACGCGGAAAAGCACGGCACGCGCGAGGCGGCTCAGGCGTATCTGGAATTCCTCTACGGCGAACAGGGGCAGAAACTGGCTGCGCGCCACGGCTATCGCCCGCGTTCCCCGCAGTTCGCCGAGGCCGCCGATCTTGCGCGTTTTGCAAAGATCCGGATGGCGACGATCGAACAGCTCGGCGGCTGGCAAAAGCTTCATGCCGAACACTTCGCCGATGGCGGCCTGTTCGACCGGGCCATTGCGGCCAAATCGAAGTAGCCCACGCATGGCGCGGCGCGTATTGCCCGGTTTCGGGCTGGGCCTTGGAATCACGCTGGCCTGGCTCGGCCTGATCGTGCTGATGCCGCTCGCCGCCGTGTTCCTGAAAGCGGCGGGGCTTGGGTTTTCCGGGCTGTGGGAGATATGGAGCGATGCGCGCGTGGCTTCCGCGCTGAAACTGAGCTTCCTCGCCGCGCTCGCCGCCGCCGCGTTCAATGCGGCGATGGGGACGCTGGTGGCCTGGGTGCTGGTGCGCTACCGCTTTCCCGGAAGGCGTGTGTTGGATGCCGTCATTGATCTCCCGTTTGCGCTGCCCACGGCGGTCGCGGGCATCGCGTTGACGGCACTGTACGCGGGCAATGGCTGGATCGGGCAGTGGCTGGAAGCGCTCGGCATGAAGGTCGCCTACACCCCATTGGGCATCGTCGTGGCGCTGGTGTTCATCGGCCTGCCGTTCGTGGTGCGCACCGTGCAGCCGGTGCTGGCCGAATCCGACCGGGCGCTGGAGGAAGCCGCCGCCACGCTCGGCGCTTCCCGCCTGGTTGCGATCCGGCGCGTGGTGCTGCCCGCGATCTGGCCGGCGGTGCTGACCGGCTTCGCACTGGCCTTCGCGCGTGCCGTGGGCGAATACGGTTCGGTGATCTTCATCGCCGGCAACCTGCCGAACGTTTCGGAGATCGCGCCGCTCTTGATCGTGATCCGGCTGGAGGAATTCGATTACCCCGGCGCCACTGCCATCGCCGTGGCCATGCTGCTGCTGGCGTTCGCCTTGCTGCTGGCCATCCACGCGCTGCAAGCCTTCATGCTACGGCACCGCAGAGCCTTGCGATGAGCCGCAACGACAAAATCGCGCGCGATGCCGTGGGCGAGCCGGCCTTCGTGCGATGGCTGCTGATCGGTTTCGTGGTCGCGTTCCTGGCGCTTTTCCTGTTGCTGCCGCTGGCGCTGGTGTTCGCCGAGGCGTTTGCCCAAGGCGCTGCCGTCTTCGTCCAGGCCATCGCCGAACCCGATGCGATGGCCTCGATCAGGCTGACCTTGCTGGTGGCCGCCGTCTGCGTGCCGCTGAACCTGGTGTTCGGCATCGCGGCGGCGTGGGCCATCGCGCGTTTCGAGTTTCCCGGGAAATCCTGGCTCAACGCACTCATCGACCTGCCGTTCTCGGTGTCGCCGGTGATCTCCGGGCTGTGCTTCGTGCTGGTGTTCGGC
>CAZHXV010000075.1:0-5235 GCA_964536455.1 uncultured Aquimonas sp.
GCGGACTGGATCGTCGAGCTCGGCCCGGAAGGCGGCCATCGCGGTGGCACGATCCTCGTGGCGGGGACGCCGGAAACCGTGGCGGCGACGGAAGGCTCGTATACAGGGACGTTCCTGAAGCGGTATCTGTAATCCCGCCCCCATCGGATTTCCCATACGCCGCGCGGCAGCGGCTTCGCCAGCAACGCGATCGGTATGCGCCTGCGCGCCTCGGCGGTGCCGGGTGCAGCGCATGGCCCCTGCATCGACGAATCGGATCGACGCCGATGTGGACGTAGCCGCCTTCGTAATCGATGTAGTACGACTTCTCGTCCAGTTCGCCTTCTCAGCCGGCCGATTCAGCAACTCGCCGTCGATGAACACCATGTCGTTGTTGAAGCGATGCAACGGCGTGCGTATGCCCTTGTGGTTGCGTCGCCACCAGCCGAGCAGCCTGGCCGGGAACAGCGTTGACCAGCGGGTGCGCCACACTTTGTCGCGCAGCGGCTCCCATTCCGGCGCGACCTTGGTGCCCTTCAGCACCGGACGTTCGTCGAGGTAGGGCTGGATCGTGATGCCTTGGTTGAGCTGGAGGCCGACGACACGATACGTGCCGTCGCGCATCACGATGGCGTCGCCGGTGACCATCCGCGCGATCGCGGATTCGAGGGTAGTGAGCGTGGCGAGCGTGGCGCCGGGCGCGTCGGCCTTGCCATCGGACGCGACGTAGTAGATATGCTCCGCGGCCGGCGCCGCGTAGGACTGCGGCATCGAGCCCTAGGGGGTCGCCCGAGGGCTGGGTTGCGGCGGGCACCGCCACAAACGCGCCAAGCACAGAAAGAAAATACCGCCATACCGGGCGTTTCATAGAAGGTTCCGCAAGCGTAGAAGGTGGACGGTCGCGCCTCACGGCGCTCCTGCGCGGAAGCCGATGGGAATCGTATCGTCCCGGCTGGACGTCGTGTGGATGTGTCAACTCCCAAGGGAGTTGGCTCGTGCTCGAATCAGTATTCGAAGTCGTCGGCGAAGATGTCGTCCGCTGCTGTCGCGGCTTCGCGCAGCTTGATCACGACGATGCGTGTGCCTTGCGGGGTTTCGGCTTCGCCTGCGATGCGCAAGCTGCCATCGGGGGCCAGCGCAACCGCTTGACCCCTGTCCCAACCTGACGCTCCACCGTCATAACGGTGTTCCCAAAGCAGGCCACCGCTCGAACCTGCGTATTTCACGGTAGTGAAGTCGATATTGCCGATGCCGCCGCTATCGGCCGTGGCCATGCCCGTCACCACCACGTCCCCGGCTTCGTCCAGAACCAGGGCGGTGGCGGCTTCGTTGCGGTTTTCCGGGCTTGCGTAACGCACCGCCCAAAGCTGCGCACCGTTCGCACCCGAGTACTTCACGGTGGCGAAATCGTTGAATTGTCCGCTCGGCGAAAAACCCGTCACCACCACATCGCCCGCACCGTCGATCGCTACATCTGTGGCATTGTCCCGTCCGTTCGACGGGCCGTTATAGCGCGCATCCCAAAGCTGCGCGCCGTCCGCTCCGGAGTACTTCACGGTGAGGTAATCGGCGGAATTGTCGCCGAACGAGTAGCCTGTCACCACTACGTTGTCGGCATCGTCCAGCGCCACATCGACGGCGTAGTCGCCGCCATGCTCCGGGCCGGCGTAGTGCGCCAGCCACAGCATCGCGCCATTCGCGCCTGCGTATTTCAGCGTGGTATATGCCGGTATGGCGTAGCCGGCGCCGCTGGTGTATTGCGTGCTGCCCGTCGCCACCACATCGCCCGAACTGTCGAATACTACGGCGGTCGGGTAATCCTCGCCCTTGGCAGCGCCACCATGGCTGGCGACCCACAATTCGTTGCCGTTGGCGCCGGAATATTTCACGATGGCGTAGTCGATGCTCCCATCCTCGCCGGTTGCCTGCCCCAGCACCGCCACATCACCGAAAGCATCCACCGCCATGGCAATGGCCATGGCGTAACCGTTCGCCGGGCCGTCGTAGCGCGCTGCCCATAATTGCCCGCCATCCGTAGCCGAATACTTGACGGTGGCGTAGTCGTAGGAGCCGTCAGCACCGAGCGAACTGCCTGTCACGATCACCCCGTCTGCGTCATCCAGCACCAGGGTGCTGGCGGCATCGAAGCCGTTGCCCGGGCCGTTGTAGGTGGAGCGCCACAGCAGGCTGCCGTTGGGCGCGAACTTCATGGTCACGTAGTCGGCGGTGCTGTGGTTGGAAACCCGGCCTGTCACGTAGCTGTTGCCCGCGGTATCCACCACGAGTGCCCTGTTTTCCGCGAGATGCTCGGTCTGCCCCGGCAGGCTGCCTTCATTGGTCGCCCAGTGTTCGACGCCATTGGCGCCGTAATGGATCAGGCCGTAGTCGTGGTTGAGCGGGCCGCTTTGAGTGCCTGCAACCCAGATGCCACCATCGTTGCCCGCCATGACGGCGCAGGCGCTATCGTTCCCGCTTCCTTCCCCATCGTGACGCGCCACCCACTGTTGGGAACCATCGTCGCCGGAATACTTCACGGTGGCGAAGCCATAGCCCAGATTGGCATCGTAGGTCTGCCCGGTCACGATCGCATCGCCCGCGACATCCAGCGCGACGGCGCGGGCGATATCGGCGCGGGTATCGTCGGGGCTGCGGTAACGCGCTACCCACAACGGTGCGCCATCGCCGCCGGAATACTTCACGGTGGCGTAATCGTAATGGCTGCCATCGCCATACGAGGAACCAGTCACGACCACGTCGCCCGCCTCATCCACCGCTACGTCGTAGGCGACGTCCGGCTGGTTCGCGTGGTGGTCGTAGCGCGCCGTCCAGCGTGGCGCGCCATCCTCGCCGGCATATTTGATGGTGATGTAGCCATGGCCGCCGCTGACGGAGTACGAGGTGCCCGTCATGATCGCATCACCTGCGCGGTCAACGGCGAGCGCATTTATGGATGAAGTGGCACCCTCATGGATGGCCGTCCAAAGCGGTGCGCCGTTCGTGCCCGAATACTTCACGGTGACGTAGGAGGGGGGCGTGTCGCCATGACTGGAAAAGCCAGTCACCAGGACATCACCATTGCCGTCCAGTGCGATTGCGGCAGGAGTGTCGTGGGTACCCAACGGGCCTTCGTAGCGGGATGCCCACAATTGCGCGCCGTCCTCGCCCGAATATTTCACGGTAGCGTAGTCGATGTTATTCCCGGAACCCCACGATGCGCCCGTTACCACCACATCGCCATTGCCATCTACCGCCACTGCAAAGGCATACTCGTCCCTTCCTGGGCCATCGTAGCCTGCTTCCCACAATTTCGAGCCGTCCTCGCCCGAGTATTTCACGACGAGGTAATCGCGAGAAAACCCCAGATTGCCCGTGGAGCCGGCCACGATCACATCGCCCGCAGCATCCAGTGCGATGGCGTAGGCGTAATCCTCGCTGTTTCCGGGGCCGTTGTACGTCGCACTCCACAGCAATGAGCCGTCGGGCGCGAATTTCTGCGTCAGAAAATCCCATTCCCCAAGGTCTTCGTTGAGGAGAATGGTGCCCGTCACGTAACTGTTGCCGGCCTCATCCACCACCAGCGCCCGCTTGGCGGTGTCGGCGCGCAGATCGCCGAAGAACGCATCCGCATCCCCGATCCCGCCGGGCGACGCCACGGCCCAATCCCGCACTGGCGGCTGGGCGTATGTTGCCGATGCGAACAGCACGGTGGTAGCCAAGGCGATGCAGAACATCCGATTCCAGTCGTGAAGCATCGACACGGCATGGCCTCTGCGGTGGCAATTTCGGAAAGAGCCACGGATGCTAACAGCCCAGTCGCACTCTGTGAGGGACGGATGGACGGTGAGCGCGAAAACCGCAATCTCGCTCCTGCGGACAAGCGCAAGAGTTACCGCATAGCGGATGTGCACGCCATGCTGAATCACCACGACTCGGCGAACCCGCCCAGCATCGTGTACGACAGCGCCCTCGCGCAGAAGGAACGCGGCGTGCGCTTTCGCCCAGTGCGCGAAACGCTGGCCGATTGCGCGGGCTGACCGCACGGCGGATTGGTTCGTCCGCGTGTCCCGTCATCACGGCAGTTTCGCGATAGGCGAAGTAATCTTTCAGGCCGCCTTGCGTTCCGCACCGATCTGCGCATGCGCCGCCGCGATCGACGCCGCCTTCTGCTCCGCGCTGATGCCCACGCCCTCGGCGCGCACGAAGCGCACGTCGTCGATGCCCATCATCCCGAACACCTGGCGCAGGTACGGTTCCTGGAAATCCGCCGCCGCCGCCGGCGTACCGGCGCCATAGAACCCGCCGCGCGCCGAGGCCACGATCACGCGCTTGCCGCGCGCCAGGCCTTCCGGGCCGGTGGCGGTGTAGCGGAAGGTCTTGCCCGCGACCAGCACGCGATCGATCCAGGCCTTGAGCTGGCTCGGCACGCTGAAGTTGTACATCGGCGCACCGATGACGAGGGTGTCGGCCGCCAGGAACTGGTCGAGCACGTCGCCGCCGTTGCGCACCGCCGCGTCGCTGCTGTCGGACACCGGCGCCCAGTGCGGCAGCGGATCGGCGGCGAGGTCGCGATAGACCACGGTGGCGGCGGACTGTGCGCGCAACTGCGCCACGATGGCCGCGCTGAGTTCGCGCGTGACCGAGTGGGTGCCGAGCGGGCTCGAATCGAGATGCAGGATGTTCATGTGTGGTGTTCCCGTGAAGTGAATGACGGGAACGATATTGTTCCGTGTACAATCTATTGATAAGTCCCCATGAATCGAACTGATCGTTTCCTTTGGGAAACAATAGACCGATGTATCTCCATAGCGCGGGCCTCATCGACGATCTCAACGACCTCCGCTTCTTCGCGGCCGTGGTCGAACACGGCGGCTTCTCGGCCGCCGCGCGCGCCCTCGCACTGCCGAAATCGCGCCTGAGCAAACGCATCGCGCATCTGGAGGCGCGCCTTGGCGTGCGCCTGTTGCAGCGGACCACGCGGCGCTTCGTCGTGACCGAGTTCGGCGAGCGTTTCCTCGTGCATTGCCGCGCCGTGATGGAGGAGGCGCGCGCCGCGCAGGAGGCCGTCGATGTGCTGCGCGCGGAGCCGCGTGGATTGGTGCGGGTAAGTGCGCCGGTGTCGATCGCGCAGGGCGCGCTCGGGCCGATCATTGCGGGCTTTCTCGAACGCCACCCGCAGGTGTCGGTGCGCCTGCTCGCGAGTAACCGCCGCGTCGATGTGCTGGGCGAAGGTTTCGATGTCGCGATCCGGGTGCGCGA
>CAZHXV010000075.1:5335-12016 GCA_964536455.1 uncultured Aquimonas sp.
TGCTCGACGCCGCGCTGAACGGCCTCGGCGTCGCGATGCTGCCGGACTGGCAATGTTTCGAGGCCTTGCGCGGCGGCATGCTCGAGGTCGTGCTGCCGCAGTGGCAACTGCCGCAGGGCATCCTGCATTTCGTCTATCCGAGCCGGCGCGGGCTGCTGCCGGCGGTGCGCGCCTTCGTCGAGCATCTGGCGGCCGGGCTGGAGGCGCACGTGCACGGCATGCAGCAGCAGATCGACGCATGTCGCGGCGAGTCGCACGGCGGCTCGGCGAAGCGCTGACACCATCGTCGCGCCTGCCTTGTGCGGCGCGGACACGCCCCCACTTCCCACGATCACTTCAGGATTTCCCCATGCCCAGCCTGTTCGATCCGATCCGCATCGGCGACCTCGATCTTCCCAACCGCATCGTCATGGCGCCCCTCACCCGCTCGCGCGCCGGCGCCGAACGCCTCCCGAACGCGCTGATGGCGCAGTACTACGCCCAGCGCGCCAGCGCCGGTCTGATCCTGAGCGAGGCCACCTCGGTGACGCCGATGGGCGTGGGCTATGCCGACACGCCCGTGATCTGGTCCGAGGCCCAGGTCGAAGGCTGGAAGGGCGTGACGCGCGCGGTGCACGATGCGGGCGGGCGCATCTTCCTGCAACTCTGGCATGTCGGGCGCATTTCCGACCCGATTTTCCTCGACGGGCAACTGCCGGTGGCGCCGAGCGCCATCGCCGCCGAAGGCCATGTCAGCCTGGTGCGGCCGATGCGCAACTACGTGACGCCGCGGGCGCTGGCGCGCGAGGAGATTCCCGTCGTGATCGGCGCTTACCGAACAGGTGCGCAGAACGCACAGCGCGCCGGCTTCGATGGGGTCGAGCTGCACGGCGCGAACGGCTACCTGCTCGACCAGTTCCTGCAGGATCGCAGCAACCGGCGCGAGGACGACTACGGCGGCAGCATCGAGAACCGCGCCCGCCTGATGCTCGAAGCCACCGATGCCTGCATCGAGGTCTGGGGCGCGGATCGCGTCGGCATGCACCTGGCGCCGCGCGGGGATTCGCACACGATGGGCGATTCGGACATGGCGGGCACGTTCGGCCATGTCGCGCGCGAACTCGGCCGCCGCCGCATCGCCTTCATCTGCGCGCGCGAATCGCTCGCCGAACCGCGGTTGGGGCCGCAGCTCAAGGCCGCGTTCGGTGGGGTCTACATCGCCAACGAGAAGTTCACCCAGGATACGGCGCAGGATGTGCTCGACCGCGGCGAAGCCGATGCGGTCGCGTTCGGCAAGGCCTTCATCGCGAATCCCGATCTGCCGCGCCGCTTTGCCGCCGGCGCCGCGCTCAATCCCTGGGATGCAACCACGTTCTACACGCCCGGCGCGGCCGGCTATGTAGACTATCCGACGCTGGCCTGAGCGCCGCCGCGCACTTTCCCGTCCACCAATCCAAGGAGACCTCCGATGTCGATCGAAAACGTGCTGTACCGCGCCCAGGCCACCGCCACCGGCGGCCGCGATGGCCGCGCCGTGTCGTCGGACGGTGTGCTCGATCTCAAGCTCACCACGCCGAAGGAACTCGGCGGCGCCGGCGGCACCGGCACCAATCCCGAGCAGTTGTTCGCGGCCGGTTACTCGGCCTGTTTCATCGGCGCGCTGAAGTTCGTCGCCGGGCGCGAGAAGATCGCGTTGCCCGCCGATACCTCGATCGAAGGCCATGTCGGCATCGGCCAGATTCCGGCGGGCTTCGGCATCGAAGTCGAACTGCGCATCTCGATCCCGGGCATGGATCGCGCCCAGGCCGAGGCGCTCGTCGCGCAGGCGCACCAGGTCTGCCCGTACTCGAACGCGACCCGCAACAACATCGACGTGACGCTCACCGTGGTCTGAACCGCGTCCAGCCCCGCGCACGCTATTCGCGCGTGTACCGGGCCAGGCGGGAGAATCGGCCCGGTCGCGGCAGCACGCAGGCATGGCGCGTCCTGCCAATGAGCGCGGAACCTGCGATCCCGTCTTCGTGCACAAGCGCTATTCCTCCTCGACGCCCCCAACCCGCGCTTCCGAAACGGGCTCCGGGGTTGTTGAAAGGTCGGTTGGAATAGCGCAATGCGGTCTGTCGCCAAGCAGGAATGGAGGCAAGCCTGGAAGGGGCGGCACAGCGCACCACTTGTCGTTGGAAGAGGCTTCGCGGAGACTGGGCGGGAAAGACAATCGGGTTTCCTGTCCCTTGTTCCGTACCGCCAGCCTCCGACAGCTGCTGATTCTGCCTTTCGTCGTCCTGGTGCTGACGCTGGCGACCGTATTGGGCGGGCTTTCGTACCTGGCCGGACGGACGGTGATAGACCGGCTTTCCGAGCGCTGGCTGGTCGAGAACGCGGATCGCATCGCGCAGGCAGTGCAGCGTCGGCTGGATATCTCCGGGCAGGTGCTGGATATCGCCTTTCCGCCCGGGGAACCGGCTCCGCAAAGCATCAGCGCCGGCGATCGCCCTTTGCGCGAGCGGTTCTGGCTGGCCACGCTGATCCAGCCCCAGCTCAACGATTACGCCTACTATGCCGACGAGCAGGGCCGTTTCTTCGCGCTGTACCGCAAGGCGGATGGCAGCGTGGATCTGCAGGTGCTGGAGCACGGCAGCGGCTCGCGCGAGTTCTACGTCCTGCGCAGCCTCTACGGCGAGCTGGAGGCGTACCGGACCGAAGCCGTCCGATTCGACCCGCGCACGCGCCCCTGGTACCGAACCGCGCGCGCCAACGATGCGGAAACCTGGTCGCCGGTTTACATCGATTTCAACGGCGAGGATCTCGAAACCACGCTTGCGCGCCCGGTTCGAGACGCGCAGGGCCGCTTCGCCGGCATTGCTGCCACCGATGTCACGCTGCGCCAGTTGAGCGACATCGTCCGCACCTTGCAGCCCAGTTCCAACGGCGTGTCCTTCGTGGTGGAGTCCGATGGCGCGCTGATCGCCACGTCGCGCGGCGCGGTGTTCCTGGCCGAAGGCGGGAGTGAGGAGGCGCGAAGGATCAACGCGGCCACCTCGGACGATGTCTTGCTGGCCAGTGCCTATCGCGGTGTGGACGCCCTGCTGCACGCGGACGGGCAGGGGCGCTCGGCCGACATTTCCGGCCCGGACGGGCGCGATATCCAGGTGGCCTATGCCCGCCTGGCCCCGCGCCCCGGGCTGGAATGGATCGTGGGCGTGGCGGTGCCGCGCCGCGAATTCCTGCACGACATCACCGCAGCGGCCTGGGGAACCCTGGCGCTGAGTCTGTTGGCCGCCTTGCTGGTGGTGGGCGTCGGTTGGGCCGTGCTGCGCCCGGTGACACGCGACCTGCATGCCATTGCCGAAGCCGCGCACCGGGTCGGCGATGGCGATTTCGACGTGTGGCTCGATCTGCGGCGAGGCGACGAAATCGGTGCGCTGGCGCGCAGTTTCGCCGCGATGACCGAGAAACTCGCCACCGACCGCCTCACCGGGCTGGACAACCGCGAGGCCACCTTGCGCCGCATCGACGACCGCATCGCCCGGCATCGGAGCGGCGCGAAGGCGCATCCTTTCGCCTTGCTGTTCCTGGACGTGGACGGTTTCAAGGCCGTGAACGATCGTCTTGGTCACGAAGCCGGCGATGCGGTATTGCAGGAGCTGGCGCAACGGATGCGGGCCAGCGTGCGCCAGGGCGATCTGGTGGCGCGCTGGGCCGGCGACGAATTCCTGATCGTGCTCGATGGCGTGGGCGAGGAAGAACTGGCCATGCGCCTTGCCGATCAGATCGGCGCGGAATTGCGCGAACCCATCGAGGTGGCGGGTGGTCTGCCGCTAGGGGTTTCAATCGGCATTGCGCAGTACCCGCGCGACGCCGAGGACGCACGCCAGCTCATCGCGCTGGCCGATGCCGACATGTATCGCCGCAAGCACGCATCGCGATAGCGGGCCTGGGTATGCCTGCTGCCTGGGGGCGGCGCTGAACCGCTACTGATCCTCGAAGCCGTCGGCAAAAGAATCGAAAGTGGCTTGTTCCAGCGCCGCGATCACGGCCGCGTAAGCATCCAGGCGGCCGTGACCGGCCTGATGGTTCGGCCAGACATTGATCGTCAAGCCGCCGCAGCCGCTGTTCGAGGGATCGGTGATGCCGGTGCGCTTGGCGGTGGCGCGCAGTATTTCGGCGACCAGCTCCGGTTGGCCTTTCAGGGCCGGATTCGCGCTCATGACCAGCGCCGCCGCGCCGGCGACGTGCGGCGTCGCCATGCTGGTGCCGCTCATGCTGCCGTAGCTGCCGGCGCCGCCCTTCAGCGCGGATCGCACGCTGGAGCCGGGCGCAATGATGTCGGGCCGGATCAGACTGGAACTGCTCACGGGGCCGCGGCTGGAGAAGCCGGAAATCGCGTCGGAACTGGTGCTGGAGCCGACCACGAACGAAGCGTCGTAGATGGCCGGCGGATCGTAGATCGTGCTGCACGAGGAGCCGTCGTTGCCGGCCGCGGCGGCGAAGAAAATACCGCCCTCGACGAGGTTGGACACCGCGTTCTCGAGAATGGCCGGTGCCGTGCAACCCTCTTCGGGCGGGCAGCCCCAGGAGTTGCTGACGATGTCCGGTGCAAGATCGGGATTCGGGTTCTGGCCGGCCAGGTTGGTCGGCGCGAGCAGCCACTCCATGCACTCGATGTAGGTGGCCGGCGTGCCCCAGCCATCGTTCATGTTGCGGCAGCCGATGAATTTCGCACCGGGCGCGACGCCGATCTGGTTGCTGCCGCCATCGTCGCCGACCATCGTGCCGATGGTGTGCGTGCCGTGGTCGTCGTCGTCGCAGGGCGCCTGCGCATTGGCCCCGCAGCTGGAGCCAGTGGCGTGGACGGCATCGTGCCAGTTGTAGTTGTGGTCGGCGGTGCTGCCGTTCCAGCCGCGATAGTGCGACTTCAATGCGTTGTGATCCCAGCGGATGCCGGTGTCCTGGCCGGCGATGACCACGCCTTGCCCGGTGATGCCTTCGGCCCAGACCGCGGGTGCGTTGATCTTGTTGACGCCCCATTCGATCGCCCGGGTTTCCTCCGGTGCCAGCGATGCGGCGTCCGGTTCGGGCAGGCGCAGCGCGAGGGCCGCGTTCGGTTCGATGCGGTCGATTTCCGCGTGCGCGGCCAGTTCGGCCAGTTCGGCGGCGCTGAGCCTGGCCTGGATCGTATTGACGATCCAGAACGCGCGATAGGCGATGCCGCGCGCATCGAGCCAGGCGCGCAGTTGCGCCTGCTGGTGTCCGGCGCGATCGCGCAGCGCATCGACCAGTGCGCGGCGGCGCGCCTTGTAATCCACATCCCGCGCAAGCGGTGCGAGCAGTGGTTTCTCCTGATCCTTCAGCACGATCAGCGCATCCGCATGGCCATCGCGCTGCGCGGCAGCGGCGAGATCGGAATGGATTTCCGCGCCGGTGGCCGCGTGGCAGGCAAGGGCGAGCGCGGCGGCAAGTGGCAAACGGCGCAGCAAGGCATTCGGCGGGTTCATTCGGAAGAAGGGTTCCAGTGGGAAAGTTTCGGGAACATGGAAAGCGGATCGCACGCGCAATTCGCGTGCGATGCAGCAACGCAGTGTAGCAGGCCGTTGGGAAGCGCCTCCTCGATCCTGTCCTGGCTGCGATCGATCGCTGGGGCCCCTGTGATGCACGGTGTTCCGCGCTGGGATCGAACCCAGGAGGGGCTGTACTACTGGAGCTGATCAGCAGATCAGGAAATGCGTTCGGCCCGCCAACAAAGCGCGCAAGCGCCTCACTGTGGAAGCCGCCTTCGGGCGGCTTCTGTTTTTCGGTCCCCGGTTTCGAAGTGGGATCAGGTTTCCGGGATCAGGTCGTCGAACTTCGCCGGCGCCGGATGCAGCGCGCCGCAGCGCTGGCAGGTGCGGTGCGCGCGGGAGGCATAGAAGCGCTCGAACACCGGCGGAAAATCGGTTTCAATGTTGCGCAGCGGGAAATATTCCTCGTACACCAGCGCGTTGCAGCTCTGGCAGTACCACTGCAAGCCGTCCAGCTCGTGCGGCAGGCGGCGGCGTTCGACGACCAGGCCGACGGAATCGGGCATCCGCTGCGGCGAATGCGGCACGCGCGGGGGCAGCAGGAAGATTTCCCCGGCACGGATCGGGATGTCGCGCACTGCACCGTTTTCCTGGATGCGCAGGATCATCTCGCCTTCGATCTGGTGGAAGAATTCCGGGCCTTCGTCGTAGTGGTAATCGGTGCGCTGGTTCGGCCCGCCCACCACCATCACGATGAAATCCCCGGCATGGATGCACTTGTTGCCGACCGGCGGTTTCAGCAGGTGGCGATGCTCTTCGATCCACGCGGCGAGGTTGATGGGCGAGGGCAATGCGGGCGTGTCCTGGCGCGTACTCATCGCAATCATTCCGGGTCGTAGTCGAGATTCGGCGCAAGCCAGCGTTCGGCCTCGGCCATCGTCCAGCCCTTGCGGCGGGCGTAGTCTGAAACCTGTTCCTTGCTTACTCGCCCCACGACGAAGTACTGGCTGCGCGGATGGGAGAAATACCAGCCGGAGACGGCGGCGGTGGGCACCATCGCGTAGCTGTCGGTGAGTTCGATGCCGGTGTTTTCGGTGGCGTTCAACAACTGGAACAGCGTGGCTTTTTCGGTGTGATCCGGGCAGGCCGGATAGCCGGGAGCAGGGCGGATGCCGCAGTATTTCTCGTCGATCAGTGCGTTGTT
>CAZHXV010000076.1:0-12002 GCA_964536455.1 uncultured Aquimonas sp.
CCGCCACGCGCATGGACAAGTTCACCGAACAGGTGCTGGCGCAGACCGGCCTGCTGGGCATGGTCGGCAAGGCCGAGCGCGGCCCGGCGGCGATCGAAGCCATCCGCAGGCACCAATCGGTTTATCTGATGGCGGTCGGCGGCGCAGCCTATCTCGTCTCCAAGGCGATCAAGGCCAGCCGCGTGGTCGGCTTCGCGGATCTGGGGATGGAAGCGATCTACGAGTTCGAAGTGAAGGACATGCCCGTCACCGTGGCCGTGGACGCCAGCGGCGAATCGGTGCACGAAACCGGGCCGAAACACTGGCAGGCGAAGATCGGCAGGATTCCGGTCATCCTGGCCTGACAGGATGCCGGCTCACCCGGCATCGGACGGGATGGGGTGGTGGGGGCCTCATCCTGCGCTATCGTGTTGCACAGGGGCTTCAAGGACGAGCTAATGGCAAAAGAGTATGCAACCCGCGGGGACGGGTTCGATATCTATTTCACCTGGTTTGGCGACTACCTGCTGGCACGGGTGGAAGGCGAGCACGACAACTTCGAGATCACGATGGCCTACTGGAAGGCGATCGCCGAGGAATGCGCGAAACGCCACGCCAAGCGTCTGCTGGTGGTCGAGAACCTGATCGAGGACGGCGAGAACCAGGATGCGCAGAAGATGTTCGAGAGCCTGTTCGCGCTCGGCTTCGACAGCGACGTGAAGGTCGCCTTCGTGGATCGCAACGAAGCGAGCTGGGCATTCCAGGAGCACATCACCCTGCTGGCGCGCGAGCAGGGCATCGTGGCCCGCATTTTCACGCAGCAGCGCGATGCGGTGACCTGGCTTCGACACGGCATCGACTGATCCCGCAGCGGTACCGTCGGGCTCACTCGAAACCGTCGCCGAAGATGTGTTCCTGGGCCGTAGCACCGGCGCTGCGGCTGGCTTCCGTGGTATTGCCGTAGGCACCAAGGTTGATGCGCCCGCCGTTGGGCGCGGTTTCCAGCGCATAATCCGAGGCCGGATCGCCGGCGTCGATGGCCGGGCTGGATACCGCGTCCATCGCCCAGCCGGCAAGCGTGTAGCGGCCCGCGGTGGAACGGACGTGGTAATCGCCGGAGGCGGGATCGGCGAACAGCGGATCGAGCGCGAGATTGCCCTGCCCCGGCTGCTGCGTGATCGAATGCGCGATGGAGAATCCGCCGCCGGAATCCAACCCGAATTCGCCGCTGTTGCCCCACAGGATCGCGTTTTTCAGGCCCGCCTGCGAACCGCCCTCGATGTAGATCGCCGGGGCGTTGCCCGAACAGTGGTGATCGGCGATGGTGGCATTCTCGATCTCCAGCACCGAAGCCGCCGCACCGCCGTCCAGGTAGATCGCCGCACCGGAGCGGGCGTCCTGCGGGCAGCGGTTGGCGAAGATGAGGTCGTTGCGCATCGCAACCACTGCACCCTCGTCGAAGAACAGGCCCGCGCCTATCGTCGGGGCATAGTTGTCGGTGACGACGTTGCCCTGGAACTGCGCGGAAATTTCCCCTGCGACGATGACGCCGCCGCCCCACCCATAGCCCGCGCTTGCACCGATCTCGTTGCCCATGACGGCGTTGTCGGTGAGCTGCGCCTGCCCCGTGGAAACGTAGATGCCGCCGCCGTGATCGCCGTGGGCGATGTTGTCTTCGACACGGTTGCGCAGCAGCAGCGCCTGCCGTCCGGTGACATTGATGCCCGCGCCCTTGCCGGCCAGGTTGTCGTACACGTGGTTGTCCTCGATCCGCGCCGTGCCGCTGGCTCCGCCCCAGCTCTGGTTGTACACATGGATGCCGCCGCCGCGCGTATCGGCGCTGGCGTGGCTGGCGCTGCGGTTGCCGTGGACGAGGTTGTGCGAAATCACGGTTTCGCCGTTGCCCAGCCGCTGCGCATACACGCCGCCGCCGTGGCCGTAGCCGTCTTCCCAATCGGTGCCAAGCCCCAGACCGTTGGTGATCGTGAAGCCATCCAGCGTGGTGACGCCGCCCGAATCCACGTGCAGTTGCACGCCCGGCGCGTTCTGGCCCGCATCGACGATGCTGTGGTGCTGGCCCGCATCGCGTTGCGAGAAATCGCCGGAGAACCCGCCAAGCAGGGTCAGATCCTTGCCGGAGGGCGAGGCATAACTGCCGATGGCGACATTCTCCCCATAGGTGCCTGCCGCCACCTGCACGATGTCGCCGGCTTTCGCCGCGGCGATCGCCGCATTGATCGCCGCGAACGGCACCGCCTGCGAACCGTTGCCGCCCGCTGCCGCGCCGGCGCGGACGCACAGCACGGCGGCGGGAGAAGCCGACACGCCCGTACATGCCAAGCGCTGGCCGTTGTCCCAGGACGCCGGCCCTTTGCCGAGGAATTGCAGCGGATGTCCGCCGCCACGCTCGAACGCGCCCAGGTCGGGCGCGCCTGAGACCGGGCGTGGACGTCCGAACGCCGGGGCAACGTATTCGGCGACGGCCTCGTGGCCGAGCGACACCACCACCGGATGCGGCGCGACGCCGGCATCCACCGATTGCCCGATCGCCCGCAATGAGAAATCGTTGCCGGCCTCGTCCACGAACCCCGGATCGTTCTGGGCATTGCCGATCACGTTCGACAACCCGGTGATGCTGCCAGTCGGCGTCACGCCATCGCGCCACGCCTCCACGCCTGCCGAAGCCCAGTTCGCCGCCAGTTCCAGGTGCCCTGCCGTGCGCATCCATTTCATGTTGGTGGGCACCTCCCCCGGCGTGGCCGCACGCACGAACAGCACGTTGTTGCGCGCGTCCACCGATTCGTCGTCGGTGGCCACGTCGAACAGGATCGTGCGCCAGCGCGCGGCTTGATTAGCGCGCACCACGAGGGTGTTGTCGTGGAAGTACAGCCAGCCCTTGCGGTAGGTGTTCGTCGCGCCGTTGTCGCCGCCGTAATGGATCATGTAGGAAGGCCCATCCGGGCCATTGACGACGACATTCCCGTACACGAAGGCGCGCCGGTATTCCGGCAGGTTCTGCACCATCGGGAAGCTGTCCTCGGCCTCGACCAGATCCAGCGAACGGGCGCCGCCTTCGATGTGGTTGTAGCGCACCACGGTGCCGGTGGAACGATCCTTCAACGCGCTGCCGCCGGAGCCCGCGCGCAGCGGCCCGATGTGGTTGAACTGGAACAGCATGCCCACCGCTTCGGTGTAGATGTTGTGGTGGCGGTCGAAGCTCACCGTCACGGTGCCATTGCCGTAAAGGCGCGAGCGTTCCAGCACGATGTCGCGCGAGAGCACCTCCTCCGAATCGCCCGAGGCCACGAAGAAGCCGTTGCCGTTGGCGGTGACGACGACGCCCCGCACGATGACGTGTTCGCCGCGCTCGACGAAAAGGCCCGCCGCGTTCGGCGAATAATTGCGGCTGGAACCATCGGAGGCGGTGAACCCGTATTCGTGGAAGGCATTGCGCAGCTCCAGCCCCTGGATCACCAGATACCCCGGCTTGTAGCCCCAGGCATCGCCCGCGCCCCAGCTCACGTGCACCAGGCCGCGCGCTTCAGTTTCGACCACGCGGTAGCCCATCGTGGCGCGGGTCGTGGCGTTCTCGCCGTCGAGCACCGGCAATTCGCCGTTCGGGCCGGGCACGCCGCAGACCACGATGGGCTGCTGCGCGGTGCCGCGTCTGCGCAGCAGGATTTTTTCCCGGTACGGCTGCGCCCGCCAGTGGATGCGCACCGTATCGCCCGCCAGGAGGTTTTCCCACGGCACCGCGCCCAGCGAGGCATGCGCCTGGCCCGGCCCCACGTCGTAGCGCGTGCCGTTGCCCGTGTGTTCGCAGGTCAACGGAGGCAACGGAATTTCCTGTGCAACGGCGGAACCGCAGGGCGCGACGGCAAGGAGCAACAAGCGAAACGGGAAAGACGGCATGGCGAAGACTCCGGTGGGCAACGTATCGGCCCTTTCACTGCAACGTAAATCCGCGCCAGCGCGGGCCAACCCCGAAAACGCCCCCGCGGCGTTCCAGCCCAAGCCGGTACACTGCCGGCATGATCCCACCGCCCACCGACGAGGAACTGATGCTGGCCTATGCCGCTGGCGACATCGCCGCCTTCGAGGCACTGTACTCGCGCCATCGCGGAGCGCTGTACCGTTTCCTCGTGCGCGGCATTTCCCCGCGCGCCACGGCGGAGGAATGTTTCCAGGAAGTCTGGAGCCGGGTCGTGACGGCGCGCGAACGCTACCGACCGGAGGCGAGGTTCTCCACCTGGCTGTACCAGATCGCCAACAACCTCTTGATCGACCAGTACCGCCGCGCCCGGCCCAGCGTTTCCATCGACGATGAGGAGATCGGCTTCCCGCAGATGCAGGCCGAAGCATCGGATCAACCCGAGCCTGCGCTTTCGCGCTTCGAGGAGAGTCGCCGCCTGCAGCAGGCGCTGGCCGAGCTGCCGGAGGAACAGCGCATCGCGGTGCAACTGCGGCTGGAGCAGGAACTTTCGCTGGAGGAAATCGGCGAGATCACCGGCGTGGGCCGCGAAACGGTGAAATCCCGGCTGCGCTATGCGCTGGACAAACTCAAGGCGCGGCTGGCATGACTTCCCGCGACGAATCCGCCATGCGCCAAGCGCCACTGGATGCGGAAGAAGCCGCACTGGCGAGCGCCTTGCGCCACCTTCCAGCCAACGAACCGCCGCCGTCCCTGGATGCACGGGTGCTGGCGATGGCGCGCGGCGCACTGCCGCAAACCCACGCAACGCAGGCACCGGTTTCCGTCTCCGGGAACCGGCGACGCCGGCACAGCACCTGGTTCGGCGCCGGTTTCGGCACGCTGGCCGCCTCCGTGTTCGCCGCCGTGATCGGCGTGCAGATGGGCTGGTTCGGCGGCTCGCTGCCAGGCGAATCGAGTTCCTCGCCGGCCGCCGAATCCGGCATGGCGCAGCCGGCCACGCAACCGCAAGCCGCACCGGTGCAGGCGGACGAGGAAAGCCACATCGAAGTGGAATTCCTGCCCGCGCCTGCCGTTTCCGCGCCGCCGCCCGCCGCCACCGCCGATGCCATCGCTCCGGCCACGAAGGAACGCGCCGTTGCGCGCAAGGCGTCGCCGCCTCCGCCACCACCTGCACCTCCCGCACCGGCCACGGCGGCACGGCCGGAAATGCGCCAGCGCGCGGAAGCGCCGAAACAAGCCGCAGAACAGGCCGCTGGCGGGCTGCGTGCGCAGGATGCGCAGGAAGTTTCGGCGCTGCCGCACTGGCGCGACGATGCGCTGCTGCCGCCCGCAGGCTGGATCGAGCGCATCCGCGAGCGGGTGCGCCAGGGCGACCGTTTCGGGGCCGAACGCAGCCTGCGGGTGTTCCAGCAGCAACACCCCGGCCAACCGATTCCCGACGATCTGCTGCCATTGCTGGCCGGATGAACCTCGACACCCTCACCGCACCGGCCAGTTTCGAGCTGGAGGTGAAGAAAAGCCGTTTCATCGCCCACGCAGCGCCGGTGGCCACGCCGGAAGCGGCACTGCGCTTTTTCTCCGAAAACGCCCAGCGCGACGCCACGCACAACTGTTGGGCCTATCGCATCGGCGCGCACTACCGTTTCTCCGACGACAACGAACCCGCCGGCACGGCGGGCCGGCCGATGCTGGCGGCGATCGACAGCCAGCGCTGCGACCGCACAGGCGTGCTGGTGATCCGCTGGTTCGGCGGCATCAAGCTCGGCGCGGGCGGGTTGGCACGGGCTTATGGCGGTGCCGCAGCCGAATGCCTGCGCCGGGCCAAACGCGCGCCCATCGTCGAGTTCGTGCAGGCCTCCCTGCATAGCCCGTTCGAGCACATCGGCACGGTCCATGCGCTGCTGGCCGCGCACGAGGCGGGGAAAACCGCCGAACGCTACGATGCCGATGGCGTGGAACTCCGCATCGAACTCCCCGCCGGGCGTTTGCCCGCGCTCGCCGCTACGCTGCGCGACGCGACGCGCGGACAGATCGTTTTGGAGCGCAGTCGTTGATGATCCCTTCTCCCCGAAGGATCATTAAGAAACCCCGCCGGCGATGAACGCCATCGGCGCCGAGATGATCGGAGCCATCAGGCCGAGAGGCTGTGTGAGAGTTGTCTGCAAAATCATCGGAACCTCACAATGGCTTGCCGAGGGTTTTCCGGTATTCTGCGACCGGCAGGCCGCCGACTCCCCAATCCTCCATATCGACCTCGTCGATGACGACGAAAGTGGTCGCCGGATTCTTGTCCAGCACGTCCACGAGAAGGTCGGTCACGCCCCTTATGAGTTTGGCCTTCTGTTCCGGCGTCGCGCCTTCGCGCGTAATCTTGATGTTCACATACGGCATGTTGGTCGCTTCCTATGGCTGACGTTCGATGATCTGAAAGACCTTGGCGATGATCCGCCACCGACCATCCGTGCGCACCAGGGTGAGAAAATCCACGAAGTCGCGCTGGCCTATCGAACAGCGCACGCGGGCGACGGCGGTATTCTCGCCAGCCAGATCGATCGCATCGACATGATCGTGCCGTATCTCGTTGCGCGAGGCCGGTGACTGGCGGGCTGCAACGACCGGCACATAGTCGTCCATGGTGCGATAAAGCAATGGCGCCTCATCGGCGGTAGCGTAGATGGCCCTGGGATGAAAGACGCTCTGAAGCTTGTCGATGTCGCAAAAATAGAGTGCATCGAAATAGTCCTGAAGGACTTCGCCGATTTCGCTGAAGGCCGGTGTCATGCTGCGACCTCATTGGCAACCAATCCTTCCTGGCGCATCGCATCGCAGACAGCGGGCCGCGCCGCGATGCGCGCCACATAGGCCACAACATGCGGCCAAGGAGCCAGATCCAGCCCGATGAACCCCGACCAGTTCAGGACGACGAACAGATAGGCGTCCGCCACGGAGAATCGGCCGCCAAGGATGAAGTCCCTGCCATCGGCAAGGCCGCGTTCCACATCCGCTACGCGCCGAGCCAGATGCACCTCGACCTGCTCTTTCTCCGTCTCCTCGAGCGAGTGTCCCCGGAAATAGGGGCTAAACGCCTTGTGCAACTCGGATGACGTGAAGTTGAGCCACTCCTGCAAACGTGCCCGCTCCAGGGTGCCATTGGCAGGTGCGAGGGCCGCTTCGGGATGGGCATCGGCGAGAAATTGAAGGATCGCCGGGTTCTCGGTAAGAACGGTGCCATCGTCCAGTTCGAGCGCTGGCACATAGCCCTTGGGATTGAAGGCGCGATAGTCGGCACCGATATCAGTCAGGCCGGCTTCGGTGTCGACCTTGCTGGCATTGAAAGCCAGGCCTATCTCTACGAGCGCGATCCGCGGCGACAGCGAACAAGCGCCGGGTTTGAAGAAGAGCCGCATCGGAGTTTCCATGTTGACGACGATGGCCGAGCATCCTTCACAGGAGTTACCTATGTCAACCACATTTCCTTTGGTTACTATACAATCGGGTTTCCTGACGGTAACCCGGTCGAAAACATGAGCCTCAAAGTCCGCAAGAACCGCAGTGCGCCGCCACCGGAGACATGCGCTCTGACCGAGTGCATGGCGATCATCGCTGGTGCCTGGGCGCCGAATGTGATCTGGCACTTGCGCGCTGGTCCACGGCGTTTCAACGAGTTGCGCCTCGACATCCCACCGATTTCGGCCAAGGTTCTATCGCAAAGGCTTCGTGAACTGGAAAGCCGTCGCGTCATTACACGCACCATCCAGCCAACGTCGCCACCTTCGGTGGAATACGCCCTGACACCGCTCGGCCAGGAACTGGTGCCGGCGTTGGATGCCATCGTTGCGGTCGGCCACAAACTCAAAGAGGTCTGATCTTGCCCCTGTTTCACGGACACCCGGATAAGCGATTACCCGATGCAGCGCCGTATTGCCACGCATGATGCGGATGGTGGCCCGATAGCCATGGGAACCGTCCCAAAGGTTGCATGCGATAATTCTGGCCATGCCGAAATCCTCACGAACCTCGCCCCACGAAGGTGGAGCAGCAAGGGGCAGTATCGGCAAGAACCATGCTGCAAATCATTGATTTGGCAGACGTGTAGAACAGTAGCAAACCGCCCCGGAAATTGACGCAGCGTTCTCAAGAAAGATCGGAAGATCATTGCCTTATGGGGCAGAGAGCGTTTTTGCTTCTCCTTCGGGGAGAAGGATCAGCAACCACGCTCTCTTGCAAGCACGTACCT
The DNA here is from genome assembly GCA_964536455.1 of uncultured Aquimonas sp. Classification (GTDB taxonomy): domain Bacteria; phylum Pseudomonadota; class Gammaproteobacteria; order Xanthomonadales; family Xanthomonadaceae; genus Denitratimonas. The sequence goes on from CAZHXV010000076.1 coordinate 8,151, forward strand.
TGAACACACCCGATCCGACGCCACCGCCCCGGCCGCCGCTGTCCTCGTTGCGCGCGCTGCTGCCGTTCGTTCGCCCCTATCCGGGCCTTGTGTCAGGCTGGCTGGGTTTCCTCACGCTGTCCTCCGGCGCGACGCTGGCGCTGCCGGTGGCGGTGCGGCTGATGATCGACCACGGTTTCGCCGAAGAAGGCGGCCAGATCGACCGCTGGTTCCTCGGCCTCATCGCGGTGGCCTGCGTGCTGGCCATCGCCACCGCCGGGCGCTTCTTCTGCATCAGCCTCCTGGGCGAGCGCGTGGTCGCCGATCTGAGGCGGCAGGTGTTCTCGCACCTGACCTTCCTGGATCTGGATTTCTTCGAGAGAAGCCGCAGCGGCGAACTGGTCAGCCGCCTGGCCGCCGATACGGAACTGCTGCGCGCGGCCATCGGCTCCACGCTTTCGGTTGGGCTGCGCAGCATCGTCACCCTGCTCGGCAGCGCCGCCGCGCTCGCCGTCACCAGCCCACGGCTGGCGGGGCTGGCGGCCATCGGGATCCCGGTCGTGATCCTGCCGATCGTGCTGTATGGCCGCCATCTGGCGAAGATTTCGCGCGAAAGCCAGGATCGCATCGCCAGCGCCAACGCACGCGCCAGCGAAACGCTTTCGGCGATGCACACGGTGCAAAGCTATGCGCGCGAGGATTTCGAAGCCGCGCGCTTTTCTTCCGCCGTGATCGAGGCCATCGCCACCGCGCGGCGGCGCATCCGCACCCAGGCCGGCCTGATCGCGGTCGTGATCCTGCTGGTGTTCGGCGCGATCACGGCAGTGCTGTGGATCGGCGCGCGCGACGTGATCGCAGGCACGCTGAGCGCCGGCACGCTCGGCCAGTTCGTGCTGTACGCGGTGATCGGCGCAGGCTCGGTCGGCGCGCTGTCGGAAGTGTGGGCGGAACTGCAACGCGCCGCCGGCGGCATGGGCCGCCTTTCGGAATTGCTGGCCGAACGCCCAGCCATCGTCGCGCCCGCCGAGCCTGCCGCCCTGCCCGCCCGCCCGCGCGGCGACATCCATTTCTCCAACGTCGTCTTCCACTATTCCAGCCGCCCGGATGCTCCCGCGCTCGACAGCTTCACGCTGCACGTGGAACCCGGAGAAACCGTCGCCATCGTCGGCCCTTCCGGCGCGGGCAAGAGCACCGTGCTGCATCTTCTGATGCGTTTCTCCGATCCGCAATCCGGCGAAATCTCACTGGATGGCGTGGCGCTGCCGAAGCTCGATCCGCGCGCACTGCGCCGCCAGATCGCACTGGTGCCGCAGAACCCGGCGTTGTTCGCCGCCAGCGCCGCCGACAACATCCGCTATGGGCGGCTCGACGCCAGCGCGGAAGACATCGCCGCCGCCGCCAGAACCGCCGAAGCCGATGCCTTCCTGCGCACCCTGCCCGACAGCTACGAGACCGATCTTGGCGAACGTGGCGTGCGCCTCTCCGGCGGCCAGCGGCAACGCATCGCCATCGCCCGCGCGGTACTGAAAGATGCGCCCGTGCTGCTGCTGGATGAAGCCACTTCCGCGCTCGATGCGCAAAGCGAACACGACATCCAGCAGGCCCTGGAACGGCTGATGCAAGGCCGTACCACGCTGGTCATCGCCCACCGCCTGGCCACCGTGCGCCGCGCCGATCGCATCATCGTGATGGATGCCGGCCGCATCGTCGCCGAAGGCTCGCACGAACAACTCATCGCCCAAGGCGGGCTGTATGCGGAGCTGGCGCGATTGCAGTTCCTGGGGCGGGAAGCAGGATAGGTCGATACGCGGAAGATGCTCTTGCCGCGAGATCTCGAACGACATACCATCAAGACATACCATCACGAATTGCGCACATGAACACCATCCGCAACACCTACAGCCTGGACAGCGAAACCGTGGCGGCGATCCGCACGCTGGCGCAGGACTGGAACACGTCGCAGGCCGGCGTGGTGCGTCGCGCCGTACGCGAGGCGTTGGCGCGGCAGAAGGAGCGGCTCGGCCCGAAAGCGGCGCTTGCCTGTTTCCGCGCGGGTCAGGTGCCCATGCACGGTGACGAACTCGCCCGCATCGCCGCGGTACTGCGCCGCGACCGGCTTGATGCCGATGCCGCGCGTCCGTGATTCCGCCGCCGGTGTGCCATTCGGCGCACCGCCCTCGCTGATCCATCTGGATACCAACGCCCTGGTCGCCCTGCCCGTGTGGGCGCGCGAAGGCCATCCGGTGATCGACCGCATCGAACAGGGCGTACGCGCCGAGGCGTGCGCGCTGGCCTGGTACGAATTCCTGTGCGGGCCGGTGAGCGCCGAGCACATCGAACTGGCGCACGCCGTGATCGAAGGTCGCATCGCGGCGGTCACGGAAAACCAGGCCCGGCGCGCGGCGCAGCTGTTCAACGATGCAGGTCGCGCGCGGCGCTTGCGCACCGATGCCCTGATCGCCGCCGCCGCGATGGAAGCCGGCGCGGCATTGGCCACGCTCAACCGGGCGGATTTCGAGGTATTCGTGCCGCTTGGGTTGGCGCTGGCATAGGGCGGCTACCGCATCGTCATGCCCGCCTGGCGCCTGTTCTCGAAGCGCTCCTGGCCTGGGATGGGCATCCTGCGGCTTTGCTCCAACTCTCCAGCCACAACGTCGCTGCGCACCACCTTCGCGAACGCGATGGATACGCCGCCAAACCTCAAGCCGCGGCCTTCATCGTCAGCGGCATCCGGATCAGGTGATCGAAGGCGGAAAGCGCTGCGGTCGCGCCTGCACCGACGGCAACGACGATCTGCTTGTACGGCGTCGTGGTGCAGTCGCCCGCCGCGAACACGCCCGGAACATTGGTCTGGCCGCGCGCATCGATTTCGATTTCCCCGCGCGGGGAAAGGGCCACCGCGCCCTTGAGCCAATCGGTGTTCGGCAGGAGACCGATCTGCACGAAGATGCCGGAAAGCCCGATGTCGTGGCTCGTCTCCGCGATGCGGTCGGTGTAGCGCAGGCCGGTGACCTTTTCGCCATCGCCCAGCACTTGTGTGGTGAGCGCGCTGGTGACGATGGTGACGTTGGGCAGACTGCGCAGCTTGCGTTGCAGCACTTCGTCGGCGCGCAGCCGGGCGTCGAATTCCAGCAGGGTGACGTGCGCGACGATGCCGGCCAGGTCGATGGCCGCTTCCACCCCGGAGTTGCCGCCGCCGATCACCGCCACCTTCTTGCCCTTGAACAGCGGGCCGTCGCAGTGCGGGCAGTAGGTCACGCCGCGGGTTCTGTATTCGTTTTCGCCGGGCACGTTCATGTTGCGCCAGCGCGCACCGGTGGAAAGCACCACGGTGCGCGCGGCAAGGCTCGCGCCGCTGGCCAGTTGCACCTCGATCATCCCATCGTCGCCGGGAACCAGCTTCTGCGCGGTCTGGAGGTTCATGACGTCCACGTCGTAATCCCCGACGTGCTGTTCCAGCGCGGTGGCCAGTTTCGGGCCTTCGGTGTGCTGCACCGAAATGAAGTTCTCGATGTCCATCGTATCCAGCACCTGGCCGCCGAAGCGTTCGGCCACGACGCCGGTGCGGATGCCCTTGCGCGCCGCGTAGATCGCAGCGGATGCGCCCGCCGGGCCGCCGCCGACGATGAGCACGTCGAAGGGATCCTTGGCGGAAATCTTCTTCGCCTCGCGCGCCTGCGCGCCTGCATCGAGCTTGCCGACGATTTCCGCCAGTTCCATGCGGCCCTGGCCGAAGTGTTCGCCGTTGAGGTAGAGCATCGGCACGGACATGACGCCGCGCGCTTCCACTTCCTCCGGGAACACCGCGCCGTCGATGGCGACGTGCTCGATCCTGGGGTTCAACACCGCCATCAGGTTCAGCGCCTGCACCAC
>CAZHXV010000077.1:0-11882 GCA_964536455.1 uncultured Aquimonas sp.
GCAGAGCATCGTGGTGGATGGCGGCTGGACGGTGCCGTAGGGCGGGGCTTGCCCCGCTATCGCTGGACGGCGCGGGATTTTCAGCGGAGCAGGCTCCGCTCCACGAAGGCACACGGCATAATCGCCCGATGCCCGCCCTCCTGATCGCCGACGATCATCCGCTGTTCCGCGCCGCGCTCATCCAGGCCGCGCGTCTGGCCGCGCCGGAACATCGCATCCTCGAAGCGGAGACGCTCGATCAGGCCATCGACGCGCTTGAAGCCGGAGACGTCGAACTGGTATTGCTCGACCTGCACATGCCCGGCAACCACGGCCTGGCGGGATTGGCCGCGATCCGCGCGCAGTTTCCCGAAGTCGCGGTGGCCGTGTGTTCGGGCCACGACGAGGTTCGCATCGTACGGCGGGCGCTGGCGCACGGCGCTTCGGGTTTCATTCCCAAGCGTTCGGGCATGGACGACATCCGCCATGCCATCGCCGCGCTGCTGGAATGCGAGGTGTGGCTGCCCGAAGACCTGAAACAGACGCTGGCCCGCACCGCCGAAGACCCGGCGGACAGCGCGCTGGCGCGGCGGCTTTCCAGCCTCACCGCGCAGCAGTTCCGCGTGCTGGATCTGCTCGCGCAGGGTTTGCTCAACAAGCAGATCGCCGACCGCATCGGCGTGCAGGAGCGCACCGTGAAGGCGCACGTCACCGCAATCTTCGAAAAGCTCAACGTGCGCAACCGCACCCAGGCAAGCCTGCTGCTGCGCGAACTGGAGTTGGCCGAGAATGGGATTCGTGAAGCTGGGATTGGGGATTCGTGATTCGCAAGAGCGAAAAGCTCGCAGGTTCCCGCTTTCCCGAATCACGAATCTCCAATCCCGGCCCTAACTAAGCCGCCTGTTCCAGCACCTGCACGATCAACGATTCGATCCGGTTGAGATCCGGGATGAAGGCATGTTCGTCGCGCAGCTTCACGCTCATCAGCGCGCCTTCCGGCAGCGTGGTTTCCTCTGTTTCGGTTTCCAGAAGACTGTCCGATACCGTGACCAGGCGCGGAAAGCCTTGCGTAAGGATGGCGAAATAGGAATGGCGCTGATTGCCGCCAAGGGCCTTGAGCACCACGACCTTGGCGCCGAGTTCGCCTTCGATCTGGGCCAGCCCGGCCATGCGGGCGTAGGAAATCAGCGGCACGCGCCAGCCGCGCCAGCGGATGCGGCCGATCAGCCAATCCGGTGCGCCGGGCACCTGTTCGGGCAGCACGAAGGTGATCACTTCGGCCACGGTGGCGTTGGGCAGCAGCAGTCGCCCGCCGGTGACGCCGATCATGACGCCTCGGATGTCGTTGCTCGTGCTCATGCGGTTTCCATCACCTTCTGCTTCATGCCTTGCCGTAGCGGGCGACCAGTTGTTCGGCCAGTTCGCGCGGGGATCCGGTGAACTCCACCACGCCGCGCGCCTTGGCGCCATCGACCATCGAGCTGACCACGCACGAGGCCGGATCCTGCACCCAGACTTCGCCGCCGGCGGCGGTGACCTGGGCCGCGCCTTCGATGGCGTCGCCGGCCATGCCGCTGAAGACGATGGCGGTGGCGCGCGAACCGAAGCGCTGCGCCACTTCGACGAACAGGTTGTCGATGCTGGGCGTATAGCGCGGTGCGGTCTCGTGCGCGTGGGCGCCGACGGTGCCGTCTTCGGCGATGGAGAAGCGCGCGTTGGCGGGGACGACATAGACCTGCCCTTGCTGCACCTTCGCCATACCAAGCACGCCGACCGGCAGCTTCACCGATTTCTGCAACTGCTGGGCGAGCCGCTCGAAATAGCCGTTCTCCAGGTGCTGCGCCAGCAGGAACACCGCAGGGAATCCTTCCGGAATGGCGGACAGGAAGGTACGCACGGCGTCCGGGCCGCCGATGGAGGCGCCCAGCGCGACCACGCGGCGCAGTTCGGACGATGCACTGGAGACCTTCGCGGCTGAAGACGCCGGGGCCTCGACCAGCCCCATCGCCACCATCAGCGGATCGACCTCATCGCCTTCTCCCCCCCCGATGGGTTCAAGGCTCAGGCCACTGCCAAGATTCATGTCGAAGGTACTGGTTTTGGGTGCGGAGGGGGCGACGGGGATTTCCTCGTCCAATCCGATGAGCGAAAGATCGCCGAAACCTTTGGCCTGCGATACCGGCATCGCAGGCGTTTCGGCCCGCAGCGTCGGCGCCTCCGTTTCGGCAGATCCGGAAAACCCGGTTTCATCGCCATCCGCATCAACTGAAGGCAGCGAAAAATCCTCGACCGCCGGAGCCTCCGGCAAGGTTTTTTCCAGCGCATCGAGCGAGGCAGCAAGCGCGGCCACATCGTCGTCGAGCAGGGTGCTTTCATCCAGATCGCTGCCGTCCATGGAAAAATCCAGATCCATGGACGGCGCTGGTACGGAAGTTCGCGTGGCGTCTTCCTCGAAACTGATCGACTCCACGGCAAGATCGCCGAGATCGAAGGAGAAATCCGCATCGTCGTTTCCGGCAGTGGCTGTTTCAGCCGATGCCTCGGGCAACACGGCGCTGTCGTCGGGGAGACCGAGCGAATCGGTGTCGATGTCCGGCAGATCAATGAAATCCTCGTCCACCGCTTCCGCCGCAACCGCAAGTTCCGGTTCGGCCTGTTCCTGCTCGAAGGAAAGACCGAAGTCGCCAAAATCCAGGCCACTTTCCGATGGCGCCGCCGCTGCGGGTGCAGGATCCGCTGGCGGCGCAGCGCGATCGGCCTGCAAGGCGCTGTCCAGCGAGGCCAGATCGAAATCGAGGGTGAAATCTTCTTCCGCTGCGGAAGCGGCGGGCGATCCGCCGCCCAGCGGCAGGTGGTTTTCGGGCACGTCGTCCACGAGGAATTCCGCTTCCGCGACGAATTCCTCGATGGGGCGCACCGCCGTCTGATGTTCCGGCTTCGGGGGGGCACCAGGGCGCAGCTCCGCGCTCATGTCCGGGGTCAGCGGTACGGCCCCGATGGGCGGTGGCGGCAGGGTGTTGTCGTGGCCAAGCACCTTGGCCGCCAGATGGCGCGCCCAACGCGCCAGATCCCAGCCTTCGAGCGCGCCGGAAACCTCGGCTTCGTTGAAGATGACGTTCACCTGCGGGCTGTCGAACAGCACCTGCAAATGCTCCATATCCTCATCCACGCCTGCGGCCAGGTTCACCACCACGGTGGTGGTTCCAGCGTCGAGCACCTGCGCTGGGTGCGCGGCGGCGGGCTCGGCCTCGACCACGACCTGCGCACCCAGTTCGACCAGCGCGCTGCGCAACTGGGCGCGGGCACCGTCGTCCCGGCCCAGCAGCGCGACGAGCGGGGATGGAGCCGGGCTAGCCACGGCCCACCTTCAGGATTTCTTCCACGTTCCGCATCAAATCCGCCTCCTGATACGGTTTGCCGAGGTAGCGATCGACGCCGATTTCGAATGCGCGCTGGCGGTGTTTGTCGCCGGTGCGCGAGGTGATCATGATGATCGGGATGCCGCGCAGGCGGACATCGTTGCGGATGTGCGTGGCCAGTTCGTAGCCATCCATGCGCGGCATTTCGATGTCCAGCAGCATCACGTCCGGCACGCGATCCACCAGTTTCTCGACCGCATCGACGCCATCCTTGGCGGTCATCACTTCGTAGCCGTGGCGCTCCAGCACGCGGCCGGTGACCTTGCGCATCGTGATCGAGTCGTCCACCACCATGACCAGCGGAATCTTGTGGACTTCCGGCGCGTGGGCTTCCTCCGCCAGGCCGTGACCGAGCAGTTCGCGCTGCTCGACGGAGCGGCGCACCAGCGGCACCACGTCCAGGATCACGATGACGCGGCCATCGCCCATGATGGTGGCGCCGAAGATGCCGGGGATCGAGCTGACCTGCGCGCCGACCGGCTTGACCACGATCTCGCGGCTGCCGATGACGTGATCGACCGTGATCGCGGCGCGATGATCGCCGGAACGGGCCAGCAGCAGCGGCACTTGCAGGCTGCCTTCGGCCTTGGTGCCGACAGTGCCGAGCAGGCGGCCCAGGTCGTGGATTTCGTAGTCATCCCCAGCGTAGCGGAACGTGGCGCTGCCGCCGGCCAGTTGCTGGTCGAGATCGGCGCGGTCGATGCGCGCCACGCCCTGTACCGAGGCGATGGGCACCGCGAAGGTGGTTTCGCCCTGGCGCAGGAACACGGCCTGCGTCACCGCGAGGGTGAACGGCAGGCGCACCGTGAACACCGTGCCCTTGCCGATTTCCGAATCGATCTGGAGCAGGCCGCCGAGTTGGCGGATTTCGCTATGCACCACGTCCATGCCGACGCCGCGACCGGCGATCTTGCTGACCGATTCGGCGGTGGAGAAGCCCGGATGCAGGATGTAGGCGAAGAGTTCGCGATCGGGGATCTGCGAGGAAGGATCGAGCAGCCCGCGTTCGATCGCCTTGGCGCGGATCGCATCGCGGTTCAGGCCACGGCCGTCGTCGGAAACCTTGATGACGACTTCCGAGCCTTCGCGCAACAGTTGGATGCGAACCGTGCCCTCTTCCGGCTTGCCCACCGCAAGACGCCCGGCGGGATCCTCGAAGCCGTGCGCGATGGAGTTGCGCAGCATGTGTTCCAACGGCGCGGTCATGCGATCGAGCACGTTGCGATCCATTTCGCCCTGTGCGCCTTCGACTTTCAGCGCTGCCTTCTTGCCCAGCTCCGAGGCGGTCTGCCGGATGATGCGGCGCAGGCGCGGGACGATGGAGTCGAACGGCACCATGCGGGTGCGCATCAGACCTTCCTGCAAGTCCGAGCTGACCCGCGACTGTTGCAGCAGCAGGGTTTCGTACTGGCGGGTGTGGTCTTCGAGCGAGCCCTTCAGGCTCGACAGGTCGGCGGCGGATTCGGACAGTGCGCGGGTGAGCTGTTGCAGCGTGGAGAAGCGATCCAGTTCAAGCGGATCGAACACCTCCACTCCGCCGGCTTCGGCCTCGCGCTGGTAGCGGCTGGCGATCTGCGCCTCGGTTTCGATTTCCAGCTTGCGCAACTGCTCGCGCAGGCGATCCGTGGTCTGTTCCAGTTCGGCCAGGTTGCCGCGGAACAGGCCCAGTTGCTGTTCCAGTCGGGCGCGGTAAATGGCGACTTCGCCGGCGTAATTGACGAGGCGGTCGAGCAGGTCGGCGCGGATGCGGATCTGCTCTTGCGGCGCGCGCGCGACGATGTCGTCGTCGTCGGCCGACAGCGCCGGGCGGGCCTCCTGCTTCGGGGCCGGGGTGGCGGGCGCCTCGGGGGCTGCCACTTCCGCGGCGGCGGCAATGGCGGCGGCCACCGGCGACGGCTCGGCACCTTCCGGCACGGCCTCCTCGGGCAGGGCGATCTGCGGCAGCTCGCCGCGCGCCAGCATTTCGATGCGCTCCATCAGCAACGCCGGCATCGCGATCGCCTGACGCGACCCGACGCGCTTGACCATGCGGTTCAATCGGTCGAAGGCATGGTCGAGCAGGTCGATCCCATGCACTGGAAGCTTCTGTTCTCCGTTCGCGACGGATTCCAGCAGGCTTTCCATGATGTGTCCCAGGTCGCCGATGGGCACCAGGCCGGACATGCGCGCACCGCCCTTGAGCGTATGCAGGTCGCGCTGCAGGCCGACAACGGTTTCCAGATCCTCCGGGGCATCGCGCAGCTGGGTCATCAGGCCGTCGGAGTGATCAAGGATGTCGGTGCCTTCCTCCAGGAAGATGTCCAGCAGTTCCTCGTCCATATCCGGCACCCAGAGGGGGGCTTCCGGATCGGGATCGGCGGTATCCAGGCCGGCGACGAAGGCCTCGGCCAGAAGACGCGAGGCGGCGGCCGAAGCGGCGGCTTCGACCCGCGCGACGTCCGATTCGGCCTCGACGGGGGCCGCTTCGGCGGCTAGGGCCTCCAGTGCGGCAAGACCGGATTCGCCCTGCCCGTCGAAGATGCGTTCTTCTTCCGCCTCGGATACGAGAATTTCCGCTTCCGGTTCGATGAAGTCCTCTTCTTCCGCTCCGGAGACGATGATTTCAGCTTCAGCTTCGATTTCGTCTTCCGCCAGGATTTCGGCGGCTTCAGGTTCCCCGATGTCGTTTCCGGCAACCACCGGCGCTTCCTCGAATACGGATGCGAGAGGCTCGGCCGCTTCCGCCAGCCCAGTTTCGATGGTTTCGGCGATTGGCTCGAAACCCGCGTCGGTTCCATCCACGACCAGCGGCTCTTCCAGCATCGGAACAAACGCAGCCACGGCTTCCTCGTCTTCGGATTCCGTGGTGCCAACCGTGGCATCGGCAGATTCGGTTTCGACGCTTTCCGTGGCGGACGATTCGCTGGCTTCGGGAATGGAGAACACATCGTCCGATGCCGCAGCAATGTCCTCCAGCTCCCGGATTTCCAGTGCAGTCTCTTCCGCCGGGGCGCTTTCGAATTCCTCGATCAGGCGCCGCAGCTCGGCATCGCCGGCATGCATCGCGGCTCCGGCTTCGTCCAGCAGGGCGTCGTCCAGTACCGGGGTTTCGGCCCCATCAACCGCGACGTCGATGCCGGCGGGAATGTCTCCATCGTCTTCGCGCTCGCGGATTTCCAATCCTTCCAGCGGCGCGGCATCCGGATTCGCCGTTTCCAGCTCTGCGGCGAAGGCTTCGATGTCGATGTCGCCCAGGTTCAGATCGGCGAAATCCAGCTCGCCCAGCGACGGCGACTGGGGTTCCACCGCCGGCGCGAAGAAGGTGGCTTCCGCGTCGGTCGAAAGCTGCCCTTCGAATGCGGAAAGATCGACCGCGTCCAGTTCCACACCCGGCTCGATGGCGACGGGCAGTTCGCTGCGGATGTCGGAGACGGCTTCCTCGAACGGCACCGATTGCGGGAATTCGGCAATGGCGTCGCCGTCCGGGAGATCGATCGATTCGGTTTCTTCGGCAGCATGGATTTCCACCTGGATTCCGGATTCGCCGGCACCCGGTTCGACAATCCCTTCCTCGATGAAACCGGCCGCATCGGCAACCGGCTCGCCCGAGAACGAGGCGACCAGATCGTCCAGCGCGGCCACCGCTTCTTCGGCGGCGGCAATAGGCTCGATGCGCAGTTCGGGCACAGCGTCCGCCTCGAGCGTCGCGGCTTCGAATGCACCCTCGCCCGGATGCACTTCGCCCGGCAGGTGCACCGGCACGGTGGGCGCGCCGGATTCGGGCAGCACGTCGCGCTGGGCGACGATGCGGGTGGCCAATTCGTGGGTGTCGTGGATGCGCGGCGTGGGTTTTTCCAGTTCGGCCAGTACCGCGCGCACCGCCGCAACGGCCTCGCCGATGACGGAGAAACCTTCTGCGGTGGGCGAAGTGCCGCTATGGCGCAGGCGCTTGAAATAGCCCTCCAGCGGCGCGAGCACGTCCGTGACGACCGGCACGTCGGTCATCGCGAAAGCGCCGTTCATCGTATGCACCGCGCGCAGTACGGTTTCGTCGATGGGAACCGGGCCACAGGCCAGGTACGCATCGACCGTTTCCAGATGGCCGTTGACCTCGCCCTTGAGGATGTCGAACAGCACCGGGTCGATGACCGGCGCAGGGATGCCGGACAGCTCTGGCGCTTCGGCGGCTTCAGGCTCGGTGGTTCCGGTTTCGAATGCTTCGAGCGCCGCCTCTTCCGTCGGTGCCGGCTCGGGTTCGGCGGTGGCCGGCATGTCGAAGGCGGCTTCTTCGGGCGCGTCGATTTCCGGTACCGATTCGGCGAATGCTTCAGGCTCGGCGACTTCAGGCTCGGCAACGCGCGGCACGTAGTGCGCCTGTTCGCCGGCGGCGACGCGGTCGGCCACATCCTTGATGGCTTCAAGATCGGCCGTGACACTGCGCTCCCCGCGCAGTGCGCCGAGCAGTTCCGGCAAGGCGCGGTGGGCGTGTTCGATCAGTTCCACCACCGCCGGAGTCGGCTGGATGGTGTGATCGAGCACGCGGTTCAGCATGTTCTCGATCTTCCAGCTGAATTCGCCAAGGGTCAGCGCGCCAACCAGGCGACCGCTGCCCTTGAGCGTGTGGAACACGCGGCGGATCGATTTCAGTTGATCCAGGTTCTGCGGCGCGGTGGCCCACGCCGGCAGCAGTTCGTCGAGGTTGTCGATCTCCTCGGCCACCTCTTCGACGAAGACCTCCCGGATTTCCTCGTCGATCTCCTCCGAAGCCGCCTCGAAGCCGCCCGAAATCGGCCCTTCGGGCACAACCGGCACCACGGAAACCGGGCGCGGCGACTCCACGGCCGCCGCCGGGGAGGGCTCGGGCGCCACGAAGGACGGCGCGCGTGGCTCCGGCACCACGGTTTCGGGAATCTCTGCGGGTACTGCGGCGGGTGTCCCGGCCACGAAATCCACAGGCGGCGATTCGGACGGCGATTCAGGCAGCGGTTCCGGCTGCGCCGAAGTCTCCGGCCTCTGGATTTCCGGTACCGCGGGAGCGACCTCGGCCTGCACCACCGGAGCCTCGGCTTCCGGCGGAACCGGCCAGTAGCCGAGCTTTTCCAGGCTGGTGCGCGCCGTGGCCAGCACGCGCTCGCCCGCCGGGCGGCGTTCGTGCAGGGCCTCGAGGAAGTATTCGATGCTCGCCAGGGCATCGGCGAGGGTTTCCATCTGGGTGACATTGGGCACGCGGCGCGCGCCCAGGAGTTCGCGACGGGTGAAGTGCGCGATCGCATCCAGGTAGTCGGCGGCCTCGCTGCGTTCGATGATGCGCAAGGCCCCGACGACTTGCGCCAGGCGACCCGGGGCCGGTTCCAGTTGGGCGTGGTTCCAGCCCGCTTCGATGAAGGCGACGAAACACTGCTTGGCCTCGGCGAAGCTGGTCTGCGCTTCCTTGACCAGCGCTTCCATCACGCGCTGCTGCTCGACCGCGGGCAGCGGCGAGGCGGCGTCTTCGGTACGTCCCGGCGCGCCGCCCAGATGCTGAACCTGGTCGTCCAGCGAGGCTTCGACGTAGAGCAAGGCGCCCGCGATATCGAGCAGGCTGCTCTCGTCGGCGGCGCGATCGCCGGACACCACGTTGCGGATGGCGTCGCGCTGCTCCTGCACCACGCGGCGCGCAACGCCCAGGCCCAGCATGCCGAGCGTATCCGACACGCGATCCAGCACATCCGCCTGGGCCGAAAGTCCGCTCGGATCGGAGCTGCCGGAACGCAGGAACAGATCCAGCGCATCCTTGACGCGCAGGATGTCTTCCTTGATCGCCGCCGACACGGTGCCGAGCAGCGAGCGGGTATGGCCGGCAAGGCTGCCGCGCGCGTGCTCGATTTCCTCCTGGCTGGGCAAAAGCGATTGCAGGTCGAACAGTTCGCGCATCTGCGCGATGCGGCCATGCTCGGTCGGGGCGTGCGCGACGAAATACAGCAGGTTGTGCGTGAGTTCGCGCGGCGGATCGGTCTTGAAGGCTGCCTCGCCGCCATCGGCCAGGCGCTTGATCTCGCGTTCGACCTTGCCGATGGTCTGCTTGAGCTGCTGGCTCGGCTCGAAGGCGTTGGCGCGCAAGGCCTCCAGCACGCCGGCGGTGACCCAGAACAGGGTGCGGGCATCCTGCTGCCAGACGATCCGGGCCAGTTCGTCGCCGGCGTCGGTGAGCGCGGCGAGGTTGGCATCCACGTTCTCGCCCTTGAACCACTTGAGCAGGGCGATCTGGAACTTGCCGCGCAGCAATCCGGCCTTCCTGCGCAGTTCCTCGTCCGGCAGCGGTTGCGCCGGGCCCGCGATGGCGCCATCCGCGCCGCGCGCCAGGTTCGGCGTGAACAGCGAGGCCTCGGTGAGGCTCTTTTCGCCACGCACTTCGCGCAGTTCGTTGAGCAGCGGCAGAAGGACGATGGGGATGTCCTTGTGGCCGGCCTGCAGGCGCTCCAGGTAATCGGGCAACTGCATGATGCCGCGCATCAGCACGCCGTAGGCTTCGTCGCGATTGGTCACCGCGCCGTCCAGCAGCGCGCCGGCGAGGCGTTCCATTTCCTCGGTGACCATCGCCGCGCCGTACAGCTCGACCATGCGCAGCGTGCCCTGCACCTGATGCAGGTAGGTCGCGCAGAAGCGCATCTGGCTGGCGTCGGAGGGATCCTCGACGAAGGCCTCCAGCGCCTGACGCGCCTGCTTCAGGGTTTCGTCGAGCTCACCCTTGACCCAGGTCAGCGTGGTGAAGTCGATATCGTTTTGCGGCCTCATGCCGGGCCCTCGTTCGGGTTGCGCACGAATGCCAGAGTCTGGCGATTTCCGATTCTGGCCATTTGCGGGTGATTCCAGCCTGTGACCTCACCTGGCCCCAGCACCAGCAGGCCGCCGGGATGCAGCAGCCCGGCAAGACCGTCCAGCAGCTCGTTGCGCCGATCCCGGGCAAAGTAGATGAGTACGTTCTGACAGAAGATCAGGTCGAGCTTGCGCAGCGGCGCGCGCGAGGCATGCAGCAGGTTCACGCAGGCGAAGCCGATGCGCTTGCGAAGCCGCTCCGCGATCCGGAACAGTTCGCCGCCGGGAACTTCCTCGGTGGCGCGGCCGCGGTAGTTGGCGGGGATTTCCGCCAGGCGCCGCAGCGGGTATTCGCCGGCCCTTGCGATGGAAAGCGCACCCTGGCTCACGTCGGTCGCGGTGATGCCGAAGCGGCGATCCGGCGGCAGCGCTTGATCGAGCAGCATCGCCAGGCTGTAAGCCTCCTCGCCGGTGGAACAGCCCACCGAGAGTGCGTGCAGGGCCTGGTCGGCGGAGGTTTGCGCCAAGCGCTGCGGCAGCCATTCCTCGCGGATCAGATCCAGCGAGGGCCGGTGCCGGAAGAAATGGGTTTCGTGCACGGTCAGAAGATCGACCAGGCTCGTCCATTCCACCGCGCCGCGCGCACCGTCCAGCAGATCGGCGTAGTAACTGCCGAACTGCGTGTGCCCGGTTTCGCGCATCCGGCGGCGCAGGCCGCTTTCCAGGAACGGCTTGCGTTCCACCGGCACGATCACGCCGGTACGAGATTCCAGCAGCCGCACCCAGCGTTCGAACTCGACGTCGTCGAGTCCGAGCTGAGGCGCACCCCCGCTTCCCATCGATGTGGCTGCGATGGCCATTGCGCGATTCCGTCCCCTGTCCTGTCGCGCTTAACCTGGCAGCTTGAAGTCCGCGACCGAACGGCGCAGGTCGGCGGCGAGCTGGGCGAGGTTTCCGATCGACTCGGCCGTCTGGCTCGCGCCGACCGAGGTTTGCGTGGTGATTTCCTGAATCACGTTCATCGTCGCAGAGATGTTGGTCGCCGCGGCGGACTGCTGGCGTGCCGCTTCGGAGATGTTCTGAATCAGGTCGGCGAGGTCGTTCGACACCTTTTCGATTTCGCCCAGCGCCAGGCCCGCGTCCTCGGCCAGTCGCGCACCGGCGACCACTTCCGCGGTGGTCTGTTCCATCGAGGACACCGCTTCGTTGGTGTCGGCCTGAATGGTCTGCACCAGGGTTTCGATTCGCTTCGTCGCGCTGGCGGAGCGTTCTGCAAGGCGCTGCACTTCGTCGGCCACGACCGCGAACCCGCGGCCGGCCTCACCGGCGGAAGCGGCCTGAATGGCGGCGTTCAGAGCCAGAATGTTGGTCTGCTCGGCGATGTCGTTGATCAGTTCCACGATCGAGCCGATTTCCTGCGAGCTTTCGCCCAGGCGCTTGATTCGCTTGGAGGTTTCCTGAATCTGGTCGCGGATCGAATCCATGCCCTGAATCGTCTGGCGCACCACTTCCGCGCCTTTCGCGGCGATCTGCACGCTGCGTTGCGCCACGTCCGCCGATTCGGCCGAGTTCTTGGACACTTCGTCGATCGAGACCGCGATTTCGTTGATCGCGGCCGAGGCCGAGGTGATCTGCTGGGCCTGGTGCTCCGCGGCTTCGGCCAGGTGCATGGCGGTGGCCGCCGCCGCGCAGGAAACGCAGGCCACCGCC
>CAZHXV010000078.1:0-11775 GCA_964536455.1 uncultured Aquimonas sp.
CCGGAACACATCAAGCCGGTGTGGTACTACACCCCGTTCTACGCGATGTTGCGCGCCATTCCGGACAAGCTGTTCGGCGTGATGGTCATGGGCGGGGCGACGCTGATCCTGTTCGGCCTGCCGTGGCTGGACCGCAGCCCGGTCAAGTCGATCCGCTACCGCCCGCTGCTGCACAAGTTGTTGATCGCGCTGTTCGCCGTTTCCTTCGTGGTGCTGGGCTGGCTGGGCATGCAATCGGGCAGCACCACGCAGACCTGGATGGCGCGCATCCTGACCTTCTTCTACTTCGCGTTCTTCATCACGATGCCGGTATGGAGCCGGCTCGGAACCTTCAAGACCGTGCCGGAACGGGTGCCAGCGCATGATTAAGTTCACCTTCAAGCCCGCCAAGCGGGTTGCCCTGAGCCTGCTGCTGGCTGCCATCCCCGCTTTCGCCTTCGCCTCGGAGGGGCCGCATCTGGAACACAGCGGCGTGAACATCAAGGATCGCGCCTCGCTGCAACGCGGCGCGGCGCTGTTCATCAACTACTGCTCCGGCTGCCATTCGCTGGGCCTCCAGCGCTATTCGCGCATGGCCGAGGATCTGGATCTGACGGAGGAGCAGGTGATGAAGAACCTGGCCTTCACCGATGCCAAGTTCGGCGAGCCGATGAAGGCCGCACTCACCGTCAAGGAAGGCGAAAAGTGGTTCGGCAAGGCACCGCCCGATCTCTCGCTGGTGGCGCGTTCCAAGCTTGGCGGCCCGGATTGGACATACACCTTCCTCAAATCCTTCTACGCCGACGAATCCCGCCCTTCGGGCTGGAACAACACCGTGCTGGCGGGCGCCTCGATGCCGAACGTACTGTGGGAGCTGCAAGGCACCCAGCGTCCGATCCTGGGCCACGACGGCCACGTCGAGCGGCTGGAACTGGCCTCCCCGGGCACGCAGACGCCGGAAGAGTTCGATGCCACCGTGCGCGACATCGCCAACTTCCTGGCATACGTCGGCGAGCCTTCGGCGATCAAGCGCCAGTCCCTGGGCGTCTGGGTGATTCTTTTTTTGACGGTGTTCACGCTTATGGCGTGGCTGCTGAAAAAAGAATTCTGGAAAGACGTCCATTGACGAGCCGGCACGCCTCAGCGTAGAACACGGCCCGAATAACAATAATTCCTGGTCTGGAGGAGGAGCATGGTCGTAGCGAACCCGCGTTTGCGTAACGCCCTGACGTTGTTTTCCTCGCGCGATTGCGTGGTGTGCCATCGCGTTCGCCTGGTGCTTGCGGCCAAGGGCGTCAGCTATGAGCTGATGCCGGTCGATCCGGCCAATCCGCCCGAAGAGCTGATCGAAATCAATCCGTACCATTCGGTGCCCACCTTGGTGGATCGCGATCTGGTGCTGTATGCCGCCTCGGTCGTCACCGAATATCTGGACGAGCGCTATCCGCACCCGCCGTTGATGCCCATCGACCCGCTTTCCCGCGCCCGCCTGCGCCTGGCAATGCTCCGCATCGAACACGAATGGGTGCCGCAGGTGCAGGCCGTCCAGCATGGCGCAAAGGCCCCGGCCGAAGCCGCGCGCAAACGGCTGAAGGAACTCCTGGTGGCGTCGATTCCTCTGTTCAAGGCATCCAAGTTCTTCCTGAACCCGGAAATCAGTCTGGCCGATTGTGCGATGGCTCCCATCGTCTGGCGGCTGCCCGCACTGGGCATCTCGCTGCCCAAGGAAGGCCGTCCGATCGAGGATTACGGCCAGCGCATCTTCCACAGCGCCGGTTTCGCGCGCAGCCTGACACCGGAAGAGCGGCTCCTGAACGAGCTTCCCAGCCCATGAGTGGAGCTGCTCCCGCGTCGCCGATGACTTCCAATCGTCCTTACTTGATCCGGGCGATCTATCAATGGATCGACGACAACGGCATGACGCCCTACATGCTGGTCGATGCTTCGCATCCGGGCGTGCGCGTGCCTCCGGGCGTGGTGAAGGACGGCAAGGTGGTGCTCAATATCGCTCCTCGCGCCGTTTCCCAGCTCGACATGGGGAATCACGACATCCGTTTCCTGGCCAGGTTCTCCGGGCAGAGTCAATTGATCGAGCTGCCGGTCGCCGCGGTACAGGCGATCTACGCGCAGGAAACCGGGCAGGGCATGATGATGCCGATGGATCAAGCCTCGCCCGGCGACACCGGCCCCGATCCCGATGCGCCCCCGCCGGAAGAAGCGCCCAAGCGCGGCGCGCACCTGCGGGTCGTCAAGTAACCCCCGCACGATTCTCTGGAGAGTGTGCGGGCTTTGCCGGGGCGGCAGGCCTCGTCGTAGCGCGCCGCATCTGAGCGGGAAACCGCCGGCCCGAATCACCGCGACTGTTCGGTTTCGAGTGTCCGGTTCCGGACATGGAACGCCCTGGATGAGTTGAACCCAATGAAATCATTGGGTTGACGTCGATTTTTGGCTGGCACGGGCATTGCTATGACAGCCGCATGGACATCCAGCGTACCGATTTCGCCAAACTCAAACGCCGCCGACAGATCGCTTTCGCGGCCATCGCCATCGTCATCGCGCTCGGACTTGCAGTCTGGATTTCAAAACTCGATCCGGCTGCTCCGAAAGTGGAGCGCGCCAGCCTGTGGCTGGATACCGTCAAGCGCGGGGAAATGCTGCGCGAAGTGCGCGGGCCGGGCGTGCTGGTGCCCAAGGAAATCCGCTGGATCGCCGCCGAAACCCCGGCGCGGGTGGAACGCATCCTGCTGAAACCGGGCGCGAACGTGCAGCCGGACAGCGTGATCCTGGAACTTTCCAATCCGGAAGTGGCCGACGCGCAGCTCGCCGCGCAATCCGCGCTCACCGCCGCGCAGGCCGATCTGGCGGCGCAACGCATGACACTGCGTAGCCAGTTGCTCGACCAGAAGGCTAACCTGGCCCAGGTCAACGCGGAGCACGAATCCGCGCGCCTGCAAACCGAAGCCGAAGCGCAATTGTCCGCGCGCGGCATCATTCCGGAGATCCAGTACCGCCGCAGCCTGCTGGCTTCCGATCAGTTGAAGCTGCGGCTTGGCATCGAGAAGGAACGCATCGCCAGCTTCGAACAGACCATAACGGCCCAGCTGGCGGCGCAGCAGGCGCGCATCGAGCAGTTGCGCAACACGGCGGAGCTTCGCGGCCGCCAGCGCGATGGCCTCATCGTGCGCGCCGGCATCGCTGGAGTGTTGCAGCAGGTTCCGGTGGAGGAAGGGCAGCAGATCACCGCCGGAACCAACCTGGCGCGCGTGGCGCGCCCGGACGTACTGATGGCCGAACTGCGGATCCCCGAAACACAGGTAAAGGACGTGCGCGAAGGCCAGGACGTGAACGTGGATACGCGCAACGGCATCGTGCCGGGCGTGGTGATCCGTATCGACCCGGCGGTGCAGGCGGGCAGCGTGAAGATCGACGTGGAACTGGCTGGCGCACTGCCGCCGGGCGCACGGCCCGACCTTTCCGTGGATGGCACGATCCGGATCGAACGCCTGGACGATGTGCTGCATGTCGGCCGCCCGGCCTACGGCCAGCCGGAATCCGAGGTGCGCCTGTTCAGGCTGGATCCGGCCACCGGCACCGCGCAGCGTGTCCCGGTGCGACTGGGCCGCGCTTCGGTGAACCTGATCGAGATTCGCCAGGGCTTGCAGCCGGGCGATGTGATCGTGCTTTCCGATACCTCGCAGTGGGACGAATACGACCGGTTGAGAATCGATTGAACGAACAAGCCCCTCTCCCCTCGTGGGAGAGGGGTTGGGGAGAGGGGGAAGAGTGCTTTCTTGAACCCCCTCATCCGGCCCTCCGGGCCACCTTCTCCCTCAAGGGGAGAAGGGAACAGCAACCACGAGCCACGCCATGACCACATCCGCACCCCTCATCACCATGACCGACATCGCCAAGGTGTTCCACACCGACGAAGTGGAAACCCATGCGCTATCCGGCGTGCATTTCACGCTCGGGCGCGGCGAGTACGTTTCCATCACCGGGCCCTCGGGTTGCGGGAAATCCACGCTGCTGTCGATCCTGGGCTTGCTCGATACGCCCAGCGGCGGCAGGTACGCGCTCAACGGCGTGGCGGTGGAGGACATCGGTGCGAGCGAACGGGCGCGCATCCGCAACCGGGAAATCGGCTTCATCTTCCAGGCCTTCAACCTGATCGGCGATCTCACCGTGTTCGAGAACGTCGAACTGCCGCTCACCTACCGCGATGGCATCGGCAAGGCAGAACGCCGCGACCGCGTGCAGAACGCGCTGGAACGGGTCGGCATGGCGCATCGCCTCAAGCACTATCCGGCGCAGCTTTCCGGCGGCCAGCAGCAGCGCGTGGCGGTGGCGCGTGCCCTGGTCGGCGAACCTTCGATCCTGCTGGCGGACGAACCCACGGGGAACCTGGATTCCCGCAACGGCGAAGCGGTGATGGCGCTGATGGACGAACTGCACCGCGCGGGCTCCACCATCTGCATGGTCACGCACGATCCGCGCTATGCCGATTTCGCCCAGCGCAAGGTGTTCATGTTCGATGGGCGCGTGGTGGACGAGGACACCCTGCACCGGTTGCGCCGCGAGGAGGATCAGCGCCTGGACGCGCAGATCGCCAGGGCGCGCGCGGTCGCCGGTACCGGCGCTGGCGCGTGAGGAGCCCGGCCATGTTCCCCAACCTGCTGCAAGACCTGCGCTACGGCCTGCGCGCGCTGCTGACGCGGCCCGGCTTCGCCTTCGTGGCGATCTTCACGCTGGCGCTGGGCATCGGCGCCAATACCGCGATCTTTTCGGTGCTGCACGGCCTGTTCCTCGCGCCGCTGCCGTATCCGCACGGCGAGCGGCTGGTCGATGTGCACAACAGCTATCCCAACATGAACCTGGAGTACGCCGGCACCTCGATTCCCGACTATCTGGATCGCAAGGAACAGGCGCAAAGCCTGGAAGATCTGGCGATGTACTACGGCGACAGCTTCAACCTGGCCGAAAGCGGAACCACGCCCGAGCGGCTGGTCGGCGTGGTTGCCACGCCGTCGCTGTTCACGACCCTGGGCGTGGCCCCCGTGCTGGGCCGCGCCTTCGGCGAAGAAGAGGCCGTGCCGGGCAACGACAAGGTGGTGCTGATCGGCCATGCGCTGTGGCGCAACCGCTTCAACGCCGACCCGGGCATCGTCGGGCGCGAACTGCGGCTCTCGGGCGAGAGCTGGCGCATCATGGGCGTGATGCCCGAAGGCTTCGCTTTCCCTTCGCCGGGCACGCAGTTGTGGGCGCCGTTCGCCTTCACGCCGGAACAGCGCTCCGACAACGAGCGTGGGCAGGAGTATTCGCAAAGCATCGGCCGCCTGCGCGAAGGCGCGAGCATCGAAACGCTCGATGCCGAACTCGACCTGATCGTGGCGCGCAACGCCGACCGCATCGCGACGGCTTCCAATCCCAACGCCGCCGGGTTCGCCAGCTTCCTGCGCGCCGGCAATTTTGTCGGGCGCGCCACCTCCTGGCGCGAGCAGCAGGTTGGCGAGAACCGTTCGATGCTGCTGATCCTGCAAGGCGCGGTGGTGCTGGTGCTGCTGATCGCCGCGGCCAATGTCGCCAACCTGCTGCTGACCCGCCTGATCGCGCGGCAGAAGGAGCTTTCAGTGCGCAACGCGCTGGGCGCCAGCCGTGCACGGCTGGCGCGGCAGGTGCTGATCGAGGCACTCCTGATTGCGCTGGCCGGTGGCCTCGCCGGCGTTGCGCTCGCACTCGGCCTGCTGCATCTGTTGCCGCGCGTCGGCCTTGCGGATGCGATGAGCCTGTTCCCGGTAACGCTGAATCTGCCGGTGCTGGGTTTCGCGCTGGGCGTGAGCCTTGTCACCGGCGCACTCGCGGCCTTGCTGCCGGTGCTGTCGCTCTACGCCGGCAATCTGAGCCGCAGCCTCAACGACAGCGGCCGCATCGGCAGCGGCGGTCGCGTCGCCGCAGCCTCTCGCAATGCCCTGGTGATCGCGCAGATCGCGCTGGCGACCGCGTTGCTGGCCGGCGCCGGCCTGCTGTTGCGCAGTTTCGTGAAACTGCAGGACGAATCGCCGGGATTCGATCCACGCGGTGTGCTGACGGCCTTCGTCTCCACACCCGAATCGCGCTATGCCGACCGCGATGCCCGCACCCGCTTCTGGGAGGACGTCCTGCGCGAGGCGCGCGCCATTCCCGGCGTCGAGTCCGCGAGCTGGGACAGTACGATGCCCTTCTCGGGCAACAACAATCAGGGTTCCTACGCCATCGACGGCTTCGACGTGCCCGATGGCGGCGGCGGGCCGCATGGCTTCCAGCGCAATGTGGACGAAGGCTTCTTCGCCACGCTGCGCATACCGGTGCTCAAGGGCCGCAGCTTCGCCGCCAGCGATACCGCACTGAGCGAGCCCGTGGTCGTGATCGACGAGCTGCTGGCCAGGAAGTATTTCGACGGCAAGGATCCGATCGGCCAGCGCATCCGGCGCAACGGTGGCCAGTCGTGGGCCACCGTGGTGGGCGTGGTGGGAGCGGTCAAGCACGCCAACCTGCGCGAAGTGGTGAGCAAGGAAACCTTGTATTGGCCCTATCGCCAGAGCAACGGCCCCTCCGGCGCCCTGCTGCTGCGTGGCCCGAACGTCGCCTCCGGCGCCACCGCGGACGCCTTGCGCGCGGCCCTGCGCCGGATCGACCCGGAACAGCCGCTGCATGGCCTGCTGATGCTGGATGAGCGCATCGCGCAGAGCCTGCAAGGCCAGCGCGCGCCGATGAACCTGATCGGCGGTTTCGCCGCAGTGGCATTGATCCTGTCGGCCGTGGGCATCTACGCCGTGCTGGCCTTCACCGTAGGCCAGCGTACCGGCGAGCTGGGCGTGCGCATGGCCATCGGGGCGGGCAGCGGGCAGATTCTCTCGCTGGTGCTGCGGCATGGCGCGTGGCTCACCCTGATCGGCCTGGGCGTGGGCGTACTGCTGGCCCTGTTCCTCGGGCAACTGGCGAAATCGCAACTGTTCGGCGTCAGCCCGCACGACCCGCTGACGCTGCTGCTGGCGCCGCCATTCCTCGCCGCGATCGCCTTGCTCGCCTGCTGGCTGCCGGCGCGGCGCGCCAGCCGGATCGACCCGCTGGTCGCGCTGCGGCACGAATGACGCCAAGAGGAAACGAAACCATGATCGCCGTGAATACCTTCCTCGCCGAAACCCGCAACGCCTGGCGCGAACTGGCGCAGCGCCCCACCGCCGCGGCGCTGGTGGCGGGCGTGCTGGCGCTGGGACTGGGCTGCATGCTGTTCGTCGCCGGCATCGTCAACGGCGTGATCTTGAAGCCCTTGCCATTCGCGGAACCCGATCGATTGCTCGATGCGGGCCTCATCGACAACGACGATGCGCCCGACACCAGCCGCTTCGATGCCATCGACGCCGCGCAACTGCTGCAATGGCGCGAGCATGTGGGCGATCTGGCGCAGGTGGCGGGCGTCGCCCGGCGCACCATCAACCTGAGCGGCGGCGAACGGCCGGAACGCTTCGACGGCGCCGCCGTCACCGCCAATCTGTTCGCCCTGCTCGGCGCAAGGCCATTGCTCGGACGAGGCTTCGCCGAGCAGGACGAACAACCCGGCGCGCCGTCCGTGGTGGTGCTGTCCGAACGCCTCTGGCGCGAGCGCTATCAGGCCGATCCGGAGGTAATCGGGCGCGACATCCGCGTCAATGCGCGCCCGGCGCGGGTCGTGGGCGTGATGGAGCCGGGATTCGTCTATCCCAGGATGGAGCGGCTCTGGGTTCCCGCCACGCTGGCCCGGCAAGGTGGTGGCGACGGCTTCGATGTGGTGATGCGTCTGCGCGACGGCGCAACGCAGGCGCAGGTGAAAACCGCGCTCGATGGCTGGTATCAGGATGCCTTGCAGCGCGAGCCGGCGCGGATGCGAAGCGCCGCGCGCGGCGTGGGCGTGCAGCTGCTCGCCTACGGCTTCACCGACAGAACGACGCGCGCATTGTTCTGGATCATGGCCCTGGCCGTAGTGTTGGTGCTGGTGGTGGCCTGCGCCAATGCCACCAGTCTGCTGCTCACGCGCATGGTGGCGCGCGGCAGCGAGCTGTGGCTGCGCAGCGCGCTGGGCGCCACACGCAGCCGGTTGGCGTTGCAGTTGCTGGCCCAGACCGGCCTTCTGGCCATGCTCGCACTGGCGCTGGCGTGGCCGGTTTCGCAGGCGATGCTGATCTGGATGCTGGGCAGCTTCCCCAGCGCGGAGGAAGGCCCGCCGGAATGGATGAGCTTCGATCCGGACCTTGGCATGTTCGCGTTTGCCGCATTGGCGGCGCTGATCACCGCCCTTCTGACCGCGTTGCTGCCGGTGTTGCGCACCGAGCACGGCTCCTCGCGCGAAGGCAGCGCACGGGTGTCGTCCGGACGCGGCATCAATGGCTTGATCCGCGGCCTGGTGGTGGGCGAAGTGGCGCTGTCGTGCGCGTTGTTGATCGGCGCGGCGGTGTGGCTGCAGGCCATCGCGCGGCTGGATCGCTTCGATCTGGGGCTGGATACCGCGCAAGTGCTTACCGCGCGCGTCGGCCTGTTCGATACCGCCTATCCCGATGCCACGGCGCGCAACGGTTACGTGCAGCGCCTGCGCGAACGCCTGCTGGCCGATCCCGAAGTGGAGGCGGTGAGCTTCAGTACTTCGCTGCCTGGCTTGATGGGCCAGGACGTGGACGTGCTGGAACAGGGCGCGCCGCGCCCTGAAACCGGCCTGCCGAACGTGGGCTACAGCGCCGTGGACGTGGCGTTCGCCGAAACGATGGGCGCAAGGCTGCTGCGCGGGCGATGGTTCAACTCCGGCGACGTCCACCCGCTCGGAGCACCCTTGGACGATGGCGTCATCGTGGTGGACGAAACCTTCGTACAGCGTTTCGCGCCGCAAGGCGACGTGCTGGGCCGCCGCTTCCTGCTCGAAGGGCAGGGCGCGCCGCGCCATGCCGTCGTGGTGGGCGTGGTGCGTGCGGTGCAGATGGACGACATCGACGATCCCATCCAGCCCAGCGTGTTCGAGCCGATGCACGCCGCGCCGCCGTTCTTCTCGGTGCTGGTGCGCACCCGCGGCAAGCCGGTGGGCTTTACCGACGGCCTGCTGCGCGCGGTGGCGCAGGTCGATCCCGATACGCCTGCCTACTGGGTCCGCAGCTACGGGGCGGTACTGAACGAGGCCGTGATCGGAGTGCGCATCCTGAGCCAGGTGTTCACCGGCTTCGGCGCGGTGGCCCTGGCTCTGGCGCTGGCGGGGCTGTATGGCGTGGTCGGCTTTGCCGTGGCGCAGCGCACCCGCGAAATCGGCGTGCGCCGCGCGCTGGGTGCGCCGCCTGGGCGCGTGTTGAGGGCGGTAGCGGGCCGCAGCTTGTGGCAGGTAGCGTTGGGCCTGTTCCTGGGCGCGGCCCTGGGCCTGCCCTTCGCCCGCCTGATGACCGCGCAGATTCCGCATGTTGCAAGCGTCGATGCCCACGTCTGGCTGGCGGTCGTGGCCTTGCTCGCGCTCGCCGCGCTGGTGGCCGTGTCCATACCCGCGCGCCGCGCGCTGCGGGTGGAGCCGATGGCGGCGCTGCGGGAAGAATGAGGGGAACGCAATGATCGCAAGCCTCGTGCACGAGCTTCGTTTCGCCTGCCGCCGTCTGGCGCAGGCGCCCGGTTTCAGCCTCGCCGTGCTGCTGATGCTGGCGCTGGGCATCGCCTTCAGCGCGATCATGGTGGGCGTGCTGCGCGGCGTACTCGGCAGCCTGCCGTTTCCCGACCCCGAGCGTGTGGTGACAGTGGACGGTTACAGCGCCGAAACCGGCGAGCGCCAGCGCGGGCTGACGCCACTGGAAGCGGTGCGGCTGGACGAAGCCATGCGGGGAGACGAGAGCAACAGGCCGTTTGCGCAATTCGGCTACTACGACTGGAACGGCATCACGGTGCAGGACGGTGGGCATCCGCGCGAGATCACCATCTTTCGGGTGAGCGAAGGTTTCGTCCCGGCGCTGGGGCGCGCGCCGCTGCTCGGGACGGGCTTCGTGCCGGAGGATTTCGAGCGCGGCGATGCGCTGATCCTCTCGCACCGCGAATGGCGGCGACTGTTTGGCGGCGATCCGGATGTGATCGGGCGCGCGGTGGAAACTACGGACGGCAGGCTGCGCGTGGCCGGGGTGATGCCGGCGGATTTCAACTACCCCAACCAGATCGGTGCGTGGCGGCCCCTGCCGCGCGACAGCTACCCGCTGGAGCGGCGCTGGACGTGGCAAGCGCGCGCCGTATCCGCCGTGGCTCGGCTCGATCCCGCCATTGGCGATGCGGAGTTGGCGCGACGTCTGGATGCGTTTTCCGCCACGCTGGCCGAACAGCAGGAACAAACGCTGGGCCGCTGGAAACTGCGTCCCAGCCCGCTGCTGGACAGTATCGTCGGCGAGGTGCGCGGCACGCTCTGGGGCGCGTTCGTGGTGGCGTTTCTGGTGTTGCTGATCGCCTGCGCCAACGCCGCCATCCTGATCGACGCACGCCAGACTGCGCGCCGCCACGAGCAGGCCGTGGCGCAGGCCCTGGGCGCGAGCCGCGCGCGGCTGGTGCGCGGCCAAATGCTGGAAATCGGTGTGCTCACCGTGCTGGCGCTGGCGCTCGGCGTGGCGCTGGCGCTGTTCGGCATCGAGAGCTTGCGCGAACTGGCGCGCAGCAGCCTGCCGCGCGTGGACGCCATCGCCATCGACGCGAAGACGCTGGGCATCGCCGCAGGTTTTGCCGCACTGGCGCCACTGGTCGCCCTGTTGGCGGGAGCGCTGCATCCGCGCGGCGAGGCCAGCGAAGCGATGCGCGGCGGCGGCAAGGGCGTGGTGGGTGCGGCGTCGCGGCGCGGCTGGCTGCCGATGCTGGGCGTGGCGCTTTCCACCACCAGCCTGGTCGCCGGCGGCGCCTTTCTTTTCAGCCTGTGGCGTCTGCAAGCGGTCGATCCTGGCCTGCGCCACGAGAACGTCTATGCCTTGCAGGTATTCCACGACGGCGGCCCGCTGCAACGGCTGGAGTTCGCGCGCCGCCTGCGCGAGGAACTGCTGGCCCTGCCCGGCGTGGAAAGCGCGGGCGTGGCCAGTTCCGCGCCGCTGACTTCGCAGATCGGCAACATGAGCCGCGCCCCGATGCTGCCCGAGCGCGCCGAACCCGAGCCGTGGATGGCCGGTGTGCGCCGCGTCTCGCCCGAATACGCCTCGACGCTGCGCATCCCCATCGTGCAGGGCCGCAACATCGGTCAGGACGACCGTTTCGGCGGCGAGAAAGTGGCGGTGCTCAACCGCGAAATGGCGCATCGCCTGTTCGGCGCCGAGGATCCGCTGGGTCGCATCGTGGAACTTTCCCTGCTGGATCGCCCGCGCGTGCCGTACCGGATCGTCGGCGTCAGTGCGGATGTGCGCAACAACGGTCTGGGCGCGCCGCCCGAACCGGAACTGTGGATACCGTTCGCGTCCGAAGTCACCAATGCGATGAGTTTCCTCGTCGCCGCGCGCCAGCCGCTGGCGGGCTACGAAAATCTCCTGGCCGACGCCCTGAACCGGGTCGCGCCGGGCAAGGCAGCCTCGTTGATCGTGTCGATGGACGAACAGATGGACGAGCAGCTCGCCCCAGCGCGCTTCTTCGCCCGTACTGTCGGCGCATTCGCGCTGGCGGCACTGTTGCTGGCGGCGTTCGGCGTGTATGCGGTGGCGGCGCTGCGGCAGAAGCTGCGCACCGCCGAATTCGGCCTGCGCCTGTGCATCGGCGCCTCCCCGCGCGCGCTGGCCGCGCAGATGCTGGGCGACAGCGCGCGCGGCG
>CAZHXV010000079.1:0-11743 GCA_964536455.1 uncultured Aquimonas sp.
AACGCTCATACGCCTGGAACACCCGCGGTGAATGGCAAAGCCGCACCTTCCACAGCGAAGGCAATCCCACGTACACGCCCCCGACGATCTTCCGCAACGGCCTTGAGGACCCCCTCATCAGCGTCACCTACGGCGTCGCCTTCGACCGCGCCGGAAGGCTCATCGACGCCAGCGGCATCGCCTACCGCTACGACGCCCACGGGCGAAGGGTCAGCACCACCGAGCCGCTGTGGGGCACGCGCTACCAGGTGTACGACCGCAGCGGAGCCTTGCGCTACATCGAGGACAGCGGCAGTAACGAGCGCACCGAATTCGTCGCGCTCGCCGGCCAACTGGTGGGCGAGCGCACGCGGCCGATCAGCGGCACCATGATCACGACCAACACCCTGCACAGCGACCCGCGCGGCACGCCGAGCGTGAAGACCGCCAGCAACCGCACCCAAATCTACCGAAGCTGGAACGACGCCTACGGCGCACCGCACGACGGCACCTGGCGCGACGGCCCCGGCTTCACCGGCCATGCGATGGACGCCGCCACGCAACTCATCTACATGCAGCAGCGCTACCATGACCCCGAAACCGGGTTCGTCAGCCCCGATCCGGTCGGAGCAAGCCACAGCAGCTTCAATCGGTACTGGTATGCCAATAACAATCCCTATCGTTATACGGACTCCGATGGGCGGTTCCCATGGCTAATTGTTCCTGCGGTCATTGGGATGATGGTGCATTCGGACGTTGCGAATGCGCCGGCTCCGGGAGAGGCAACGGAAACCTTGACGCCAATGGATCATTTGGGAGCCGTTCCTACCCCTGTCAAATCCATTCAGATAATCAAGTCGATTAGCAAGGTCGCTAGCAAGGTGCCGAATCCCAACGGGAAAAAGGGAGGGCCAGCGCATCAAGGCAAAGTTGCGGAGGTCAAAGATGACGTTGAGTCGCGAGGTCTCAAGGCGGCGCAGGAATACAAAGTGGACACTCCTGGCGGAAATAAAGAAACTCGTTATGCAGATGTGGCTGGCATCGACCCTAAGACTGGTAAGGTTTCAGAGATTCATCAAGTTGGGAAGTCAACGGCTGATGGTAGCCCCGTTGCCAGAGAGCGGAGAGCCATCGAGGATATCAATACGGCACTGCCTGATGTGCCTCTTAACTATCATCCTTACGACAAATGATTGGGAAGCAAATAAATTTCTATCTGACGGCCTCTGATCAATTTCATCTGTTGGAGTCCATAAGAAAAAATGAAGGGTGCGCTCTTATCAAGCGCACCGATGAACTTCCCTATCATATTTCAAGTGCCCTTGAAAAAGAGGATGGCGACTGGGCTGTGGCCTATTTGTGTGAGCCGTCTAGGTCGAAAGATGTCATGGATGCGATTTCGGGTGGGCGGGTTGATTCAAGCGAGTTGCTGGCGATTGAATTTATTCAGCCAATGGATGGTGATGAAGGAATTCAAAGAGGACGTTTTTGGTACTCGACCAAGCGACTCTCTAACGGGGAATTAATCGAGAAGCCGGATTGGTTTTTGAATTGGGCGCAATCCGTACTTTCCAGGACAAGGAAAGAGTTGGTTCGGAATAAGAATGGCGATTGGATTGGGGAGGGGGCCAGGTCGAGACTGGATTTAAATACATAAGGCCGTAAGGCGGAACCGCGAAGCGATTCCGCTGCCTGATGCCAAGGCCCGCCCCGGCGGGCCTTGGCGTTGTTATCGCTACCGCTACCGCAAATAAACCGACTTGACCCAGCGCCCACGGCCATCGCCATGCCCCAGATCCATGCTGGTGCGTGCAAGGGCCTCGGCCATCGGGATGCCGTTGGTCAAGTAGGTGTCCATGCGCTCGCGCACGAACGCATAGCGCAGCGCATGTGGGCAACAGGTGGAGCGCGCCTTGACGGCGAGCGTTCCGTAAGCGACAAAGCGCCTCAAGGGATTTTTGCCGGAGACCAGAACGCGTGTCGGCCCTGCTTGCCACCGCAACCCCGCACCGCATCAAGGCCGCGCATCGTCGGCGGCGCAGGTGCGCGACGGGTCACAGGGTTTACGCCAATAACAATCCCTACCGATTTACCGACCCCGATGGACGGGATGCAGCCGACCGCGCTTACGGCGCAGCCGTTGGACTCATGCTGCGCAACAACCACGAACAACTCCGAGTTTGGGCTGGTGGCGAAGCAGCCGCGACAACAGAAGGGAGTGCGGCGGAACAAGGGGCCGCGATGGGCGTTGCGGTTGGAGAGTTCATGGACTCGGGGGATTATTCAGGGGCGGCTGTTGCTGGTGCAGTGGCAAAGGCGACGGTTATCGTAATAACAAAACAGAAGACATACCGCCCAGGAGCTAAATTTACTCCTGCGCAAAAGAAGGAGATTTTGGCTGCCAATCGAGCGCGTAATGATGGCGAACTGAAATCAGATTTGAGTGGCACACCGTTGGTGCCCGCAGAGAAATCTAGAAGCGGCGTAACACCGCCTCAAAATGAGGTGCAAGTGGATCACAAGGTTCCACGCTCTCTTGGCGGAACTAATGACCCTGCGAATGCGCAAGTATTGTCACGAAAATAAAATAAAGATAAATGGGATAAAACGGAATGAATGCTAACGACGAAGTGGGAGTGAATTGTGCGGCGATTGTTTGCGGTCATATCGCAAGACTTTCGGCACCAATTCTCTATGCTCAAAGAGACTTACCAGAGGAGCCTGCCGATAGTGGTTGGCAGTTCCTTTGCCGCGCTCAAGATGAAGACTGGTCTGATGCTAATGTATGGAGCATTTCTGAAGTATTGCAACACATCCCGGAATTTTCGGGCTATGTGAATCTCCCAGTTGGCACGGTATTGGTGCGTCAAGACCCGTCTTCTGCGTGGAGTACTGGGGGGTAGGGGTGTACAAGTTGAGTAATTACCCGATGCCTGGGTATCGGTGTCAGTTCGCTAGGTTGCGGTGAGCTTGCGAACCGCAACAATTGAATCTTTGCAAGATCCTCGTTGACTCCAAGGGGAATGCACTTCACATGCAAATTTTGGTAACAAGTCTCGCCTGTCATGGGCTGCTGGCCACGAAACAGCTCACGCTGTTCATGGATACAGAGATGTGCCGGCCAATGGATTCAAAGGCTACAAATACGGGTCATCAGAGCAAATAGGAAGTTTTAAGAACTTCCCAGCCCAGGCTGACAAACCCTGATCACTTGATGGACTTCGTACAATGAATGCGATGCAGGTCAAATTTCTCCCCATCATTGGGTGGGTGATTGCACTGGCTTCGTGCTCGCATGAAACCGTACGGCCCTTCAATAATAGCTACCACCTTGATGTCATGGATAACGTAGCAGAGCAGCGATTTGATATTTCCTTGAAGTCCGAAGATGATCGCCACCTTTGCATATCTAAGGAGGATTGGCCAAACACAGCGGGGTTCTTCACGGTTGAGAAGAGCGATGTTTTTGTCGAGTCTGCTTCTGGCGTATTTCTGGCACAAAGTCCTTTGATGAGCGCCTACTGCCCTGGCGGGTGCGGCTTTCATCGAATCGCACCACATGGTGAACTTCAAGGTTTTATTGAATACACGGCATTTGGGAATCCGGCGCAATTTACTAGTGACGCAGACAAGGAATTAAGATTTTCCGTATTCCCTTTTTATTGTCGCGAAAAATAGTCCACACATGCAGTGTTGGGTCTAATGGCCCAGCCCAACCCACTGCGTCGCTTCATATCCAACTGTCTGTCGGGACGGGGCACGGCGGCGGATTCACCCCTCGAACCCGCTCCCGAAGATGAAATCCTCATTCGGTTCCTCCGGTGTCACCAAGGTGCGTTCGCAGTCGTAGGTTTCGGCGATGCGCGGGCCGGTGTCCAGGACGGCGAAATCGGTGACCTTCACCGGGGTGCGGTTGCCGGTGCTGCCGCTCCAGAAGATTTGCGGGGTGATGCTCAGTTCGGCCCAGGTGTGGCTGGTGTGGCGGTCGCTTTCGAAGGTGAGCGCGATGTTGCCGCCGTCGGCCAGCACGATGCCGTAGCGCTGCATGGTGCGCAGGATGGTTTGCGCGGCGGGGTTGTAGCCGGCCATGGGGAAATCGGCGCGCAGCCGCAGCCTGGCGCCATAGGGCACGGATTCCGCCGGTCCGCTCGGGCCGCCGGCGTGCGTGGCCGGGCGCACGTAGAGCCGGCCTTGCACGCCCCCCAGGCTCGCATCGCTGGCCATGCGATCGTTCGGCAGGATGAAGCGGATCGCGTGGCCCAGATCGGCGCCGGCTTGCTGCGCAGCGGCAAACACTTCGTCCGCGTTCGGCATCAGCGGCGCGATGGGGAAACCTGCGGCATCGGCGCTGGTGCAGTGTTCGCCTCGGCCTTGCGCCGGATACACCGCCGACAGTTCCCACACCGCCAGGCACAAAGCGTCCAGTTCCGGCTCGCTGCCCGCGTCCGGGCCATCGGCAAGGTTGCCCGAGTACAGTTCGTAGAGCTTGTTGCCCTGCTGCACGATCAGGTGGCAATCGTTGTCCTCGTTGTCGCACACCAGCGGCTGGCCATCGCCGTCGTCCTCGAAGGCGGCGTCGGCCGGCACCGGCATCCGCGTGCCGAGCGGCTCGCAATCGGGCAGGTAATAGTCTTCGTAGGCCTTGTGTTCGACCACTTCATAGGTCGGCGCATCCAGCGGCGCGTCGTGATAGACGTGGATCGAGAAATCGATGTGCATCCGATGGTCGATGCCGGCCACCGGCCCCCAGCCGCCGCGCGCGTTCAAGGTGGAGATCATCTGCGCCGATTGCGGATGCACGGCGGCACTGGCGATGTTCTCGTGCCAGACCGAGCCCACCGGAAAGCGCGGCGGCGCGGCGGCGAAGGTGGAGGCCGCGGCGACCGTTCCAGCCGCCGCCAGGAAGAAGCGAACCGCGATGCCAGGATGCATGGATCGAACCTCGAAATTGTCGTTCTCCGTCCCGTCCAGAACGAAGGCGGCGCGGAAATTTGGAATCACGGCGCGCATCGCGCACCGCAACGGGCCCGCAACGGCGGATCGGCGACGTTCGGCACCGACAGGCCTGCCGCCGGATACGCCTGCCAGTCGAAGGGCGGGGCAACGTTGACATGGAGCGTTTCGCACGTGCCTGCGCGATCCAGCGGCCATTGCGTCAGGTACAGCACCGTGCGCCCGGTATCGGCCATCGCCGCAGCAATGGCTTCGGCGGCAAGCGGGTCTTCGTAATAGGCTTCGGAAAGAATCCAGCCCGCCGTGTTCCAGTTCGCCCCGGAAGGGTTCTGGCTGGTCATGAAGCCATCCATCAGCCGGAACTTGCCGCCCTCGTCGTAGGTTTCCCCGGCGTAGAGGTCGAATGCGAAAACCGGGGGATAGCGGCCTTCATAGACGTAGCGCATGTGGCGAACGCGGGAGCGGGCGCGGTTCTGGTCGTCGTCCACGAAGAAGGAGAAACCGACGGTGTCTTCGCCGCCGTAATCGGCCGTGTAGCGCTGCCACAGCGTGCGCACGGTACGGCTCCAGGTTTCGTTGGCCGGGTATTTGTAGCGGTCGCGCTCGGGTATCCAGGCCGGGTTCGCATCGCGCGGGGCCAGTTCCACGCCCAGATCGATGCGGTAGGCCAGACCGGACGACGCCAGCACCGGGCGCACCTGCCGCACCAGGTTCCAGTACTCCTCCACCCGTGCGGCGTAGCCGTTGCTGCCATAGGCGGGGAATGCCGGCTGCGAGGGGTTGATGTTGTCGGTGGGAAAGAAGCGGAACAGGATTTCCCGGTAACCGGCGGCACGCACGTCGGCCAGCAGCGCGGCGATGTTGGCCACGGCCTGGGCAACGTGCGCGGCATTGGCCGAATCCACCAACGTGCCGCCCGCCGCGGGATGGTGCATGAAATAGATGCCAAGGCTCAGCCGGCGCATCCCGCGCCCGCGCATCGTCGCCAGTTGGCGCTGTGCGATGGCGCGCACCGTGCCCTGCCCCACAAGCGTTTCGTGGTAGCGCGCCACCAATCCGTAGGCATCGCGCGAATTAGCTTCGCACGCGCCGTCGTCGCCGAACCAGAGGTAATTGCTGCCGCCCGGCAGCGGTGCGTGTTCGGTGCCATCGGCGAAGATCGTCTGGGCGCGCGCCGGCGGCAGCGTGGCCAAGCCGGCCAGAAGCACGGCCAATCCCAGGCGGACGATGAAATGCAGCAGTTCCATGCGCCGAGCATACGCGCTGCCCGCCGCGCGCCGCGCCTGCGGCACCTCCTCGATCAGGCGGTTTTCAGGAACCGATTTCAGGAACCGGCCGAACCGATCCTGCACGGCTGCGGCAACTGCGCGGCACGCGCCAGCGGCACGAAGGCCAGCGGCCCGACGTGAGCCGGGACGAGGCGATCCCGGCCCGCGTGCGCCAGTTCGGCGCGTTCCTCGCTCCAGTGCAGCAGTTGCATCGCGCCCGCGTCGGTCTCGACCAGCGCGGTGCAATGCTCCACCCAGTCGCCGTCGTTGAGGTACAGCACGTTGCCGATGCGGCGCAGGTTGCCGTAGTGGATGTGGCCGCAGATGTGGCCGTCGTAGCCGGCCTTCTCGCAGGATGCGGCGACGCGGCGCTCGTAGGCGTCGATGTAGGCCATCGCGCCGGCCAGCCGGGTCTTGGCGATGATCGACAGCGGCAGGTAGGTCATTCGCGCACGGCGGCGCAGGCTGGCGACGGTGCGATTCAGCGCGCACAAGCCACGGTGGCCGTGCTCGCCGATCCACTCCAGCCAGGTGCGGCCGATCCGCTCCGGATCGAACTCGTCGCCGTGGCTGACGAACCAGCGCCGTCCGTCCGCACCCACATGCACTGCGTTGCGCTGCACTTCGATGTTGCCCAGCCGCTGCCCGCAGAGGCCGCGCAGCGGTGCGTCGTGGTTGCCGGGAATGTAGGTCACACAGGTGCCGCGCGCGGCGATCGCGAACAGTTCGGCCACCACCTCGCGATGCGCCCGCGGCCACTGGCTGCGCTGCGCCATCGCCTCCATGTCCACGATGTCGCCGACCAAGTACAGATAGTCGCTGCGCGTGGAGCGCAGGAAATCGAGCAGGTATCCAGCCTGGCAGTCCGGCGTGCCCAGGTGCACGTCGGAGACGAAGATGCTGCGGAAGCGGTGCGTCATCGTGATTTTCCCGGAAGCGATCCGGGAGCACATGGTCAGGCTCGCGAATCACCGCAGCATTGCGCTGCGGTGACGATTTTCTGACCGTCGCCGTCACTTCTGCGTCACATCCGCCCGCGACGATGCGCGGATTGCCCCGCCGGACATTTCGATGAACCACGCCGCCACCGCCACGCGACCGGGCCTGCGCGAACGCATCGACCGCCGCATCTTCGATGCGATCACCGCGCGCAATCTCATCTACAACGCCTGCTGGGAAGACCCGGCGGTGGATCGGCAGGCACTGGATCTTTCCGAACGCGACCGCCTGCTGGTGATTGCCAGCGCCGGCTGCAACGCGTTGGATTACGCCCTGGCCGGAGCAGGCGAAGTGCATGCGGTGGATGCGAACCCGCGCCAGACCGCGCTGCTGGAACTCAAGCTCGCCGGCATCGCGGAACTGGAATACGAGGATTTCTTCGCGCTGTTCGGCCACGGCTTCCATGCGCACGCCGAAGCACTCTATCGGCAGAAACTGCGCCCGCGCCTGTCACCGTTCGCGCGCACGTTCTGGGACGAACGCTGGCGCTGGTTCGCCGATCCCAAGCGCAGCTTCTATTTCCATGGCCTTTCCGGCCTGGTGGCGCGCGGCGCGGCGCGCTTCTTCAGGCTCCAGCCGCGCCTTTCCATGGCGCTGAAGGCGCTGTTCGCCGCACGCAGCATCGAAGAACAGCGCGCCATCTACGACCGCGAGATTGCGCCGCGGCTGTGGAACAAGCCGGTGAACTGGCTGCTTTCGCGCCAGGTGACGATGAGCCTCTTGGGCGTGCCGCACACGCAACGCAAGCTGGTGGAGGAATCACACGACGGCCGCGCCGCCGGCTTCATCCGCGAAGCGCTGGAATACGTGGTGCGCGAACTGCCGCTCTCCAACAACTACTTCTGGCGCGTTTACGTCACCGGCCGCTACGCGCGCGACTGCTGCCCCGAATACCTGACCCAGGCCGGCTTTGCGGCCCTGAAGGCCGGCGCGGCGGCGCGCGTGAAGCCGGCCACCGGCTACATCACCCACTTCCTGAAGCACCATGCCGAACCGCTGACGCGCTTCGTGCTGCTCGACCACATGGACTGGATGGCGGCCGAGCGCCCCGGAGAACTGGTCGAGGAATGGGAGGCGATCCTCGAACGCGCCGCGCCCGGCGCGCGCATCCTGCTGCGCAGCGCGCAGGCGAATGCAGCCTTCCTCGACGGCCTGCGCGTTGGACCTGCGCGGAAGGCACTGCGCGACCTGCTGCATTTCCGCGACGACCTGGCCGCCGCGCTGCACCCGGCCGACCGCGTTCATACCTATGCCGGCTTCGTCGTCGCCGATGTCCCGGCATGAAACCCTGACGCAGGATTGGCAGGTGCTGCGTGGCCTGCTGCGCGGCATGTCCAAAGGCAGCGATGCCGGTGCCGCTGAACGGCTGGCCTCGTTCTACGGCCCGCAGGCGGCCGACTACGACGCCTTCCGCGAACGCCTGCTGCACGGCCGTGCGGAACTGATCGCGCGGCTTCATCCGCCGGCGGGCGCGCAGGTCGTGGAACTGGGCGGCGGCACCGGCCGCAATCTCGAATTCTTCCCGCCCGATCGCCGCGCCGACCTGCATTTCACCCTCGTCGATCTGTGCGCGCCGATGCTGGAAAAAGCGCGGCAGCGCGTGGGCGGCTGGCCGAACGTACGGATCGTCGAGGCCGACGCCACGGCCTGGCGGCCGGAACGGCCGGTCGATTGCGTTTACTTCTCCTACGCGCTGACGATGATCGAGGACTGGCGCGGCGCGATCGACAACGCCGTCGCCATGTTGAAACCCGGCGGCACGCTCGGCGTGGTGGATTTCTACGTATCTTCCGCGAACCCACCGCGCGGCATGAAACGCCACGGTCTTTTTACGCGCCAGTTCTGGCCGCGCTGGTTCGGCCACGATGGCGTACGGCTGGATCCGTTCCGGCTCGACACCCTGATGCGGATACTGCCGAGGCACCGGATCGAGGAACGGATGGCGAAGCTGCCCTATCTGCCGGGCCTGCGGGTGCCGGTGTATCTATTCGTGGGCACCCGCGCAGACTGAACCGGCGGCAGCCACGGTGTGAAAAAGCGGAAGTCGCGGCCGGATCAACCCGGCCCAATGCCTTAAACTCCCGCAAAGGGGGTTCCGCATGTCCAACTCATCCGTGCGCCCCGCCGACCGCACTCATCTGTGGATCGGCGCGGCGATTCTGTTGCTCACGCTGCTGGCGTCGTTCTGGTTCGTCCGTTTCGTCGTATCCACCGGCGATGCGCTGATTACCGGGCGCTTGCTGTCGCTGGCGCGAACCGCCGCCGCCATGCTGGAATCCGGGCCGGTCGCCAGCCTTACCGGCACTCCCGCCGACACCCACACGGCGGATTTCGCTGCGGTGCGCGACGAGCTTCGCCGCGCGCGCGAGGTGAATCCGGATTTCCGCTTCGTCTATCTGATGCGTCCTTCGGAGGAAACGCCGGAGCTGATGATCTTCCTGGCCGACGCCGAAGCGCCGCAGTCGCCGGACTATTCCGCACCGGGCGATCTCTACGACGGGCCTTCCAAGGAAATATTCCTCGCCTACCGCAACGGCGTGGCCGTGGTGCAGCCGGCCTATGCCGACCATTGGGGCCACTGGGTCACGGCGCTGGCGCCGGTGCGCGACCGCAACGGCACCATCCTGGCGGTGCTGGGCATGGACATGCGCGCCGATTTCTGGCTCGCCTCCCAGGCGCGCTACCGCAGCTTCGCGCTCGCCATGTCCGGCCTGGTGCTGCTGCTGGAAGCCCTGTTCCTGCTCGGCCTGCACATCCAGAAGGCCAATGCGCGACACCTGGCCACCCTCAACGGCCAGTTGCAGCGGCAACTGGACGAACTGGAGCGCGCCCAGGCCCGGCTGCGGCTGGCGGATGTGGTCGTCCAGCACACCGGCGAGGCCATCGTGGTCCTGGATTCGCAGATGCGCGTGGTCAGCACCAACCCCGGTTTCGGCAGGATCACCGGATTCGCCGCCGAAGTGGTGCGCGGCAAGCCGTTGACGCTGTTCGAGGAGGAGGATGCGATCCAACAGATCCACAGCCGCCTGCAACAGGCCGAACACTGGGACGGCACCTTGTGGGCGGCGCGCGCCGGCGGCGGGCGCTTCCCGATGGAGGCCAGCATCGACGCGGCGAACGACGCCGGCGACAACGCGCCGCACTACGTGATGGTGTTCCGCGACGTGACCGTGCAGAAGCGCCTGGAAGACCGGTTGCGCGAACTTTCCGCCACCGACGCGCTGACGCTCCTGGCCAACCGCCGCACCTTCGACGAAACCCTGGAGCGCGAATGGCACCGCGCCACGCGCACCGGGGAGCCGATGTCGCTGCTGATGATCGACGTGGATCATTTCAAGCCCTACAACGATCTCTACGGCCACCCCGCCGGCGACCGCTGCCTGCAACAGATCGCCAACGCCCTGGCCGGCGGCGTCGAACGCGAAGGCGCGCTGGTGGCGCGCTACGGCGGCGAGGAATTCGCCGTGATCCTGCCGCGCACCGACACCGCCGCCGCCAATGCCGTGGCGCAAACCGTGCGCCAGCGCGTGGAAGCCCTCGGCATCCCGCATGAAGGCCATCCGACCGCCGGTCGCGTCACCATCAGCATCGGCCTTTCCACCCGCACCCCGCCGCAAACGGCGGACTTCGTGGCCCTGATGCAGAGCGCCGATCAGGCGCTCTACCAGGCCAAGAAACATGGACGCAACGCGGTGGCGGCGGGTTAGCGGAGATCCTATGTTCGCTGTGAAGCGACCGATTCGATGCCGTGATCCTTGGCGAAGCGTTTGGGATCGAAGGCTTCGCCGAATCCCGACCGCAATGCTAGCGGCAGATGCTACATCGTACTGCCGCCGCAAATGAGGGCTTGGTGGTTCTTCAATGGCCCGCTCAGTTGAGCAATACCAGCTTTGAGGATCTGTAAAGATTGGATGGAGCTTCAGCTAAGAAAGATCAGCAGGAGCATGCAATCAGCGGACTGAGGCATTAAGTAAGGGCTCTAACAGGGATTCCTTAGGCTGCGTGCGCTGGCGTTGAATCTATCGGTTGCACCGCCAGTCGCAGTCCCATCGCCTTGAGAATAGCGGTCAGGTTGTTCAACGCAGGATTACCCTTCGGTGAGAGCGTGCGATAGAGCTGCGTCGGGTTCAGGTGTGCTTGCTCGGCCACTGCCTGCACACCACCAAACGCCTGCGCGAGCTGGCGCAGCAGGGTCAGCAGTTCAGCCTGATCCCCGTCCTCCAGGATGCCGTTGATGACGTCGAGTGCGAGCTCCGGATCGTTACGATATACCTCAGCCATCGCATCGTCATGGGTTCTGCTTCTCATTCGTCAGCTCTCCGTTGCCAGTCTTGCCAATAGTCCACGGCGCGATCAATGTCCGTGTCTTGTGTTCGCTTGTCTCCACCGCAGAGCAATAACACTAATCGCTGCCCCGATTGGGCGTAATAGACTCGATAGCCCGGCCCTACGTCGATGCGCAGCTCCCAGACGCCATCACGACAGAACTCTTGTGATCGCCGAAGTTGCCTTGCTCGATGCGGGCCACGCGCCGGATGATCGCC
>CAZHXV010000080.1:0-11737 GCA_964536455.1 uncultured Aquimonas sp.
GCTCTTGCGCTCGGGGATGCTGGTGAACACGATGTCCAGCGCATCCAGCGGCACGTTGCGCAACGCGGCCTGCACCAGGTATTCGTCGGCCACGGAACTGGCCAGCGTGCCGACCAGCGAATCCCACGAGCCTGCGCCGAGGTTGTAGCCGGCGAAGCCGCGCCCGCTGTCGCTGATGTACTGGAACTTGCCGTTGTCGCCCAGCCGCAGGCGGCGCACGCCGGAACGGCTCTCGGCGGTGACCTTGGCGTGGATGGCCTGCGGTTTCGCATCCTGCGCGGACTGTGCGGCAATGGCTTCGCGCTTGGCGGCCAGATGCTGGCGCAAGGGCGAACCTTCCCCATCCAGCGCGTTGGCGGGAAAGGCGGACAAGCTCAACGCGAAGGACACGACAAGGGCAACGATGCCCCGGGACAGGGAAGAACGGCACACGACAGACATGGGAGAGCACTCCGGCGGGATGGGTGGGCCGGCACTGTTTCACGCCTTGCCCACGCGGCTGAAATAACCGCTCGCCATCCCTACATGCCGCATGCAGGCAATCGTGCCTATTGGCCCTCAAATGGTCGCATCCATCTCGCTACCGTAGAGCCGAGCTTGCTCGGCTTGAAGCCAAAGCAGCGGAGCAAGCTCTACTACGGCGACTGTTTACGGGCCGGATCTATAACTACTCCTGCTCCGCCGTCGCATGCCCGCGCCGCACATCGACGCGCGCCAACAGCAGCAATCCGGCGACGAAGAACACCGCCGTGGTCAGAATGGAGACGCGGTGGTTGCCGTGCGTGGCGGCGTTCACCACGCCATAGCTGAGCGGCCCGAGGATCGAGGCCAGTTTCACCGCCAAGCCCCACAGCCCGAAGATTTCCGCCTCGCGGCCCGGCGGGCACAGGTAGCCGACGAGGGCGCGGCCGGCGGATTGGGAAGCGCCCAGGCACAGGCCGGCGACGTTCGCGGCGATCCACACCATGCCTCTGTCGTCGGAGAAGTACAAAAGGCCGATGGCGAGCAGCCAGCCGGCCAGCGTGATCGCCAGCGTGCGGCGGTGCCCGAGGCGATCCTGCACCGAGCCGAATGCGAAAGCGCCCGCAGCGGCGGCGACGTTCACCACGAGGATCAGCGTGATGCTCTGCGCGGTGGTGAAACCCAGCGCCTGCTCGGTATAGATCGCCGCCAGCGCGATCACGGTCTGCACGCCGGCCTGGTAGCAGACGATGCAGACCAGAAAGCGGCGCAGGTCGGTGAAGTGGCCGCTGCCGCGCAAGGCGTCGAACACGCGGCCAAAAGCTTCGGCCCAGACCGTGCGCGTGGAGGCGGCCTGCGGCGTGGCGCGTTCGCGCAGCAGGAACACGGTCGGCAGCACGGCGAGCGCGAACAATGCGGCGGTGATGAGCATGCTTTGCGGCACGGTTTCCGACGCGGGCCTGCCGCTGCCCTGGATCCACGCCAGGCACAGGCCCAGCGTCAAAAGGCCGCCCAGATACCCAAGCCCCCAGCCCCAGCCGGACACCTTGCCCATCGCTTCGGGCCGCACCAGTTCCGGCAGGAAGGCCGCGATCAGGTTTTCGCCGAGGCCAAAGGCGAAGTTGGAGACGATCAGGAGGGCGATGGCCAAGGCCACGTCGCCCGGCCCGCACATGGCCAGCGCGGCAGTGCCGGCGATGCACAGCACCGAACTTGCCAGCAGCAACGCGCGCTTTTTCGCGCGCAGGTCGGCATAGGCGCCGATCAAGGGCGAGGCGATCAGGTTCAGTGCGTAGGAAACCGACAGCGCCGCCGTCCAGGCCAGCGTCGCCCACACCGCACGGCCCGCGATCGCCGCGACGAAGAAGGCGTTGAACACCGCCGTAATGACGACCGTGGTATAGCCGGAGTTGGCGAAGTCGTAGAACGCCCAGGCCACGATCTCGCGTCGCCGCACCATGGGTGCGCCATTGCGCGAAGGGGCGCGGATCGAGGTTTGCGGAAGCGCGGCCACGTTCAGAAGCCCCGCGCCGGATCGTTCGCGGGCCGTTGCAGCCAGTTGTCGGCAGGGTAATGCGCCGCGCCGTCGATCAGATGCAGGGTGTAGGCGGCACGGGATTTCGACGAGCGGTTCGGGCCGGAAAGATGCGGCAGGAGGCCATGCAGCACCACCAGCGAACCGGCAGGCGCCGCCAGCGGAACGTAATCGCCGCCATCGGGAAATTCCGGCCACGGCGCATCGTCCAGAACCTGCGTGCGCATCCCTTCCGGGCCGCGCAGGAAGCGCGATTTCAAGCCGCCGCGATGCCCGCCGCGCAGCGCCCACATGCAGCCGTTCTCCAGCGTCGCATCCTCCAGCGCGAACCACAGGCCCAGAACACTGCAAGGCTCGGTGTAGAGGTAGGTCGCATCCTGATGGCAGGTGACTTCCCCGCCGATGTGGGCGGATTTGAAGATCAGCATGGATTGCAGCAGTTTCGGCTGGGCCATGCCCAGATCGGCGACCAGCGCCGCCAGCCGGGCATCGCGCGCGAACGCGGAGAACAACGGGTCGCGGTCGTGCAGCGCGTGGCCGATCTTGTTCACCGCGCCGCGCTTTTCCCGCGTCAGCTTTCCATCCGGGCCAAGCGCGCCGGCTTCGAGGAAGAAGCGGATTTCCCCGCCGGATTCCAGGAAATAGGCATCGCGGGCATGGGATTGATCGGTGGTGGAGAACACCGTCGGGAAATCCGAGGGCGCGAAGCCATCGACCAGTTCGTCCGCGCGTTGCAGCAGCGCGGCGCATTCGACGCTGGACTTGAAGCCCGGCAGCACCAGCACGCCGTCGCGCTGGAAATCGGCGAGCTGGGATTCAGAGAGGAAGGCTGGCATCGGGCGAACTCGCGGCGGCTCGGAAGGCCGCCACTATAGAGCCGCCGCTGGCCCGCGCTATGGCGCCTCGTACAGTTCCAGCGGCAGGCCGTCCGGGTCGGCGAAGAAGACGAAGCGCCTGCCGGTGTATTCGTCGATCCGCACCGGCTCCACCGCGATGCCGCGCGCTTCCAGCTCCGCCTTGCAGCGCGCCACGTCCTCCACCACGAAGGCCAGGTGGCGCAGGCCGCAGGCTTCAGGATACGAAGGCCGCGGCGGTGGATCGGGAAAGGAGAACAGTTCCAGTTGCGATCCATCCGGCAGGGCCAGGTCGAGCTTGTACGAATTCCGTTGCTCGCGGTAATGCTCGGCCAGCACGCGCAGGCCGAGCGTTTCCACGTAGAACCGCTTGGAGACGGCGTAATCCGAACAGATGACCGCGACGTGATGGATGCGCTGGAGCATCAATGCCCGCCGCCGTCGATCCGCTCCAGTTCGATGCCCTGCCGGCGCAGCACGCGGGTGGCGCAGACGGCATAGAACGCCAGGTAGGCGAAGCAGGCCACGCCGACCCAGAAGCTGGCGTGGATGCCCACGCGATCGGCCAGCATGCCT
Organism: uncultured Aquimonas sp.; assembly: GCA_964536455.1. Taxonomy (GTDB): domain Bacteria; phylum Pseudomonadota; class Gammaproteobacteria; order Xanthomonadales; family Xanthomonadaceae; genus Denitratimonas. The sequence continues at coordinate 3,427 of CAZHXV010000080.1, forward strand.
TGCAACAAACTGATGAATCCGCCACCCATGATCATCATGATGAGCAGGCTGCTGCCCTGGTTGGTGTTGCGGCCCAGGCCGGAAATGGCCAGCGCGAAGATGCACGGCCACATCGTGCTGCAGAACAGGCCCACGCTGATGAAGGCCACCGCGCTGGCCTTGCCGCCGGTAAAGATGCCGATCAGGAGCGCGACAATCGCGCACAGGGCGAAGTACAACAGCATCCGCGCCGGATTGCCTCGGCTGGCCAGCGTAACGGCGATCATCGCCAGGATGATGGCCGCGTAGCCGAAGAACTGCGTAACGTCGTGCTTGGCGATCGCATTCACCGCGAGGAACACGCCGAAAGCCAGGAACGGCAGGATCAGCATCAACCATTTCTTCGCACCCGCGCCGATGTCGAACGCACCCGCCGCCCCCGTCCAGCGCCCGATCATCAGACTGGCCCAGTACAGCGAAACATAGGGCGCAAGCTGGCTGGTCTGGATGCCCAACCCTTCCTCCAGGTACGCCGGCAGGTTGGAAATGGTGGAAACCTCCACGCCCACATAGACGAAGATCGCCAGCATCCCCAGCACCAGCTGCGGATACGCCAGGGCGGATTTGCGCTGCACCTGGCGGCTTTCGTCCTGCACTTCGGAAGCCTTCACCGCGTCCAGGTCGATGCGGTTGGGCAGCGGGGAAAACTTCAAGAATATCGCGACGAGGAGGAAGGCCAGCCCCAGCACCAGATAGGGATGCTTGACGCTCTCGATGCTGGCTTCGTTGTTGCCCGAGGCCAGGCTGCCGAAGATGGCGAAGCTCACCACCAGCGGGCCGATGGTGGTGCCGAAGCTGTTGAGGCCGTTGGCCAGCGTCAGCCGCTGCGCGCCGGTGCGCGGCGGCCCCATCACGATGGCCAGCGGATTGGCGGCGATCTGTTGCAGCGCGAACCCGAGGCCCACGATGAACAGGCCGGAAAGCATCAGCGCGAAGGAACCGGTGTTGGCCGCCGGAAAGAACAGCAGCGTGCCCAGCGCGGAAATGGCAAGCCCGGTACAGATGCCGTTCTTGTATCCGATGCGGTTGAGCAAATCTTCCCCGCTCGCCTTGGACACCGCGACATAGATCAGCGAACCGACGGTGTAGGCCACGTAAAACGCCACCGCCACGAGCTGGCTCTGGCCCTGGCTCAGGTGGAACGCCTTCTTGAATACCGGAATCAGGATGTCGTTGCTGGCCGCCACGAATCCCCAGAAGAAAAACACGGTGGCCAGCGCGCCGAACTGCGACCAGCGGGTTTGTTGTGTCGTCATCAGCTTCGTTCCCCTCCCCAGGGATGTGGGCAGCCCGTCCTGGCGGGCCGTCGTATTCCGGGCGACCGGATTTTGACCAGTTTGTACCGGCCTGATGACAACGCTGTCAACTGCCCGCGAAAAACCCATGGCGTTTTGGCAGGGATAGCCATCATGCTTGCCTGTTCCTCCACGCTCAGGAACCCCTCCGTGACGCCTGCCCGCCAACACTACCTGCCGCTGATCCTCGCCGCGACGGCGACCTTGCTGGTAACCATGGGCATCCGGCAGTCGATGGGCCTGTACGTGCAGCCGATCGCACTCGATACGGGAATCGGCATCGTCGCCATCAGTTTCGCGCTGGCGGTCGCGCAACTCGTCTGGGGCGTGGCGCAGCCTGTGTTCGGCATCTGGGCGGATCAACGCGGCAGCGGGCGCGTGTTGCTGGCCGGCGCGCTGCTGCTGTTCCTCGGCATGGCGTTGGCCCCCATGCTGACCACTGGCTGGGGGCTGATCCTGACCCTGGGCATCCTGTCCGCCGCCGGCGCCGGGGCCGGCAGCTTCTCGGTCCTGATCGGCGCGACCGCTGCGGCGACACCGCCGGAAAAGCGCTCCATGGCCGCAGGTTTCATCAATGCCGGCGGCTCCGCCGGGCAGCTCGTATTCGCACCGGCCACCCAGGCGGTCATCAGTGCCTTCGGCTGGGCCGCGGCGATGTGGGCGATGGCCATCGCGGCCCTGGCCACGCTGCCGCTGGCCTGGCCGCTGCGGCGCAGGCAGGCGCATCCGGGCGCCGCATCGCAGGACGGCGGCGCATCCGCGCTGGGCGAACAGCTCCGCCTTGCCTCGCGCGACAGGAGCTACTGGTGCCTGCACATCGGCTTTTTCACCTGCGGCTTCCACATCGCGTTCCTGGTCACGCACCTTCCCACCGAGATCGCGATGTGCGGGCTTTCCGATTCCGTTTCCGCCACGGCGCTGGCCCTGATCGGGCTGTGCAACATCGGCGGGAGCCTGGCCATCGGCTGGCTGGGCCAGCACTACCGGATGAAGATGTTGCTGGCGCTCATGTACGCCAGCCGTGCACTGCTGATCGCCGCCTATCTGGCATCGCCGCCGACGCCGGCCACGTTCTATCTGTTCGCCGCCGGCCTCGGCGCGACCTGGCTGGCCACCGTGCCGCCCACGGCCGGCATCATCGGCAAGCTGTTCGGCCCCCGGTACCTGGCGACACTGTTCGGCTTCGCACTGCTCTCCCACCAGGTGGGCGGCTTCTTCGGAGCCTGGCTGGGAGGGCTGTCCATCGCGCACCTGGGCGACTACACGTGGATGTGGTACGCAGACATCGCGCTGGCCCTGACCGCGGCGGCGTTCAACCTGCCGATCCGGGAGGCGAGGATCGGAATGGATGCGAAGCCGCTCCCGGTCGCGCGTTCCTAGCATCCCCCGGCCGTCAATCCGTCCCCTGCATCCGCGCCCCTGTCCGCCCGAATTCGCGCGCCTCATGCCGATGGAAGAAGCGCAGCAGCGGCGAGGCCATCAGCGTGGTCACCAGGGTCATGCCGAACAGCATGGTGAACAGTTCCGGCCCGATCAGCCCGGCGTCCAGCCCGATCTTGATGACGACCAGTTCCATCAGGCCGCGCGCGTTCATCAGCGCGCCCACGGCAAAGCTGCCGCGCCAGCCGGTGCCGTTCAGGCGCGCGCCCGTCGCGCAGCCGCCGATCTTGCCGAGGACGGCCACCGCCAGGATCAACCCGAACGCGCCCAGGCCCGCGCCGGTGAGCGCCTCGGGCGTGGTGCTCTGGCCGGCGAGCGCAAACAGCACCGGCATCAGCAACATGATCGCCACCGGCTCGATGCGCCGCGCCAACGCGTGCAGTACGCGATCCTCGCGCGGCAGGGCCAAGCCGAACAGGAACGCGCCGAAGATCGCGTGCAGGCCGATCCATTCGGCGAACGCCGCGCAGGCCAGCACGCCCACGATCAGCCAGACGAAGCCCGAGGCGGACAGGGATTCGTCATCCTTCACCGAACGCAGCAGCCGTGCGCACAGCGGTTTCAGCACCAGGAACACGATGGCGACCAGCGCCACCGCGCCGACAACCGGAAACAGCACGTCCGCACCGCTGCCCTTGCCGGTCAGCGCCAGCACGGCGGCGAGGAAAATCCAGACGCAGGCGTCGTCGATCACCGCGGCGCTCAGCGCCAATCGGCCCGGCGTGCTTTGGGTCAGGCCGTTGTCCTTCAGGATGCGCGCCAGCACCGGGAACGCCGTGACCGAGATCGCCGCCGCGATGAACAGCGCGAACGGCCAGAAACCCACGCCTTCCGGCGCGAAGGCCGGGTGCAGCGCCGGTGCGATGGCAAGGCCCAGCCCCAACGGCAGCACGATGCCCGGCACGCCCACCGCGAGCGCCGCGCCAAGCTGTTTGCGGTCGCCGCGCGGGGCGCGCAGTTCCACCCCGACGATGAACATGAAAAGCGTCACGCCCAGCGTCGCCAGCCCGGAAAGCGCCGACAGCGAAGCCTTGTCGAACAAGGCGCCGTGCAGTTCCGGCAGCCACGCACCGAACACGATGGGGCCGAGCAGGAGACCTGCGGCCATCTCGCCCACCACCGGCGGCTGGTGCAGCCGCGACAGCGCCAGGCTGCACAGCCGCGCCGCGATCAGCACGACCGAAAACTGGATCAGAAACAGCAACGTCGGGTGCATCCCCGCCTTCCCCTACCCCAAAGCGGCGGAGAGCATAGCCGCTAACGGCGTCGTTGTACGCAGGACCTGTTCGAGGGTGGCAGGGCCCGACCGGCGCGCCCGGGCATGTGGCGCATCAATCCCGGTATCCCTCGTTACATATCCGCCCCGAAGCCGACGCTCACCCAGCGCCCCGGGATCGGCGCGAAACCGGTTTCCACGATCCGTTCGTCCCCCAGGTTCTGTATCTGGACGAATACGCGCAGACGCCGGCCCTGCCAGCCCAGGTTCGCGCCGGCGAGGGTGGCCGAATCCTGCTGCGCGTAGCTTGGGCGGCGCAGGTCGATGTCCAGCCGCAGGCCCGCACCCAGGTTGAAGCGCGCGTCGAACAGCCAGGCGTGGCGAGGCACCTGGGTGGCGTATTTCACCTCGCGCCCGGCATCGTCGATCGCAACCTGTAGGCGATCGTGGCCCAGCCCGAGGCTTTCCAGCCAGTCGAGCCCCGGACGCCAGCGCCAGGTGGCCTCGAAGCCACGGCCGCGATAACCGTCCACGTTGCTGGCGATCCAGGTCGCCGTGCCGGGCGCGCGGGCCCAGTCGATCAATTGCTGGGTACGGCGCTCGTACAGCGCAAGCTGCACGCCATGCGATTCGAACGTGCCTTCGGCGCCCAGTTCTGCATAGTCCGAGGTTTCCAGTTGCAGCGTCTGGCTGCCGCGGTTGGCTGCGGTAGCGAGAAACAGCTCGGTATAGGACGGAGCGCGCGCCGAGCGCGCCGCCGAGACGAAACCCCGCCAGGTCGGGTCGAAATGGTGCGACAACGCCAGCGAAGGCAGCCAGCGCCCGGAATGGGTGTCGAATCCGGCATGGTTGAGGCTGATTTCGGCGCGCGTGCGCTCACCCAGTTGCTGGTGCCGGAGGAGCCAGAAGGATGTCTTGTCGCGGCGGCGCTCCCCAAGCGCGTTGGATTCCAGCCACTCGCGCCGCAGGTCGGTGCCGACGACCGTGGCTCCGCCGGCATCCTCGCGCCGCAGGCTGCCCTGGAAGCCGGCCACGTGGGTCTGGTGTTCGTTGATGTAATCCCTGCCGCCGATGCGGGTGAGGAACCAGTCGTCGTGCCGGTTGAAGTGCAGGCGGCCAGCCAGGCGCCAGGCACCATGAGCGGAATCCGTGCCGATCCAGGCCAGGCGGGATTCGGTGCGCTCGCGCGCATCCGGGTACTCGGCGCTGTAGAAGCCCCAGGCGCCGAAATCCTTGTCCAGCGCGCCGGCTCCCCAATCGAAGCGGGTCGCTCCCTGCGTGCGGGTGCCGGTGTAGAGCGCCTGGCGGACGCGGGCGTCGGACGGCCCGGCCTGCTCGTCGCCATCGCTGTCCAGCGACCCCACGGACAGGGCATGGGTTGCAGCGCCGCGCGCGCCGGCCAGGCGCGCATCGAACTGCCGCGTAGCGTGCGAACCGATGGCCGCCTGCACCGCCGCCTCGCTGTCCTGCGGCTGGCGCGTGATGAGGTTGATGACACCGCCGGTGGCGCTGCCGCCGTACTGGATCGCGCCCGGCCCCTTGACGATCTCGATGCGCTCGATGTGGGAGAGCGGCACCGGCACATCCAGGTTGTGGTGGCCGGCCTGCGGATTCTGGATCGGTACCCCATCGACCAGGATCAGGGTCTGTTCGAAGCTGCTGCCGCGTATGCCTAGATCCGCCTGTACGCCGGGTGCGCCGCGCCGCTGGATGCTCAGGCCCGGCTGACGGGCCAGCAGATCGGCCAACGTGGCGGCACCGGCGCGTTCGATCTCGCTGCGATCGATCACCCACACCGACCGCATTGCGTCCGATGCCGCCGTGCCGATCGGGCTGGCGGTGACCTGGAGCGCATCCAGGCGTGCAGGATCGGTCGCATCGCCGGTGGCGGCAACGCAGGCAAGGGGCAGGCAGACACTGGCCAGCGCCAAAGCAGTTTTCTTCATGGAATGGAACCGAAGGTTGGGAAGGGTTTTGCAGGGCTCAAAGCGCGAAGCGCTGGAGCCGACATTGCGCAAGCATCTTTACCGGGCGGGGTCTGGATGCGGGGAGGCTCCCATGCGCGCACCGACGTGCAACCGGCCGCGCTTGCGCGCCAGTTCCACCTGGCGCTGACGTTCGGCCAGACCGACGCGGCGCGCATCGTCGAGCGTGGGATGGCAATGTGGGCAACTGACGCCTTCCTCGTACTGCGGCGAAGCACGCTCGTCCGGGCCAAGCGGATGGCGGCATGAGCGGCAGAGCGTGTGGTTGCCTGGCGCAAGGCCGTGGCCGACGGCGACGCGCTCGTCGAACACGAAGCATTCGCCTTGCCAGCGATTTTCCCGCGCCGGCACGGTTTCCAGGTACTTCAGGATGCCGCCCTTGAGATGAAACACCTCATCGAATCCACGCGAGCGCAGCAGCGCGGTGGATTTTTCGCAGCGAATGCCGCCGGTGCAGAACATCGCCACCTTCCTGCCGCGCAATTCCGGATGACGTTCCAGCCAGGCCGGCAGTTCGCTGAAGCTGCGCGTGGCCGGGTTGAGCGCGCCGGGGAAGCTGCCGATGGCCACTTCGTAATCGTTGCGCGTGTCCACCAGCACCACGTCCGGGTCGTCGAGCAGCGCATTCCATTCGGAAGGATCGACGTAGGTTCCCGCGTGCGATGCCGGATCGAGATTCGGCACGCCAAGCGCGACAATCTCGCGCTTGAGCCGCACCTTCATGCGGTGGAACGGTGCGCAGGCGGCCGGCGATTCCTTGTGCTCCAGCGCGGCCAGGCGCGGATCGGCGCGCAGGAAATCCAGCACGGCACGCACGTCCTCCGGTGGCCCCGCGATGGTGCCATTGACGCCTTCGGCGGCCAGCAGGATGGTGCCGGAGACGCTGCGCTGCGCGCAAAGGCGTTCCAGCGGGGCTTTCTTGTCGGCGAAATCGGGCAGCGCGGCGAACCGGTAGAACGCCGCAGCGATGAGGGTGGGAGTGTGCATGTGCGGATTTTAGCAGGCCGCATCGCGATGGCCTGCGGCGTATCGTCGCTGGCGACCCGTTTCGCCACGCCCGGCACCGGACGGGTACGAACCGGAACGGCGTGGTGATTCCCATGCCGCCGGCATTGGCTTACGCTCGCCCTTCGCACTTCGGGAGCCGCCGCCATGACCGACCTCACCTGCCGCTTCGCCGGCACCACCTCGCCCAATCCGTTCTGGCTCGCTTCCGCGCCGCCCACCGACAAGGCCTACAACGTCAACCGCGCCTTCGAGGCCGGCTGGGGCGGCGTCGTCTGGAAAACGCTGGGCCTGGATCCGCCGGTGGTGAACGTGTCCTCGCGCTACGGTGCGGTGGCGTACAACGGGCAGCGCATCGCCGGCCTCAACAACATCGAACTGATCACGGATCGCCCGCTGGCGGTGAACCTGGCCGAGATCCGGCAGGTGAAGCGCGATTGGCCGGATCGGGCGATGATCGTCTCGCTGATGGTGCCCTGCGATGAGGAATCGTGGAAAACCATCCTGCCGCAGGTGGAAGACACCGGAGCCGATGCGGTGGAACTGAACTTCGGCTGCCCGCACGGCATGAGCGAGCGCGGCATGGGGTCGGCCGTGGGCCAGGTGCCCGAGTACGTGCAGATGGTGGCCGAGTGGGTGAAGAAGCATTCCCGCCTGCCCTGCATCGTGAAGCTGACGCCGAACATCACCGATGTGCGCACCTCGGCCCGCGCGGCCTTCCGTGGCGGTGCGGATGCGGTTTCCCTCATCAACACCATCAACTCCATCGTCGGCGTCGATCTCGACCTGATGGCGCCCTTGCCCACCGTCGATGGCAAGGGCACGCACGGTGGCTACTGCGGGCCGGCGGTGAAACCGATCGCGCTGAACATGGTGTCGGAAATCGCGCGCGACAAGGAGACGTACCGCAAGCCGATTTCCGGCATCGGCGGCATCGCCACCTGGCGCGACGCGGCGGAATTCATCGCGCTCGGCGCGGGCAGCGTGCAGGTCTGCACCGCGGCGATGCACTACGGCTTCCGCATCGTGGACGACATGATCTCCGGGCTGCGCAACTTCATGGAGCAGAAAGGCTACGCGCGGCTGGAGGATTTCGTCGGCCAGGCCGTGCCGAACGTCACCGACTGGCAGTTCCTCAACATGGGCTACGACATCAAGGCCCGCATCGACCAGGACAAGTGCATCAAGTGCGGCTTGTGCCACATCGCCTGCGAGGACACCTCGCACCAGGCCATCCTCCGGGAAAAGGACGGTGCGCGGCATTTCGAGGTGGTGGATAGCGAATGCGTGGGCTGCAACCTGTGCATGCACGTCTGCCCCGTGGTTGGCTG
>CAZHXV010000081.1:0-7253 GCA_964536455.1 uncultured Aquimonas sp.
AACCCTTCGACCACAATTACCCCCTTGCTGGGGCGTAGGCGAGACGGTATCTACGGCTTGCAAACAACCGCTCCGGCGCCTTGCCCGCTCCCGGCCACACGGAAGCGGGTATCCCCATCCCCAAGCCCCGCATGTCCACCCAATCCGCCGAAACTCCCCGCCAACCCGCCTGGTGGGCGATCCTGACCGCCCTGCTGCTGCTCTATGTCGTGTGGGGCTCCACCTACCTTGCAATCCGTTTCGCGCTGGACGGCTTCCCGCCGTTCGCGCTTGGCGCGATCCGCATGTTCATCGCCGGCGCACTGATGTTCGGGGTGCTGCGGTTTTCCGGCACACCGATGCCAACCCCGAGGCAATGGCGCAACCTGGTCTGGCTCGGTCTGTTCATGACCCTGCTCAGCAATGGCCTGGTCAATTTCGCCGAGCAGGAAGTCTCCTCGGGCCTGGCGGCGGTGGCGGTGGCGTCGATGCCGCTGTGGGCAGCGCTGTTCGCACTGATGCGCGGCAAGCACCCTTCGCGCGGGGAATGGGTCGGATTGGTAGTGGGCTTCCTCGGCGTGGTCTGGTTGAACGCCGGCGGCAGCCTCACCGGCACCCCGAAAGGCATGATCGCGCTGATCGTGGCCTCCATCGCCTGGGCCTATGGCTCGGTGTGGAGCGGTGGGCGCGATCTGCCCTCGCCCTTCATGTCCGCCGCCGGCCAGATGCTCTGCGGCAGCGTCTGGATGCTGCTGGCATCGCTCCTCACCGGCGAGCGCTTCGCCGCCGCGCCCTCGGGCGATGCCTGGGCGGCGCTGTTCTACCTCGTCGGCTTCGGCTCCATCCTCGGCTTCACCTCGTACGTGTGGCTGCTCAATCACGTGCGCCCGGCGCTGGCCACCAGCTACGCCTACGTGAACCCGCCGATCGCGGTGCTGTTCGGCGCCTGGCTCGGCGCGGAAACGTTCGATCCGCACGATCTGGGCGCGATGGCGGTGATCCTGGCGGGCGTGGCGATCATCACCCTGTCGCGGACGGTGAAGCGGGGGAGATAGGAAACAACCCGCCGAAGACGCTCCCACTCTCGACGATTCTTCGCTGGACAGCGCCTTCCCGGCGCTGGCGGAGACGATCAAACGCCTACAGCTTTACGCTGGCCGCCGGAGCCGCCTTGCCGCCCTTGCGCGAAGCTGCGACCAATTCGCGCCACACCACGACCGCCGCCAGCGAGAGTTGGCGTCCTGCAGCGCGAAAACAGCCGATCTTCGCCGCTGGCGCGGGAAAGGGTATCGGCACGGGCTTCAGCAGGCCCTGCTCCAGCCAGGATTCGGCCACCGAGCGCGTCGTCCAGAGGATGGTGTCGTCCTGCATCAACTCCAGATCGATGGCGAAGGATTCGTACTCGATCACCTGCCGCGGCCAGCGCGTGCCGAAGACAAGGATGGCCTTCTCCATGTCGTGCCGCAGCTGGTACGTGGTCGAAGGTATCGACCACGGGAAATCGTGCAGCGCCGCAGCCCCGGCGAAGACCGGATGGCCGGGCAGCGCGATGGCGACGAGCGCATCCATGCCCACCGTGAAACAGCGCAGGCCAGACCTGTCCGATTGCGGTGGAACGTGCATCACCGCCAGTTCCTGTTCGCCGTCGATCACGCGCTTGGACAAGGATTCCGACGTTCCCATGTGGATCCGGACGAGCACATGGCCATAACGGCGTTTGGCCTGGGCCAGGGCGTCATTGAGCAGCTTCTGCGGCAAGCCCCGCATCGTGCCGAAATACATCGGGTACAAATCCCCTCCCGATTCGCGCGCCAGATCGGTGACCATCTGGTTGTAGCCGCGAATCGACTGCCGCGCGAAGCGCTCGAAGATCCCGGCGGCGGACGTGGGTTTCAACCCGGAAGGCGAGCGCGTGAAAAGCTGGGTTCTCAGCATCCCCTCCAGTTCCTTGAGCGACTTGGAGACGGCCGATTGCGACAGGCCCGCAGTATCGGCGGTGCCCCGGATCGAACCGCTTTCCACCAGGATCAGAAACATGTCCAACTGCTGCAAACGCAGCAATACTCGTTTTCGCAAACGATCCATTCCGCGCATGTGCATACGTTCCTTCACCCTGGAATTCAGGTGCAACTCCCCGATGCGACTCCCGATCCCCCTTGAATTACCGCTTCGCGCGCCGACGGGATTTACAGGCTGAGCATCCGCGAATTGACCTCACTTTTTTTCACGATAACACGAATTGTTTTCATGGCAAGACGGATTCCACGTTTTTTCATGCGGGGCCTGAAAATTTTTCAATGGCACATTGTGTTTCCACGGCCTAGCTTGGAACTGGGCGGTTTTGCCCTTCCCATACATTTCGCCAGGAATGTCTGCCATGAAAAACTCCACCATCGCTTATATTCGGGGCCGCAGCCGCGGCCTGGGCATGATTTTTCTCGGCGCGCTGGCGCTGGGATTTCCGGATGCCGGTTCCGCCGCAACCGCTGTTTCGGGGCACGCGCGCGGGGTCGAGGCGGAACTTGCGCTGCTGCCAGTGATCGGCAGCCCCGTCGAAGCACAGATCGGCCCCCTGCCGGCAGGCATCGACGGCACGGCGCCTCCGAATTACGCCGTGAACGGCAACGCGCTCGGCGCCAGCCTGGATCTGGGACCCTTCGGAAATGTGCTTTCCACCGGCCTGATCGAAGCCAGCACCCAGGGCAACGCGATTGCGCAACTGGCCACCTCGTACAGCTCCATCGACGACCTTGCGCTGCGGCTTCAGGTGATCAGCATTATCAACGTGCTCGGCGTGGGCGCGGATTCGGTGGTCGCCACGGCCCAGGGTAGTTGCAATGCGGGAACCGCCCAGTACCAGGGCCAGGCCGATTTCGTCAATCTCGGGATATCGGTCTTCGGCTCGAATGTGCCCGGCCTCAGCCCCTCCCCACCGCCGAATACCGTTGTCGACGTGGCCGGCCTCCTGCAGGCGATCGGCATCGTCCTGACCCTCAACGAACAGAAATTCGCGGACGGCGGGTTCACCGTCAACGCGCTGCACCTGGATATCGAAAATTCGATTCTGAATCTGGTCGGCGTCCTGTCCGGCGACATCGTCATCGGCTCGGCCAGCGTGGCGCTCGTTGACTGCGGCCAGTATCCGGACAGCGATGGCGATGGCCATGACGACGGGCACGACAACTGCCCGCTGGTCGCCAATCCCGGCCAGTCCGACATCGACGGCGACGGCATCGGCGACGCCTGCGACGACGACATCGACGGCGATGGCTTGGACAATGCCGCGGACAATTGCCCGATCGTTTTCAATCCGGATCAGGCCGATGGCAATAGCGATGGCGTGGGTGATGCCTGCGACTCCGACGACGACGGCGTACCTGACGACCAGGACAACTGCCCGATCAACGTCAACCCCGGCCAATCGGATGCGGATGGCGACGGCATCGGCGACGCCTGCGAAAGCGACGACGACGACGACGGCTGGCCGGACGATACGGACAACTGCCCGCTGGTGGCCAACCCGGATCAGTCCGACATTGATGGCGATGGCCTGGGCGATGCGTGCGACCCGGACATGGACAACGACGGCGTACCGAACACTGTGGATGTCTGCCCGTTCGTCTTCAATCCGGAGCAGGACATCCAGGCTTGCGCGGATGATGCCGACAATGACGGCATCGATGACGACGATGACAACTGTCCGATCGTGCCCAACCCTTCGCAGACCGACCAGGATGGCGATGGAATCGGCGATGCCTGCGATGACGACATCGACGGCGACGGTGCGGGCAACGGTATCGACAACTGCCCGTGGGTGGCCAATCCGGATCAGGCCGATACCGATGGCGACGGCGTGGGCGATGCCTGCGCGGACGATACCGATGGCGATGGCGTGCTCAACGAGGAGGACAACTGCCCGCTGGTGGCCAACCCGGATCAGTCCGACACCGACGGCGACGGCGTGGGCGATGCCTGCGACGGCGATCTCGACGGGGATTTCGTTCCGGATGGCGAAGACAATTGTCCCGCCGTGCCGAATCCCACGCAGTCCGATGCGGATGGCGATGGCCTGGGGGACGCCTGCGACAATGACGACGACGATGACGGCATCCTCGATGTTTCGGACAACTGCCCGCTGGTGCCCAATCCGGATCAGGCCGATGCGGATGGCGACGGTGTCGGCGATGCCTGCGATGGGGATATCGACGGCGACACGGTCGAAGACCACGGCGACAACTGCCCGCTGATCCCGAATCCAGGCCAGCAGGACACCGACGGCGATGGCCTGGGCGATGCCTGCGATCCCGACGTCGATGGCGACGAAGTACCGAACGGACAGGACATCTGTCCGCTGGTGTTCGACCCGGATCAGCAGGATACCGATGGCGACGGCATCGGCGATGCCTGTGATGTCGAAGTGTTCAAGGACAGTTTCGAGGTGGAATAGCCGCTCCGGACAAGCGATCGCCCGGCCGGGCCGAATACTCCAAACCGGGTCGCCGCACTACGGCGGCCCGGTTCGACGGAACCCAGGTTGGGCGCCGAACACTTCGATCCGCTTTGGAGGCTGTGTCTTCCACTTCCCGTGCGTGGCGGCGGCCTTGCGCCCGGCCCCGGTCTTGTTGGCGCGATGGACGCCACCGTCGCTGCCCGACATGTCGAGGCTGGGCACCTGTACCGAGGTATCGTTTGGCGATGAGCACGATGTCCGCGTGCGCCTCCGGACTTTGCGCGATCAGCTCCATTCCGGCATGGCCGGACAAGGTGGAGCCCCATGCACCCGGGCGATTTCTTCCGCGTCCAGCACACGCCACTGCGAAGGCGCAAGGCCGAGTGCATCCAGCGTCAGTCCGCCGATGGCGGCGCGATGCAGGGCGGTGACGGCGTTGCCGGTGGCGGCGAACATGCGCCGCACCTGGTGGTAGCGGCCTTCGGTGATGATCAGCCGCGCCTTGCGCGGGGCGAGCACATCGAGTTTCGCGGGCAGCAGCGGCGTGGATTCGGATTCCAGCAGCAGGGTGCCGCTGGCGAACAACTCCGCTTCGCCGCCGCGCAAGTCTTCCGCCAGTTCGGCCTCATACACCTTGGCGATGCTGGCCCTGGGCGAGATGATCCGATGCAGCAGCGTGCCGTCGTCGGTGAACAGCAGCAGGCCGGAGGTGTCCTTGTCCAGGCGGCCGATACTGGAAAGCGCGGGGCTACGCGCCCTGAAGCGCGGCGGCAGCAGATCGAAGACGCGGCGACCGGAATCGCGCATGGAACAGGCGACGCCGACCGGCTTGTGCATCGCCAACACCACGCCGGGCGATGGATCGAGCAGTTCACCGTCCAGCCGCACCGCCTCGTGCGCCACCGCATCGTCGGCGTACAGCACGCCGCCCTGCGCATCGGTGATGCGGCCGTCGCGGAACAGCGCCTGCACTTCCCGGCGGCTGCCGTAGCCCAGGTTTGCGATGCGCTTGAGCAATTTCATTCCGCGATTTTCCTCGATGCGCACGCCAAAAGCGCAAAAAAAAACGGCGGGCCTAAGCCCGCCGGAGTAATGCGCCGTCGCAAATCGAGGGAGGGAGGGGCGACGACGCGCTTGCTCTTGCGCTTGCCCCGGGAGGGCGCGAAGCCTTACTTCTTCGACGCCTTCGGCGCGGCCTTGAGCAGCGACTCGTTGGCGGATTCGAACTGGGCCTTGTACAGGTTGCCGATGGCTTCGCCGGTCTTCAGGGTCTGGCCGAGCACTTCCTGGCTGGTGGAGTAAGCGGCTTCGGACGAATCCTTGACCAGCGCGACGCCCTTCGGCCAGATCGCCTTGGCGGCGTCCAGCGAATCGACTTCCGCGGCTTCGGCCAGGAAGGCCAGGGTGGAACGAACGCTGGCTTCGGCGCTCTTGAGCTGGACGCCCAGGGCGCGCTCGAAACCTTCGAACGCCAGCAGGTTGGCCTTCACGGCGGACTGCGCGAACTGCTTGGCGAGCGGAGCGAACGGATTGGTGAATTGGGTGGTGAACTCGGTCATGGCTGCAACCCTTGGATGGAGTGGATGTGGACAGCACTCTACGCCAAGGCTTTGTGCAGTGCAACAATAATTCCGCCGCGTTCAAGAACTTTTCATGTTCCGGCGGCTTCGGTTCGGTTTCCCCGTGCAGATCGGCTCAAGCGCCGCAGAGCCTGCCCCGGACTCGATCCGGGGTGCGGAGCCGATATTTCCCCTGCGGAATCCGTCGGCTCCGGCACTACGCGCCTTGAGCCGGCCTATGAAAACCCGGGGGATTCGGAATGCTGCCCCGCAGCATCACTCCGGGCCGCGATAGACGCAGCCGGAGGTGCAGGTCTCGTGCACCATCACGCCGGACAACGCGGGCAATGCCGGCTTCAGGCGCTGCCAGATCCAGATCGCCAGGTTCTCGCTGGTGGGGTTGGAAAGCCCCGGCACCTCGTTGAGGTAATGGTGATCCAGCACGTCGTGCAGCGGCGCGAAGGCGCGCTTGATCTCGGCGAAATCCACGATCCAGCCGGTGTGCGGATCCGGTTCGCCGCCGACGTGGATTTCGATCTGGAACGAATGCCCGTGCAGGCGCGCGCACTTGTGTCCTTCCGGCACGTTCGGCAACCGGTGCGCGGCTTCGATGTGGAAGCGCTTGAAGATGTCCATGGCGCTCAGGTTCCCTCGCATCACATTCCAGGCTTCAGGCAGCGCGCGAAAAAGTCCTCGGTGAGCTTGAAGCGGTGCAGCGCATCGCTGCGCGCCAGGCCGTGCTTGGCTCCGGGATACGTCATCAGCTCGAACGGCTTGCCACGCTTTTGCAAGTCGCTCATCAGTTTCGTGGAGTTGGTGAACAGCACGTTGTCGTCCGCCATGCCGTGGATCAGCAGCAGCTTGGAGGTGAGCCCGTCCAGATGCGAGAACACGCTGGACGCGGCATAGCCTTCCGCATTGGCCTTGGGATGATCCATGTAGCGTTCGGTGTAGTGGGTGTCGTACAGGGCCCAGTCCGTCACCGGCGCGCCCGCCACGCCGCAGGCGTAGCGATCCGATGCTTTCGCCAGCAGCATCAGGGTCATGTAGCCGCCGTTCGACCAGCCGTAAACGCCGATGCGATCGCCATCGACGAACGGCTGCGACGCGAGCCATTCGACGCCGCGCACCTGGTCTTCCACTTCCACCTTGCCCTGATGGCGGAACAGCGCGCCGCCGAATTTCGCCCCGCGGCGCGGCGTGCCGCGGTTGTCGATCGAGAACACGACGTAGCCGTCGACCGGCGTTGCCTCGACCGGCTCCAC
>CAZHXV010000081.1:7263-11722 GCA_964536455.1 uncultured Aquimonas sp.
TGGTTGAAACCGACGGGCCAGGAACGCTGCACGGTCTGCGAGGCCGGGCCGCCATAGACGTACACGATGGCCGGGTATTTCCTTGCCGCGTCAAAGCCATCCGGCATGACCAGCGAGTAATGCAACGTCGTGCCGTCGGCGGCCTGCAGCGTGCCGAACTGCGTGGGCCGGTGCGCGGCCAGATACCTGGCGTAGGGATGCCCGGGCGAGGCGGGATCGTTCTCGATCAGTTTGGCGATCAGCCGCCCATCGGCATGGTGCAGCGCCAGTTGCGGCGGGGTCTGCGGATCGCTCCAGCCGTCCACGTACACCTTGGCGTTGTCGCTGAACACGACGCCATGCCTGGCCGATTCCCGGGTCAAGCGGCGCAGTTCGCCGCCGGCCAGCGGCACCGCATAGGCGTTCGATTCCAGTGGCGAATCGCGCGTGCCGGAAACATAGGCCAGACCGGCGTCTTCATCCACGCCAAGCAGACTGTCCACCACCCATTCGCCGGAGGTCAGCGCCGTGGCCTTGCCATCGGTGCCGATGCGGTACAGGTGCTCGAAGCCGCTGCGTTCTGAGATCCACAGGAAGCCGCCATCCTCGAGGAAGTGCAGGCCATCGTTCAACGGCACCCAGGTATCGCTGGTTTCGGTGATGAGGACGCGTTGCCTGCCACTGGAAAGATCGGCCTCGATCAGTTCCAGGGTGCGCTGGTCGCGGCTCTGGCGTTGGAAGGTGAGGCGCTGCGGGTCGCGCCAGGCGACGCGCGCCAGATAGATGTCCGGGTTCGGGCCGAGGTCGATGCGCTGCGCCGGAGGCGCGGGCGGCTGCGCCTGCACCTTCACCGCCTGTTTGCCGCTGCGGGTGTCGATCACGGCCTCGCGGCTGTCCGGCGCTTTCAGGAAGCGCGCCGGCTGCGCCACGAACAACTCGATCCCCACGTTCGGATCGCCCGCCGCCGGGTAACGCTGCTCCACCACTTCGGTGCGGTCGGCGTAGATCTCGAAGCGCTTTTGCACCGGCACCCTGGATTCGTCGATGCGGGCATAGGCGATGGCCGAGTCGTCCGGTGCCCACCAATAGCCGGTGTGGCGATCCATTTCCTCGTCCGCGACGAATTCGGCGACGCCGTTGCCGACGACCTCGCTGCCGTCGAAGGTGAGTTGTGCTTCCTTGCCGCTGGCAAGTTCCACCACCCACAGGTTGCGGCCCCGCACGAAGCTGACGTAGCCGCCCCTGGGCGAAACCTTCGGGTCGGTGGCGAAGCCTTCTCCAGTGGTCAGCTTGCGCAGCGCAGCCTCGGGTTTGGCATCCAGGTCGTAGAGATAGAGTTCCCCCCCGAGCGGGAACAGCAGGCGGCGACCATCGGGCGCCCACTGGTAGGCGACGATGCCCGACAGCGACGAGATGCGCTGGCGCTCGCGCCGGGCCTTTTCCTCGTCCGAAAGCGTTTCGGTGCCGCCGGAGACGACATCGGCATCCACCAGCCGGCGGGTCTGGCCGGAGGCAATGTCGTATTCCCACAGGTCGAGCCGGTAGGCATCATCGCCGCGACCGCGCAGGAAGGAAACGCGCGCGCCATCCGGAGAGATCTTCGGCTGCATCAGCGAAGGGCCGCTGAGCGGCGCGTCGCCGGTGATGGCTTCCAGCGTGAGTTTTTCCGGGGCGGCGGCAGCGGGAAGCACGGTCATGGCGGCGAGGGCGAAGGCGAACAATGCGGTGCGCATCGGGGCACTCCTGTGGCGATGGCGGCGGGAATCAATCGACCTTGGCGGGATAGGTCTGCGCTTCCTCGACGGTGAGCGGCGTGGGCTTGGGCGGTTCGATGGGGGTTGCGGCGGCGGGCGTGGAAGGTCTTGCGCCGGCGCAACGCAGGGCCGAGAAGCGCTGCTCGCCGTTGGCCGGTTCGCCCAGGGGCTGCACCGCGTCCGCATTCAGCCCGATGGCTTCGTTGCGGGCCAGGGTTTCCAGCTCGTCGCGCACTTTCAGTTCGCCACGCCGGTACAGGCCGACCTTGTCCTGCACCGATACGCCGATTTCCCCGAGCCGGGCACAGGCAGCGGCATCGGCGGCGGCGTCCAGCACGCGCACGCGCTTGGCGCCTGGCTCCATCTTGACCCAGGTGCAGCCGCCCAGTGCGGTGGCAACGAGCGCGGCAACGAGCGCGGCAACGAGTGCGGTACGGGGGAACGGGCTCATGTGGATTCCTCGTGAATCTTGCGAAGTGCGGACCATACAAAACGTCCGGGCGGAGTATGTCACTCCGCCCGATGGATTGTGCTGCGCAGGGTTCAGGCTCAGCGCAGCTTCCTGCCGTCGGCGTCGAGCACCATCACCTCGCCAATGCCCAACGCGCGGATCGGTGCCTCGATCCTGGAAAGATCGCCCACGATCACCCAGGTGATGGCTTCGGGCTTGATCGCGGCCGCCGCCGCACGCACCGCATCGTCCGGGACGGCTTCGGTGCGCTGCTTGAGCGTGGTCACCGAATCGTCCGGGTAGCCGTAGCGCACGGTGGAGCCGATCGCATTCATCACCGCGTTGGCGGTTTCGTAGGCGCCCGGCAGGCTCAGCACGTTGCCGGTCTTGATCCGCGCGATCTCCTCGGACGTGGCGGGCGCTTCATTGGTGGCGAAGGCGGCGATGTCGCGGCGCATTTCCTCCAGGGCTTCCACCGTCTTGTCGCTCTGCACCGCCGCATAGGCCATCCACGGGCGCTGGCCGCGCGCATTGGCGGCGAAGCTGTAGGCGCCATAGGCCCAGTGCTTCTCCTCGCGCAGCTTCATGTTCAGGCGCGAAGTGAACTTGCCGCCGACCACGCCGTTGGCGAGGTTGAATTGCAGGGATTTCTCCATGTCCAGCGCCGAGCCGACGACCTGGCCTGCGAGGATGTTGGCCTGCAGCGCGCCGGGTTGATCGACCAGGAACACGCGCGGGGCGGCCGGCAGCGCCACGTCCTTGATGGTGAAGGCGGGCAGCGGCTGGCGCGGTGCCTTCCACTTGCCGAAGCGCTTGTTGAGCAACGGCAGGATGTCCTTCATCGTGGTATCGCCGACCACGATCACGGTGGCGTTGTCCGGTCGGATCAGATCGCGGTGGAACTTCGCCAGATCCTCGCGCGTGAGCGAGGCAATCGAGGCCTCATCGCCAGTGCCGCTGAACGGGATCGCATACGGATGGCCTTCGCCGTAGAGCAGCGGCGGCAGCAGACGGTTGGCCACGCCATTGGGGCGCGTCTTTTCCTGCGCAATGCCGGCCAGCCATGCCGTGCGCACGCGCTCGATCTCGTTCGGCAGGAAGGCGGGCCGCAGGATCGCATCGGCGTACAGGTCGAGCGAGGGCTCAAGCTTTTCCTTCAGCGCCGAGAGGTAGACGTTGGCGCTGTCCAGCGACGCGCCCGCGCCGATGTCCGCGCCGAGCGATTGCGCGCGGTCGGCGAAGGCCAGGGCATCCATGCCGTTCGCGCCTTCGTCCAGCATCGCCATCGTGAAGCTGGCCGTGCCCAGGGTGCGGCCCGCATCGGCGCTGTAGCCGCCGGCAAACTCCATGCTCACCTGCACCACCGGAATCTCGTGGCGTTCGGCCAGGATCACCTTGATGCCGTTCTTGAGCCCGGCGCGTTGCAACGCCGGGAAGGCGAGGTCGGGGAAGCTGCGGGTTTCCGGCACGCCCTGGCTGCGATCCACGCCGCTGGCGACCACGGTGTATTTCGGGTCGGGCGTCAGCAGCCTGTCCTGCGCCTTGCCTTCCTCGCCGGCCTGCGCGATCTGATCGGCGGCTTCGGCCGGATCGGGGCCGCGTTCGCCCGGCAGCACTACGAGGGTGTGGTCGCCCTTGGCCAACCAGCGTCCGGCCGCTTCCCGCACCTGTTTCGGCGTGGCCGTGGTCAGGGTTTTCAGGCTGTCGCGGAAGCAGCCGGGGTTGCCTTCGAACACGGCGCATTCGGCCAACACGTCGGCCTTGCCGCCGAAACCGCCGATGCGCTCGATGCCGCGCACGAAACCGGCCTCGAACACGGTGCGGGCGCGCTCAAGCTCCTCGGCACTGGGGCCCTGTTCGACCAGCTTGCGCACTTCCTCGTCGAGGATCGCTTCGACCTTCTCCACGTTGGCCGGATCGCGCACGTTGACGATGATGGCGAAGTTGGAGCCCAGCTCCGCGCCCCAGGCCCCGGCGCTGACGCTATCGGCGAGCTGGGTTTCGTGCACCAGGCGCTTGTCCAGCCGCGAGGATTTGCTGCCGCCCAGCACCTGCGCGGCCAATTGCAGGACGTCCAGATCGGCATGGCCGAACTGCGGCACGTTCCAGACCCGGTGGATGCGCGCCTGCGCCACGCGGTCGGTCATGGTGTCGCGCGTGGATGCCGTGCGCACGGCCACGTCCGCAGGCAGCTTGGGCACGGTGATGCTGGCCGGGATGTCGCCGAAGTAGCGCGTCGCCTTTTCCTTCGCCGTGGCCAGGTCGATGTCGCCGG
>CAZHXV010000082.1:0-9378 GCA_964536455.1 uncultured Aquimonas sp.
TCGCGCGCCGGCGGCAACCTTTCCGCCGCCGTCGGGCCGTTTGCCATCGCCAATGGCCTTGTCGATGCAGTGAAGATTCCACAGGACGGCATCGCCACGGTGCGTATCTGGCAGGCCAACATCGGGAAGACCATCGTCGCGCACGTGCCCATCACGGACGGGCAGGTGCAGGAAACCGGCGATTTCGAGCTGGATGGCGTCACCTTCCCCGCAGCGGAAATACAGCTCGAATTCCTCGATCCGGCCGACGAGGGCGAGGATGGCGGGGCGATGTTCCCGACCGGAAATCTCGTCGATGGTCTGGAAGTGCCGGGTATCGGCACCTTCAAGGCCACGCTCATCAACGCCGGGATTCCGACGATCTTCCTCGACGCCGAAGACCTCGGCTACACCGGAGCGGAATTGCAGGGCGACATCAACGAGGACAAGGCGGCGCTGGCGAGGTTCGAGACGATCCGCGCGCATGGCGCGATCCGCATGGGCCTGATCAAGACCGTAGAGGAAGCGGCGAAGCGCCAGCACACGCCGAAGGTCGCGTTCGTATCCAAACCGAAGGGCTACCTTTCCTCCAGCGGCAAGTACGTGGCTGCCGGCGATGTGGATCTGCTGGTGCGCGCGCTGTCGATGGGCAAACTGCACCACGCGATGATGGGCACCGCAGCGGTCGCCATCGGTGCGGCGGCGGCGGTGCCCGGCACGCTGGTAAACATCGCCGCAGGCGGCGGCGAACGCGCGGCGGTGCGCTTCGGCCATCCTTCGGGAACGCTGCGCGTGGGCGCGGAAGCCAGATTCGTCGATGGCCAATGGACGGCGACCAAGGCCGTGATGAGCCGCTCGGCGCGGGTGCTGATGGAAGGCTTCGTGCGGGTGCCGGGCGATTCGTTCTGACGATCCTGGCGATTCAAGGCACAGAAAAACGGTTGCGCACCACCGTCACCGTGCACGGCGCGTGCGCGGCGACCTGGCCGGAGACGCTGCCGAGCAGGCTGCGCAGTGTGGAAGCGGCGCGCGCGCCCATGACGAGGTGATCGACCTGGTTCTCGCGCACGTACTCCAGGATGGCGTCCGCCGGGGAAACGGCCTCCAGTACGTGGCAGGTGACGGCGGCGCCGGCCAGCGGCGCGGCCCAGTGGCGCAGTTGCACCAAGCGCTGCACATGCTTGTTGCGGCCTTCCTCGTCGCTGGCGGCATCCAGCGCCAGCAGTTTGGTGCGGATCACGTTGAGGCAGGCCACGCGCGCCTGCGGGGCGTTGTCGAGCAGGCGTTGCGCGGTCAGGCGCAGCGCATCGGCCAGCGCCTGCGAGCCTTCGGAAAGGTCGATGGCCACGGCGATGATCGGCGCCTGCGCCAGTTGCTGGAGCGCGGCCTGCGGTTTGGAGGGCGGGCGCGGATCGGGATTGAAGCGGCGCTTGAGCACGGCGCTGAAACCATCGCGCTTGAGCTTTTGCGCGCGTGCGGTCAGCGCCACCGATTCCAGATCGGAAAGTTCCAGCGCCAGTTGCGCGGCGCTGGGATAGCGCCGCGCCGGTTCGATTTCCAGGCAGCGCAGGATGATTTCCTGCATCGCCTTGGGAAGCTCGGGCCGCAAGGCGCGCGGCGGGACGGGATCGCGCCACAGGCGGCGCTTCAGGCCGCTCATGCGCTGCGGATCGCCGAACGGACGCGTGCCGGTGGCGAAGAAATACATCAGCGCACCGAGTGCGAACTGGTCGCTGCGGAAATCGCTGCGCTCGCCCTGCACCTGCTCGGGCGCCATGTAGGGCGCGGTGCCGTAGGGCAGGCGGAACTGCTCGGCCATGAGATCGGGCAATTGCAGATGCCGGGCCAGGCCGTAATCGATCAGCACCGCCGTGCCGTCTTCGCGGAACAGGATGTTGGAGGGCTTGATGTCCAGATGCACCACGTGCTGGCGGTGCAGATCGGCCAGCGCCGTGGCGATGCGCGCGCCGATCAAGGCCACTTCCGCGCACGGCAGCGGCAGGCGCTTGAGCATCGGCAACAGGGATGTGCCTGGCACGCGCTCCATCACGATGCAGGGCTGCACCGAGAAATCGCCATTGGCGTAGAAGCGCGGCACGTGCGGGCCGGACAGGCGCGGCAGGATCATCTGCTCCATCTCGAAGCCGACGATGGCGGCCGGGTCGTCGCCGTCGCGCATCTTCGGCGCCTTCATCAGCAGGGGTTCGGCGATGTCCGGGTGCGTGACGCCCCACAACTGCGCCATGCCGCCTTCGTGCAGCATTTCCCCGATGGTGTAGCCATCGAGGGTGGCGCCTGGTTGCAGCTTGAACGGCGCGGCCATGTCAGCGCCCCCGGGCCAGTCGCGTGGCGAGCGCTTCGGGCAGGCCGGCGGCGCGGATCGCGGCCTGCGCGGCCTCGATGTCGTAGGCGGTGCGCATGAAGCGCAGTTCGTTCGTGGCCGTATCCAGCAGGCACCAGGCCGCCGCCGGATCGCCATCGCGCGGCTGCCCGACGGAACCTGCCACGGCGAACCAGCGCCGTTGCGGCAGCAGTGGCAAGGGGTTGTCGGCAATCGGCGCAAAATGGTTCACCGCCTTGCCGCCCGGCGCACGGCTGTACAGCGCCGGGATGTGGACGTGGCCGCAGAAGCTGGCCTGCGCCGGGCAGGCATCGAAATGCCGGCCTGCGTCCTCGCCGTCGAGCACGTAGTTCCAGCGCTGCGGTGCGCTGGCATCGGCGTGGACATAGCAGCGGTTGCCGTCGCTGGCGGTGAGCGGCAGGTTGGAGAGGAACCGGCGCTGCGCTTCGGAAAGCTGCGCGCGGGTGAAATCCATGGCCTCGCCCGCCGGGCGGCTCATGGATTCCTTCGCGCCCGCGGCGGCGGCATCGTGGTTGCCCTGCACCAGGATCGCGCCCTTTTCCGCCAGGCCCATCGCGCGCTCCACGCACCAGGCCGGATCCGCGCCATAGCCGACCAGATCGCCGAGCAGCACCGACTGCTTCGCACCGGCCTCATCGGCGGCGCGCAGGCAGGCCTGGAAAGCCTGCCGGTTGGCGTGGATGTCGGCGAACAGGGCGATTCGCATGGGATCACGATGCAATCCGCCGCGCCGCGTGTCCATTCGACCAAACGCTAGCGCCAGAACGGAATCCGGTGCGGCGGCGATTCCGCCTCCTTCCTTTCGCCCCAGTGCGCGGCGGTCAGTTCGTGCCGGCCAGCGGGAAGCTCGCGCAGGTCGATCATCGTCATCGCCGCATCCAGCCCGTTGCCGGCGTCGCGGGTGCGCTCGAAGCGCAGGCCCGCCAGCGGCGCGCCATCGAGCGCCAGCGCGAACTGCTCGCCGAAGCATTGCACCCGCCGCGCCCCGGCGTCGCGCTGCGCCGCATGGCGGGCGTCGTCGTCCTGTACGACGGCGGAGGGCGCGGGGCAGCGCTCGTCCAGCAGGGCGTCGTGATTCGCCGGGCTGTAGGGCAGCATCACTTTCAGGTAGGGCGCGGTGGCGATTTCCGCCTCGATGTAGGGCGCCAGCCGGTGCCGCCACACCTCCCCGCGCAGGCTGGCGTAATGCGAGGGATGCACGCCGGCGTCGCGTTCCAGCCCCGGCAGCCCGGCCCCGCGCAGCATCGCGTAATCGTTCATGCCCCCGGTGATGTCGAAGGCCGCCAGCGCGATCACCGAATACAGCGCCAGCACCAGCAGCCACGGCCCGCGCCGCCCGCCGACGTTGGTGGTGATGAGCGCCATCAGCGGCTGCATGATGCCCATCGACAGGTTGGACATGAGCCGCAGCAGGCGTTCGGTGAGGCGATGGATCGGGTGTTCCGGCGCCAGGCGCGGCGCCAGCCATTTGTCGGAGGCCCACAGCAGCAGCGGCGGGGTCACGATCGTCGCCATGAACAGCGCCGTCAGCAGGTTCTCGCGACTGCCCCCGAAGGCGCGGATCGCGGCCAGCGCCGGTACCGCCAGCACCGACAGCAGCAGGATCACCAGCGCGAACTGCGCGGCCAGGATGCCGTAGCCGAAGATCAGGCTGGAACGGTTGTCGGCGCGCTCGATGGCGGCGGCGATGTCGCCGTGGCGGGCGCGGGAAAGCGCGCGCGCGATCGGCCCGCCGGAAAGGTTTTCCCAGCGCGGCCCGTTCGGATAGACCGAATACACCCCGACCAGCGCCACCCACTGGGCGCGCGCGGCGATGTGCAGCACGAAGGCGATGATCAGCGTGTAGAGCGCCACCTTGCCGTACATCAGGCAGAACATCAGCGCCTGCGCCAGGTATTCGGGCAATTGCGGCACCCAGCGCGCCATCACGCCGTCCAGCGGCGCGCGCAGCGAAAACAGCGAGAACACCACCGCGCCGGAGATCAGAAGCTCCACTTCCCAGGTGGGCGTGGTACGCGAGGGCACACGCAACGGCGTGCTGTCGTCCGGGTTCGGAGTCGGATTCATCGGCCGGGCATCGGAGGAGTCGGATCGAAGCGGGTGCGCCGGTTTGCGCCTGTCCCGCACATGCCATCATCTTCGACGGAAACCCCCGGATTCGCCATCGCTTATGCACCACGACTTCTCCACCAGGATCGCCAGCGCCGCAAATCTGATCGAGCACGGTCGGCATTCGCAGGCGGAAATCGTGTTGCGGCAATGTCTGGCAATGGCCCCGCAACACGTCGAAACGATGCGGCTGCTGGCGCTGGTGCGGTTGCATCGGCGCCGACCGGACGAGGCGTGTTCCCTGCTGGAGCAGGCGCTGGCGTTGGCTCCGCAACATCCGCTGCTGCATCTGAACCTGGGCAGCGTGCGGCGCGCGCTGGACGACGCGGAAGGCGCGCTGGCGAGCTTCCGCCGCGCCTGCGAACTGGATCCGGGGCGCGCCGCGGCGTGGTTCAATCTGGGCAAGGCGCTCAAGCACTACGGCCATGTCGAAGCGTCGCTTGCGCCGCTGCAGCGCGCAGTGGCGCTGGCGCCCGCGCACGTGGCGGCGCATACGATGCTGGGCGACGTGCTCAAGGCGCACGGGGACACCGGCGCGGCGGAACAGGCGTACCGCGTCGCAGTCGAGTGCGATCCGGGCGCCGGCGCGGCGTGGTGGGGGCTGGCCAACCTCAAGACCGTGGCCTTCCTGCCCGGCGACATCGAGCGCATGCGCAAGGCGCTGGGGCCAGGCGAAGGCGCGGATCAGGCCCGTATCCAGATGCGCTTCGCACTGGCGCGGGCGCTGGAACAGGCCGGCGATTTCGACGCGGCCTTCTCCGAACTTTCGACCGCCAACCGCCTGCAACGGCGGTTGGCGCCCTGGGATCGCATGGCCTTTGCGGCGCAGGCTGATGCAGCCATCGCGGGGTTTCCTGCGGCCGATCCCGCGGCCGATCCGGATCGCGGGCGGGAAATCGTCTTCATCGTCGGCCTGCCGCGTTCGGGAACCACCTTGGTCGAACAGATCCTGGCCGCGCATCCGCAGGTCGCAGGGGCCAGCGAGCTGCCCGACCTTCCCGCTGTTCTCCAGGGTGAATCGCGCCGGCGAAACGTACCGTTCCCGCACTGGTGCGCCGCCGCCACGGAGGCGGACTGGCGGCGTCTGGGCGATCAGTACCTGGAACGCACCGCGCGCTGGCGCGACCCGGGCGGCCGCATGACGGACAAGCAACCGCACAATTTCCTGTATGCCGGTGCGCTCATGGCCATGTTTCCGGCGGCCCGCGTGATCGCCTGCCACCGCGATCCGCGCGATACGGCGCTGTCCTGCTTCCAGCAGTACTTCGCGGTGGGCAATGCCTTCAGCTACGGCATGGACGACATCGTCGCCTACCTGGCCGATTTCCAGCGCCTTTGCGCGCACTGGAGCCGGCACTACCCGCGGCGTTATCTGGACATCGGCTACGAAACCCTGACCGAGGCGCCAGAAACGGGCATCCGCCGTCTGCTGGAGTTCTGCGATCTGCAATTCGATCCGGCCTGTCTGGAACCGCACCGCGCCACCCGCGTGGTGCGCAGCGCCAGTGCCGCGCAGGTGCGCGAACCCATCGACCGTCGCGGCGCCGGGCGCTGGCGGGCGTATGCCCGACATTTGCCGGAGGCGCTGCGCGCCGGGGATGCATAGCGGCCGCGAAGTTTCGCGATATTTGCCCCCAGGATGAACGCCGCCTATCATGCGAAAAAATGTGAGGCAGGTAACGGTTCCCTGTGGCCGTTTCGATGTGTTGCGACGGTTCGATCCATGCCGCCGGACGATGTCCGCCTCCGCCAGTGGGGAACGAAGCCTGCCGTGGGTTCCAGGTGGAGGGTTCCGCTGGGTAGTTCCGCGCCATCGCCACCGTTGACAACCGCCCTTAAGGAATCAGACATGCTCAAACCCTCCCTGCTCGCTCTCGCCACCGTGGCCGCACTGGCCGCATCCGCCCACGCCGGGGCTGCAATGTCGCCCAGCGCCAATGCGACGGGCACCACCGAATTCGGGCCCCAGCACAGCCCGCTCGGCACGCCCTCGGTGCTCTACGACCAGACTGGAAGCCCTGCAAGCAACGGCGCGCCGGATCAGGATTTCGAAGACGCGTTCAACGCCTACGATTCGGAAGGCGCGGACGATTTCGAGGTCACCGACAGCACTGGCTGGACGATCACCGGCGTCAACACGGTCGGTACCACGGGCTTGGCGGGCGGTGCGACGGTGCGCGTCAACTTCCATTCCAACTCCGCCACGGATTTCCCCGACGCCATCGAATGCAGCTACACCGGAATCGTGCCCGCCGATAGCGCCGGCTCCTTCACCATCACCCTGCCCACGCCCTGCGAACTCGGGCCGGGCCGGCACTGGGTGGCGATCCAGACCACGCAGGCTTTCGGCAGCAATGGCCAGCACTTCTGGAGCAATCGCAGCGTGCAGAGCAATGCCGAATCGGTATGGCGCAATCCGGGCGACGGTTTTGGCAGCGGCTGCACCAGTTGGGGCCGGCAGCAGACTGAGTGCGCTGTGGGTGGCGCTGCAGGTCCGGACTTCCTGTTCCAGATCGTCGGCAGCGTATCGCCGGAACCGGAACAACCGACGGCCGAACTGACCCCTTATCGCCCGGTGCCCGCCACCGGCTCGCGCGTCCTGCTGGCCATGTTCGCCCTGTTCCTGACGGCGGGCTTCCTCGTGCACCGTTTCAACCGGCATTGATCCGCCACATCGGCAGGTTGTGCGGAAGAAAGCGCCCGACCGGGCGCTTTCTTTTTGCGCTGGCGGCGTGCGCTGCGATGTCCGAGCATTGCCGTTCCCACCCATGCAGGTTCCCTCCGCCATGAACGACTACGTCCTTCCCGTTCCCCAGGTGCCGTCGCTGCCGGTGCGCGGCAGCGCGGCGCGCTTCCCGGTGCACCGCATCTACTGCATCGGCCGCAATTTCGCCGACCACGCGAAGGAGATGGGTGCAAGCGTGGACAAGGGCAGCCCGGTGTTCTTCATGAAGCCGGCGGACGCCATCCTGCCCGGCGGCGGCGAACAGCCGTATCCCTCGTTCACGCGCGAACTGCATCACGAGGTGGAACTGGTGGTCGCGCTGGGCCGCGATGCGAACGGCGTGGTGGCCGCGGAAGACGCGGCAAGCCTGGTCTTCGGCCACGCACTGGGCCTGGATCTCACCCGCCGCGATGTGCAGACCGCGGCCAAGGCCAAGGGCAATCCCTGGGATGTGGCCAAGGGCTTCGACCGCTCGGCGCCGATATCGGACATCGTGCCCACGGCGCTGGCCACGCCCGCGCCCGACGCCATGCTGTGGCTGGAAGTGAACGGCGGGCGCCGCCAGTGCGCCGCGCTTTCGGACATGATTTTTTCCATCGCCGAAACCCTGCACGAACTGTCGCTGTGCTTCGAGCTGCGCGCCGGCGACCTGGTGTTCATGGGCACGCCGGCGGGCATCGGCCCGCTCGCGCCGGGCGATGCGTGGAAAGCCGGGATCGACGGCTTCCTCGAACTTTCAGGCCGCCTCTCCACCTGATTCGCCGCTGCGGCGCATGGGTGTAGATTGTCCGCCGCCGGGCACGCGCACAGGCCAGCCATCCGGCATCCGCAGATACGTTTCCCACAATCAGGAGGCACACATGGGCATGATGCAGGAGTTCAAGGAATTCGCGATGCGCGGCAACGTCATCGACCTGGCGGTCGGTGTCGTGATCGGCGGGGCGTTCGGCAAGATCGTCACCGCGCTGGTGGACAAGATCATCATGCCGCCCATCGGCCTCCTGATCGGCGGCGTGGATTTTTCCAGCTGGGTGATTCCGCTGAAGGACGCCACGGTGGATGCCGCAGGTGCCGCGGTACCCGCCGTCACCATCGGCATCGGCGATTTCCTCAACACCCTGATCCAGTTCACCATCATCGCGTTCGCGATTTTCATCGTGGTGAAGCTCATCAACAAGCTGCACAAGAAAGAGGAAGCCCCGCCCGCGCCGGCTGAGCCTTCCGCGGAGGAAAAGCTGCTCACCGAAATCCGCGACCTGCTCCGGCAGCGGTAACATCGGCGAGTGGGTTTGTCCGGCACGGCACCTTCGGGTGCCGTTGCCGTTTGTGTGGCTCCGAGCATGGGTGGAACGAGATGTCAGGTACGAAGGCAATGGCGGGAATGAAGGGGCTGGCGCTGGTAGCGCTGGCGTTGGCGGCGCTGTCGGCACAGGCGCAGAAAGAGGACGCCGGCGGCTTGCCGCTGGGGGCGCTGGAAAACGCCGCGAAGCTACGCGAAGCCGCGTTGGCTGGCAGCGGCGCGTATGAGGTGGTGGAGTCCCTCACCACGGAGGTCGGCCCGCGCATGGCCGGCACGGAAGCGGATGCGCGCGCCGTAGCCTGGGCCCGCGCCAAGTTCGAATCCTTCGGGTTCGACAGGGTTTATACCGAGCCCGCGCGCTTTCCGGTGTGGCGGCGCGGGCATGAGCTGGCGGAAGTCACCGCGCCGTTCCCGCAGCGTCTTTTGATCGCCGCGCTGGGCCGCAGCGTGGGTACCGGCGATGCGCCCATCGAAGCGGAGATCGTCGAATTTCCCTCGCTGGAAGCGCTGGAAAAAGCGCCCGAAGGCTCGCTGATCGGCAAGATCGCCTTCGTCAACAACCGCATGGAGCGCTTCCAGGACGGCCACGGCTACGGCCCCGCCGTGGCGGCGCGCGGCAAGGGCGCGTCGGCGGCGTCGAAACAGGGCGCGGTGGCCTTCCTGCTGCGTTCCATCGGCACCGACAGCGATCGTTTCCCGCATACCGGCATGACCGGCTACGAGGAAGGCGTGAAACCGATCCCGGCGGCGGCGCTGTCCAACCCCGATGCCGACCTGCTGGCGAACATGGTCAAGCGCGGCAAACCGGTGACGGTGAAGCTGGACATCGACGCGGGCGTGGCCGAGGAGTACGAGTCGACCAACGTGATCGGCGAGATTCGAGGCAGCGAATTCCCGGACGAA
>CAZHXV010000082.1:9424-11703 GCA_964536455.1 uncultured Aquimonas sp.
GGGATCTGGGCACCGGCGCGATCGACGATGCCGCCGGCGTGGCAATCACGATGCGCGCCGCCGCCCTGATCGCCGCCCTGCCGCAGCGCCCCAAACGCACCATCCGCGTGGTCGCGTTCGCGAACGAGGAACAGGGCCTGCTCGGCGCACGCGCCTACGCCCAGGCCCATGCGCGCGAAGGCGAACTGGAAAAGCACCGCATCGGCGCGGAAAGCGATTTTGGCGCGGGCCGCATCTATGCCTTCTCCACCAGCGCGCCGCCGCCGGAAGCCGAACCCATCGTCCGGCAGATCGCGCAGGCGCTGGCGCCGCTGGGCATCGAGTACACGCCGGGCGAAGGCGGCCCCGGCCCGGATGTCTCGCCGATGGCGTTCTCCGGCATGGCCTGGGCCGCGCTTTCGCAGGACGGCACGGATTATTTCGACTACCACCACACCGCCAACGACACGCTGGACAAGGTGGAAGCCGCCGCGCTCGACCAGAACGTCGCCGCCTACGCCGTGTTCGCCTACCTGGCGGCGGAATCGGATGTGGGCTTCGGCTCGAGATTCGCGCCGCGCGTGCCACCGGGCGCGTTGGGGCCGAAGGCGAAGTAACGCGTCCGGCTATTCCAGCAGCGAGGATTGCAGCGCCTTCGATGGCGCGCCGGTCACGGCTTCAACCTCGGTGCGCAGGTCTTCGCTGGACACCCGCCCGCGCCCCATCAGGGCGCGGGCAACCTCGTCCAGGCTCTTGCCCGGTGCGTGCCGCCGGATTTCCCTGTCCAGATCGGCCAGCAAGGCCACCGCGCGCGCGGTGCGCGGGCCGGCGGAGTTGTCCGCGCGCAGCGTCTTGACGCTGCGCCCGTGCTTGCGCATCCAGCCGATGGTCTTGTCGAAGCGCGCCTGGCTGAGCAGCCCGGCGCGGTGCATGAGTTCGATGCCGTAGTACTCGGCGAAGCCTTCGGCGATCCAGTCCTCGCCCTTCGCGCCGCGGATGCGCGTGACCACGTGCACGGTCTCGTGCATCAGCGTGGAGGAGCCGTTCTCGCTGATGAGCGGGCGCTCGGCGTGCATCCACAGCGAACGCGGGCCGGAGAGCCCGCCGCGCCACATCGGATCGCCCGCGCCGACGATCAGAAGCTTCGGCGGCAGTTTCCCGAACGCCTCGCGCATCGCAGGCGCGGTGGCGGTCAGCATCGAAAGGATCTGCATCCGCGGCATCGGTTCGCCCTTGGGCGCGCCGATCGCGATTTCCATGTCCTCCACCACGTCCCGCCGCACGCCGATGTCGCCGGCGATGATCCAGCCGGTAGGCCGGTCGAAACTGCGCTCGGGGTTCACCACGACGTAGCTCTTGCCGTCCTTGGCCAGCTTCCACGGCGTATCGGCGTGCGGCCAGCCGGGCGGCAGTTCCAGCACGAGGCGGGCGCGCGAATCGGCGCCCTTGGTGGCCTTCACCGTGGCCGAAGGCACCAGGTCGTCGCCGCGCACGATGGCGAAATCCTTCGTGATGAGGGCGTCGTAGGCACCGTTGGAACGGGCGTGGTCGATGCGGTAGCGGTAGCGCAGTTCGCCGCCTTTCGCGGGCGGCTCCCAGGCGAGCTTGTCGCCGGCGCGCGCGATGTTGCCGTCGCCCTCGATGGCCGAATAGCGTTCTTCGGGCATGTCGAACACCAGCCGCGAAACCCTGGCTTCGCCGTCCTGCCCGATCGCGATGGCGACCGTGGCCTGGCCTTGCGCGGGCGCGAAGCCGATGGTGTAGGTCACGTCGTATTCGGGCGTCCTGGCCTGCGTGGCGGCGGCCAGCAGCAGGAAGCAGGACGGCAGCAGGGTGCGGATTCGCATCGTGTTCGCCTTTCTCGATTCGGAACCGGCGACACAGTAACTGTTCCGGGTGAATCCTTGCCGACTCCGGGGCGAGTAACATGCCGCGCACCGAAACCCGCCTTCGGAGCCGCATCATGCCCCAGCGTTCCTGGGTCGCCGCCGCGATCGCCAAGATCGAGGCCGATTTCAACCGTTCCGCCGATACCCACCTGATCCCGCTGCCGATGCCCGCCTTCCCCGGCATCGACATCTACTTCAAGGACGAATCCAGCCACCCGACCGGCAACCTCAAGCATCGCCTGGCGCGTTCGCTGTTCCTGTACGCGCTGGCCAACGGCTGGCTGCGCGAGGGCTGCCCGGTGATCGAGGCGTCCAGCGGTTCCACCGCAGTGTCCGAAGCCTATTTCGCGCGCTTGCTGGGGCTGCCGTTCTTCGCCGTGATCCCGGCCAGCACCTCGCCGGAAAAGATCG
>CAZHXV010000083.1:0-4443 GCA_964536455.1 uncultured Aquimonas sp.
GGCAAGAGACGACGCGCCGCGACTTCATCAAGACGGCCAGTGCCGCCATCGCGGCCTTGAGCCGGGCGCGTTCGGCTTCGTCCTCGATCCGCGCCGACACGCCGAGCACGCGGCCATAGGGCAGCAGCACCAGATAGCGGCTGGGGATGGAAAGCTGCGTGGTGATGCGCGCGCCCTTGGTGCCGATGGGATCCTTGGTCACCTGGGCGATCAATTCCTGGCCTTCGCGCAGCAGTTCGCCGATGGGCGGCGTGGGCAGGGGCGATGGCACGGCGTCCTCGCCTTCGACGGCTTCCGCCGCGAGCGGGCGCAGGATGTCCGACGCATGCAGGAAGGCGGCGCGGTCCAGGCCGATGTCCACGAACGCCGCCTGCATCCCGGGCATCACGCGCTGCACGCGGCCCTTGTAGATGTTGCCCACGTAGCCGCGGCGGCTGGCGCGCTCCACCAGCACTTCCTGCAGCATGCCGTTTTCCACCACCGCGACGCGGGTTTCGCGCGGGGTGACGTTGACCAGGATTTCTTCGGACACGGGATTCCCCTGGGCATGGTCAGCTTCCGGCGGACCGCAGGCCCGCAGCTTCCAGCAACGCGGCGGTTTCGTACAGCGGCAGGCCCATGACGCCGCTGTAGCTGCCGGAAAGCCGCGCCACGAAGGCGCCGGCGCGGCCCTGGATGCCGTAGGCGCCGGCCTTGCCGAACGCTTCGCCGCTGGCCACGTAGCTTGCGATCCTGGCATCGGAAAGTTCGGCGAAGCCTACCTGGGTGAGACTGGTGGCGCTGTGCCTCGCCCCGCGCCCGATCAGCCACAGCGTGGTGACGACTTCGTGCGTGCGACCGGACAAGCGGCGCAGCATCGCGGCGGCATCGGCGGCATCCGCCGGTTTGCCGAATACTTCATCGTCCAGCACCACCTCGGTATCGGCGGAAAGCACCCATGCCGCATCCGGCAGATTCGCCAGCGCCGATTCGGCCTTCTCGCGCGCCACCCGCGCCACGTAATCCGCTGGCGTTTCATCGGGCGAACGCACTTCGGGAATGTCCACATCGACGATGGAAAACGGCACCTCAAGCAGGCGCAGCAGTTCGTGGCGGCGAGGGGAGCGGGAGGCGAGATGGAGCATGGGCATGAACCGGGATTGGGGATTCGGAGGGCCGGGATTGGGGATTCGGGATTGGCAGAAGCGCTGCGCCTCGCGGGCACCCGCTCTTACGAATCCCCAATCTCACGCTCTATGGTAAGGATGACCGGCGAGGATACTGGCCGCGCGGTAAAGCTGTTCGGCCACGATCAGGCGCACCAGCATGTGCGGCAGCGTCGCCGGCCCCAGCGACCAGGATTCCTGCGCGGCGGCGCGCACGGCGGGGGCGTGGCCTTCCGGGCCGCCGATCAGGAAGGCGAGATCGGTTCCGCCTGCGCGCCAGCTTTCCAGGCGCTGCGCCAGGTGCTCGGAACTCCATGGCTTGCCGCGCCCATCCAGCGTCACGATGCGCGCGCCTTTGGGAATCGCGGCCAGCACGCGCTCGCCCTCCTCCTGCATCGCGCGTGCCGGATCGCGGCCCTTGCCGCGCAGGCCCGGTGCGATTTCGTGCAGTTCGAACGGCAGCCAGCGCGAGAGCCGCTTGCGGTATTCGGCCAAGCCTTCGGCCACCCACGCAGGTGCGCCTTCGCCCACGGCGACCAGGCGGGCCTTCATGCGACCGGGCACGAACGAAGTGAGAACTGGGTCTGGTTTTTCATGCGGCGCTTGGTTTCGGGCACGGATGCCAGGGGGCGGAATCGTCGTACGGATCGGCCCAGGTGGTAAAGTCGGCGGCTGGTGTGCCGTCCGTAGCTGCCTGCGCCCGTCGCCACCATCCTCTCAGCATCGTCGGTGCCGCCGCGCGCCCCGCCGATCGGTTTCCGCGCGGTTCGTCTTGACGAAGGTGATGCCCGTGTCCGCTTGTTCCATTTTCCGTATTGCCGCTGGCGCACTGGCGCTGGCACTGGCCCTGCCCACCACGCAGGCGTTCGCCGACGATTCCGGCAAGACCGACGCTGCGGCGGAGGCGCAATGGAAGATCTGGGGCGGCGAGGCCGCCTTCCGCTGGAACCGCGAATTGATGAGCGATTTCGGTGCGCAGGTGTCCGCGGCCATCGGCGGCGGCAAGATCGACGACTACCAGTACGAAGCGCTCGCCCTGGGCGAGGCTTCCGCGCTGGATTTCAACGTCCACCACCGCAGCTTCGATGGCTTCACCGGCGGTGCCATCGCCGTGCGCGGCGGCTTCGACCTCACCTTCGCCGATGGCCAGATCCTGCATCTGCGCGATTTCCGCCTGACCCCGCGCCAGGACGATCCCTTCCTGCTCGACGTGGTGGGCAACGACGGCGTGGCCTGGTTCTACATCGACAAGCTGATGTACGACATCGGCTACGGCGCGCGCCCGGTGCTCAACATCTTCACGATGGACGTGCGCGTCTCGCACGCGCTGGCGCAGCGCCTGGGCAAACCGCAGACCGAGGGCCTGGCCGTGGCGGACGTGCGGATGGTATCGCACATCCATTCCTCCAGCGGCGATGTTTCCCTGCTCGAAGCGCCCGCACCGATGGCGGGCGAACACTGGCAGGGCACCGCCGTATCCGGTGTGCCGGGGGCGGTCTACCAATCCGACGTGTTCATGCACCGCATCGACGGCCAGGTGATGCGCAGCCGCGTCGGTACGTCCGGCTTTCCGGAAATCGTGATCGCGCCGAACTCCACGCTGCGCAACAACCGCAACAACGGTTCGGAAGTCGTGACCTTCCCGAGCACCAGTTGCGGCAGCGGGGGTTGCCCGGCCAGCGATCCGCTCGGCACCAGTACCGCGTTGTACACCGCCGATATTCCCTGGAACACCAAGTTCTCCGGCAACAACCCGCCCTACAACAACGATCAGCATCCCTTCCTGATCTGGAACCTGTTCCGCATCGATGCCGATGGCCGCATCGCCCAGATCGGCGTTTCCGGCGTCAAGCACGCGTTCCTGACCACCAACAGTTCCTGCGACGTGAGCGCTCCCAGCAGCCACATCCTGTACCGCGGCTGCGTGGATACCTACAGCACCGGCAACAACGACAGCATCGGTTATCTGGGCGTGCGCGAGGAAATCCTGCCGGCCAAGGGCCAGTGGGGCCGCTGCCGCTCGGTGTTCGACAAGGATTGCAGCGGCGGCAACGATTCCGGTTCGCCCTGCATCAATCTCGTGGGTACGAACTCGAACGAGTGCCAGCTCTGGAACCCGCGCGTGCACATGGTGGTGGATGGGCGCGAGGTGGCCAGCGCGGATCATCCCGGTGCAACTTACCTGCTGGAATCCTGGTACATCGTCCGCGACGACATCAACATCTTCAACACCATGCAGACCCGTCCGGTCACCTTCTCCGGCTCGGGCGCGAGCTGGTCGATGGGCAATGCCAGTTCCACCGAACTCAAGCTCGGCCCGGCGATCGACCGCCTGGTGCCGCGCGGCACCGACACCGCCACGGAAAAAAGCAGCGACATCGACAACGGCTACGGCCATGCCCGCATCGTCAGCCGCGTCGCCGATCTTGGCGATGGCCAGTGGCGCTACGACTACTACGTGATGAACTTCGATCTGGCCGTGGCGCAGACCAGTGGAAACGAACCGAACCTGGAGGTGCTGTCCAACTACGGGTTCCTGTCGTTCTCGGTGCCGCTGTCCGCCGGCGTGGCCCTGGCCACCAGCGAGTTCACCGACACCGATCGCGATGCCGCGAACGACTGGGCCTTCGCCACCAATGCCGGCGCGGCATCCTGGGCGGCGCAGGACAACGACGGCGCCTCGGTGAACCCGTTGAACTGGGGCACGATGTATCGCTTCAGCCTCACCACCAGCGCCCCGCCATTGGCCGGGCAGGTCAAGGTCGCCACGTCGCAGGGCGAAACCTCCGTCGCCGGCATCGTGCCACGCCTCGTTCCGGAAGGCTGGATGTTCGGAGATGGGTTCGAGTAAGGCCGAACGCCCGGCATTCCATCTCGAATCTTCACGGCATCGTTTCGCGTACTGCCGTCCGGAAACAACCGTCGCAACCGCCTTCGCGGGGGCGACGGTTTTTTCGCAAGTCGGTTCAAGCGCCGCAGGCGTGAAGCCGACTTTCGTAGAGCGGGGCTTGCCCCGCTGCTCTTGTCTTGGTGTCGAATCTTGGCGTCGAAAGCAGCGGGGCAAGCCCCGCTCTACGAACAAGCCCCGCTCTACGAATCAGCCGCGCCCGCTTGTCCCTTGATCGAGGACGCGGCTGAGGGCGAGCCTACGGCGGCGTCACCCGGATCCTCGCCGGTTCCGCCACGCCGATCCCGGAAAGCTGGGGCCGGTACATGTCTTCCACGGTGGGCGGCGGCACGATGAACTGGCCCGGCGAAACCGCGCGGGCGAGGTAGAACAGGTGCGCCGGTGCCCCGG
>CAZHXV010000083.1:4453-11524 GCA_964536455.1 uncultured Aquimonas sp.
CGCAAGGCCGCCACGTAGCGGTCGTCGCGGAATTCCTCGTGGCGGATGTCGGCGGCGTAGCCGCGTTCGGACAGCATCACCCCATCCAGGGTCAGTTCGCCGAAGGCCTCGTTGCCGCCGAGCGCGAGGTTTTCGATTTCAAGCCCGGCCGGCAAAAGATCGACCACCAGCGCATCGGGCACCAGTTCCTGGGCTTCCAGCGTCAGCATCACGATCAGGCTGTCGCCCTCGGTCAGGCGGTCGCCGGTGAAGCGCGTGCCGTCGGTGCGGAACCAGGCGCGGCGCACGCGGATCGGTTCGTCGCGCGGTGCCGGTGCCTTGCGCGGGTGCGCCACGATGTCCTCGGACAGCCAGAACGGGCCATCGCCTTCCAGCGCCAGCGACACGCCCTGCTGCAGTTGCGGGAAATCCACTTGCCGGGAAACCAGGGCGCGGCCATCCAGTGGCACGCGCTCGCCGGCGATGGTGAAGCTGCCGGCCAGCCCGTGCCGGCTTTCTTCCAGCAACTGCCGCCCGAGCCGGAAGATCGCCAGGCGTTCCTGGGTGCTGAACCAGCGCCGCGCGTTGTCCGGTTGGCGCAGGGTCTGCGCCAGTTTCAGCACGCGCTCGGCGCTGGCGTTCGTGGCCATGCCCTGTTCGTGCAGCAGCGCCAGCAGCAGCGCCTCATCGCGCAGGTTGGAGCCGTAATCGCCGAGGTAGCGCGGACGTTCGTTCTTTTTTTCCAGCGCCTCGGCAAGCGCCGCCTGGGCGCGGCCCGCATCGCCCTGGAGTTTCAATGCGATGCCCAACTGCAACAACGGCAACGCGGTCAGCGCGTGCTGGCGCTGGTTGTCCCAGAGCGAGCGCAGCGTGCCCAGCGGGGCGCGGTTGGCGCGCGCCAGCACATAGGCCGAATAGGCGTTGGTGGCAAAGCGCAGGTGTCGGGCGTTGTCGTAGGAATAGAAGCCATCGCCGCCGGAGAGCAGGTCATCCTCCAGCCGCTTCAATGCCTTTTCCAGCACGGCTTCGGGAATGACGAGGCCGTTGTCCCTGGCGGTGAGCAACAGATCCGCGACGTAGGGCGTCATCTGCGCATCGCCGTAGCCGGCGCCGGGCCAGAAGCCGAAGCGGCCGTTTTCCGTCTGCATCGCGGCGATGCGCGCGAAACCGATATCCAGCATGTGCCTGCGCCGGGCGTCGGGCAGCGGCTCCAGGCCGAACTTGCGCGCGGTGGCCTCGTCCAGGTTCACCAGCGGCCACAGCCGGCTCGTGGTCTGTTCGATGCAACCATAGGGGTAATCGATCAAGCCGTCGATGGATTCGGCGAAGGGCAGCGGCGGCACGCTGGAAATGCTGATGAGTGCGCGGCCCGATTCGGCTTGCAGGCCATCGAACAGCTCCGTGCCGAATGTCACGTTCTGCGCGGTTTCCAGCACGCGGGCGCGGCTGCGGCGCTCGGGCGGGAACGCCGGACGCACGGCGACTTCGAATTCGCGCTCGATGCGGGTTCCGTCGGCGGATTCGGCGCTCACCGTGAAGCGGCCCACGTCCGAACCGGCCAGTGCCGCGAGCGGAAAGCTCAGCGTGGTGCGGGCGTTGTCGTTGAGCTGCACCAGTTGCGGCTTGCCCTTGATCTCCAGCGGCGGCGCGGCTTTCGCGTTCACGGTGTAGGTTTGCGCGGCGCCGGAAAGATTGTGCAGATCGATGGTCAGTTCGGCGGCGTCGCCGGTGGCCATCGCGCGCGGCGTGGAGACTTCCAGCACCAGCGGCGCGCGCACGATGGCCTCGGCGCTGGCGCGACCGAAGGCTTCGGCGGCATAGGCCAGGGCCGAGATGCGCAGGCTGCCATTGAATTCCGGCGCGGTGAAGGAAAGCGTGGCCCGGCCTTGCGCGTCGAACGCGACCGGCGCGTGATGCAGCGCCACGGTCTGCACTTTCGCGGTGGGACGGCGCGCCTGCGGCAGCGCGGCCAGCAGCGCCGCGTCGCCGCCGTAGCGCAGCCGGGCGCGCGTGCCTTCCAGGGGTTCGATCACGCGGCCGTAGAGATCGTAGGCCTCGATGCCCAGGCCGCGCTGCGCCAGGAAATACGCCAGCGCGTCGGGCACCGGATAACCGGTCAGGTTCAGGATGCCCAGATCGACCGCTTCCACCACGGCATAGGCTTCCTTGCCCGCCAGTTCCGGCGCGGCGATTTCCACCTCGATGGGTTCGCCCGGCGCGCGCTTGTCCGGTGCGGAAAGTTGCAGCCCGAGGTTGCGGCCTTCGCGCGCCAGCGGGAAATGCGCCACGCCCAGCGCGCGCTTGGGCCCGGCCAGGGCGCCGTTGTCGGCGGGGCGGAACACCAGTGCGGTGGCATAGACATCGTGCCGCAGGAAGCGCTCGGTGACCGGTACTTCCACGATAGTCGCGCCGCGCGCCGCGATGCTGGCGCGGTACAACAGGCCGTCGGATTCGATCAGCAGCACGCCGGGGCCGGCGTAGGGCGCGGTGATCGTCAGCACGGCGGTGTCGCCGGCGCGGTAGCCATCCTGGTCGAAGGCGATCTTTACCTTGTCCGGGCGCGCATCCGGCCCCTGGTTCTGGTCGTTCCAGCTCCAGCCGGCGGTGAACGGATAACGCATCGTCTGCCCCGTGGCCGGGTCGAACACGTCCAGCCGGTACTCGCCCCATTCGATCCGCGCCGCGAAGCGTGCGGGCGTGGCGCCGTCCAGGTCGAACGCGGTTTCCTCGATGGTTTCGTAGCGCCGCGTGAAATCGGTGTTCCAGCCGCTGCCATCGACCCAGTTCCAGTGGTAGTCGCGGTGCTCGCGCACCAGCGTGGCCTTGATGCCCTGTGCCGGCAGGTGCTGGCCTTGCGCATCGGCGCGCAGGATCTCGAACGCCGCCTCGCTGTAGGCGTTGGGGCCGTCCTTGGGATCGAACAGCGGGCGCACGCCGATGAGCGCGTCGGCGGGCCAGACGGTGCGGGTCAAGGTGCGCCGCACGGCGCGCCCGCCGCTCTCGAACACGCTGGCGCTGACGATGGCCTCGAACGGTGTCTTCGGCGGCTCGGCCTCGCCGAACACCGGCACATCCTGGTTCAGCACGCCGTCGTCGCCGAGCTTGCCGTCCACGACGACCTCGGGCTCTTTGGGCAGGTTCACCGTGGGATCGCCGAAGAACCATTCCTTCATCGCAGCCACCGGATGCTGGGCGGCGCGGTACAGCAGTTCCACCTTCAGGCGGTTGCCCGCCGCCGGCGCGCCGTAGAGGTAATCGGCATCGGCGGTGAGCGGCAGCGGTTCGCCCGGCTTCAGGTGCGGCGCGGGCGAATCCAGCACCAGCTTCAGCCGTTCCGGCAGGAATTCCTCGACCCGGAACGCGAAGCGCCCGATCGGCTCGGCGGCGCCCGGATCGAGCCGGTATTCCAGCGTCCAGCGCCCGGTCGGCGCATCGGCGGAAATCTCGCGCCGGTAGTCGTAGTAGCCCAGGGTTTCCGCTTGCAGTGCCGTGGTGGAGATCAGGCGGCCATCGGGCTGCCGCAGGCCGGCATAGAGCGTTTGCGAAGCGGGCAGGGCGCGGCCGTCGTAATCGCGCAAGAGGGCCGAAGCCTGCAAGGTTTCGCCGGGCCGGAACAGATCCCGCCCGCTCCAGGCGAAGACATCCTGCGCACTCTGCGGGCGGCCTGCGACTTCGAATTCGGAAAGATCCAGCGCCGGCTGGCCGAAGGCCACGATGGCCACTTCGCCGCCGCTGCGGCCGATCAGTACCTGGTCGGATTTCGGCTTCAGCGGCAGTTGCGCATCGCCCTGCGAATCGGTGCTGGCCTGTGCCAGCGTTTCCCCCTTGGCATTCTGCAGGGAAAGCCCGATGCCGCCGCGCGCCTCGCCGTTGGCCAGCGAGGCCGCGTGGACGTACAGGCCGTCCTTGCCGGCGCGCGCGTGCAGGCCCAGATCGCTGACGTAGAAATGCGTGGTTTCGTATTCGCTGCTGAAGTTGCCGGCGCGCTTGAGTACGGCGAAATAGACCCCCGGCTCTTTCAGTTCGGCGATGGTCTGCACCGGCAGGAAACTCACCTGACGCTGGTTCGCGCCCGCCGCCAGTGCGAAACGATTGCCGTAAACGGTATCGGCGTAGCGGTTGATGTCGTCCAGTTCCCAGAGGCTGCGCAGGCCCGCGCCCGGGAAGGAGGAAAGAAAGCGGGAAAGCTCCTTCTCGCGCACCTTGAAGAATTCCACGTCCACTTCGGCCACGTTCACCGCGATCACCGGCAGGCCCTGGGTGCCGCGCGCCGGCAGCACGCTGCCGCGGCTGGCGAAGCCGACCACGGGCGCAAGGTTGCCCGAATACACTTTTCGCGCCGCCTGCGCGGCCAGCTCGCGCCCATCGCGCGCGGCCAGCCCCGGATGCAGCTCCACGCTGTAGGTGGTATCTCCCCGCACATAGGGGAAGCGCAGCGTCCCGGCATTGTCCAGCACCCAGCCGCCGTCGGGTTTGGCGCCTTCCGGATCGAGCACCTCGATCAGCGCGTTGAAATCCTGCTCGGGGACGAGCGGTTGGGAAAACACGAGCTTCAGGGCCGGACGGCCATTGACCTCCTCGCTGCCCGCTTCCAGCAGCGCGAAATCGGTGCTCGGCGCAGCCTCTTCCGGCGGCGGGGCAGCGCTGCCCGTGGGGGGCAGCTCCGGGGATCTGTCGCAGGCGACCAGGCCAACGAGAAGCAGCGCGGCGAAGAAAGGAGGCCAGGTGCGGCGAACCATGCGGGTGACTCCTGTAGGTCGGGAAGGACGGGCTGCATGCGGCAGTGCCCGGAGAAGACGGCCAAAGATAGCGCCGTTTCATGTGGCGGGGATCGGCCGTTCGTGGCGATTTCATGACGGCTCACGATGGGTTCACAAGCGGCTGTTCCATTCGTTGGAGCCAGGCCGCACGTTATGATCCGGGATGGCGCGGTGCGCGCCGTTCGAGTGTTCGACGGGGCTGGAAATGGAGTTCAAGGATTACTACCAGGTGCTGGGCGTGGAGCCATCGGCCGACGAAAAGGCGATCAAGGCCGCTTACCGGCGTCTGGCGCGCAAATACCACCCGGACGTGAGCAAGGAGGCCGGCGCGGAGGAAAAGTTCAAGGCCGTCAACGAGGCCCACGAAGTGCTGGGCGATCCGGCCAAGCGCGCCCAGTACGACCGGGTGCGCGCCAGCGGGTTCCGTGCCGGCGATGCCTGGGATGGCGGGGGTTCTGGCGGCGCGGGGCCGCGTTTCGAGGACGTGGATTTTGGCGGCGGCGGGTTTTCGGATTTCTTCGAGTCGCTGTTCGGCGCCCGTGCGCGCAGCGCGCAGCACGCCGGCCCGCGTGCCGCGGCGGAAGTGCGTACGAAACTGGAAGTGGATCTGGAAACCATCCACACCGGCGGTTCGCGCCGCATCGAGGTGGCCGGCAAGACGCTGGAAGTGAAGATCCCCGCCGGCATCGAGGAGGGCAAGGCCATCCGCCTGGCGGGGCAGGGTGGCGCAGGCCGCGACCTGCTGCTGGAAATCGTCTATCGCAAACATCCAAGGTTCGAGGTGCAAGGCCGCGACGTGATCCTGCGCCAGCCGATTTCACCGTGGGATGCCGCGCTCGGTGCCAGGATGGACGTCGCCACGCTGGGCGGAAACGTCACGCTCACCATTCCCGCCGGCTCCGACACCGGCCGTCGTCTGCGCCTGCGCGGCCGCGGGCTGCCGCAGGGAGGCGGCCACGGCGATCAGTTCGTGGTGCTGGAGGTCAGCGCACCTGCGCCTGCCAATGAACAGCAGCGAGCGGCGTATGAGGCCTTGGGAAAAGCGTTCGCCTGACGGCATCACTCCGCATTTGCCGGCATCGGCTTGTAGCCGAAGAAGTTGCTGAGGATGGCCTCCTGCCCGGCATATTCGGCGCGGGAGGCCGGGACGAACCTGGAGACGCCCAGTTCGGCCAGTACGTCGTACATGGCGGCGTCTTCGTGCAGGGCGAGCAAGGCGTCGGTGACGGACTGGCGCACGTCTTCGGGCAGGTTCGGGGAAGCGGTGAAGGCGCTGCCCGGCAGTTCCGGAGTGCGCGCCAGGACGACGAGATTGGGGTAGATGTCGGCGTAGCCCGCCGGCACGAACGCACCCTGCGCGTCGCCGCTGAAGATCATCTGCAGCCCGTCGCGCCAAGTGGCGGCTTCGGATTTCACTTCCGGCTGCGCCACCGGGTTGTCGTACAGCCGGGTGAGCAGCGAAAAGCCCAGGCTCGGTGCGGGCATGCAGGCCACCGGCAGGCCGATCAGGCTCTTGAAGCCACGGTCTTCGTACTGCGGATCGGCCAGCAAGGCGTAGCGCGTCGGCTCGGCCGAGCGCACCAGCGGCACGAAGCCCAGGCGGCCGATGCGGTAGTCCACGAAGTGGGCTTCCTCGAACGCGAAATCGGTGGGCACGGCCTCGCGCAGGTCGCGCCAGTGGTAGTGGTAGCTGCGTGCGATCTGCAAGGTGAAGGTGTGGCCGGTGCTGCGCTTGAGGTATTCCAGCAGCGGTTTGTAAACCTCCAGCGCCTGCGCGTGCGGGTAGGAGGGCTCCACGGTGAGCGTGTAGTTGTTCGCCAGGGCGGCGGGCGAAAGCATCAGGGCACCGAGAACGGTGGCGAGCATCCGGCTGCGAAACATGCAAACCCTCCTGTGTGAGTTCCGATTCCGGGCGTTCGCCTCTGCAAGACCGCCACGGAGCCGCTGCTTCCTTCCGAGTCGCGGTATCTGCGAGGCGGCGTGCAGTCTTGCTTTGCGCGGTAGTAAATACCCATCGCAGCCACCGCGCAATACGACAGGGCTCGTTGGCGCTTGCGGGGCGGCGCGACTCCGGAAGCGCCGGCAGCTTGCTGTTTTCGGGTGCGATTGAGCAAACTCGGGTTCGGCCACGAGGAACCGCTTGCATGAACCAGCCCACCGCGCGCCTGCCGCGCCAGATCCCCTACATCATCGGCAACGAGGCCTGCGAGCGTTTCAGCTTCTACGGGATGCGCAACATCCTGGTGCCGTTCCTGATCTCCTCGGTGCTGATGGCCTACCTGCCCGAATCCGAACGCAACGGCGCGGCCAAGGACGTGTTCCACAGTTTCGT
>CAZHXV010000084.1:0-728 GCA_964536455.1 uncultured Aquimonas sp.
AACTGCACCACCTGCGATTCGCGCACGATGAGCTGCGCGCCGTTCTTGATGTTCTTGTCGTCGTCGGGCCAGCGGTAGGAAAGCGTATCGCGCGAATCGTCGGTCCACTCGATGATCTCGATCAGTTCGCCCTTGATGAAATCGAAGATGCCCATGTGCGGTTCCTGCGGCTGACGGGAGGGAGCGCCGATAGTACCCGCGATGGGCGTTGCGCAGTAGGCGCGGTGCAGCGCGGGCCGTGTCACCAAACTGACACGAAACTGTCGTTTACTGCGCGGCATCGAAGGCACCGCTCCGCCGGGAAACCCATGCAGAAACGCATCCTGATCGTCGATGACGAACCTGCGATCCGCGACATGATCGCCTTCGCGCTGCGCAAGGCCGATTACGAGCCGGTGCACGCGGGCGACGTGAACGAGGCCAATGCGGCGCTCGGCCAGCGGCTGCCCGACCTGATCCTGCTGGATTGGATGCTGCCTGGCACCTCCGGGCTGGAACTGGCGCGGCGCTGGCGGCGCGAGGACACCACGCGCGAAATCCCGATCATCATGCTGACCGCGCGCGGGGAGGAAAACGACCGCGTTTCCGGGCTGGACGCGGGCGTGGACGATTACGTCGTCAAACCCTTTTCGGCGCGCGAGCTGCTGGCGCGGATCAAGGCGGTGCTGCGCCGTTCCGCCGGCGGCGACGAGGAAGGCAGCCTGGCGCTGGGCGCGCTGCGCATCGAC
>CAZHXV010000084.1:738-2543 GCA_964536455.1 uncultured Aquimonas sp.
CCACATCCGCCGGCTGCGCAAGACGCTGGAACCGTTCGGCATGGACAACCTGATCCAGACGGTGCGCGGCGCAGGCTAT
Source organism: uncultured Aquimonas sp. (assembly GCA_964536455.1). Taxonomy (GTDB): domain Bacteria; phylum Pseudomonadota; class Gammaproteobacteria; order Xanthomonadales; family Xanthomonadaceae; genus Denitratimonas. The sequence goes on from CAZHXV010000084.1 coordinate 818, forward strand.
CGCTTCTCGCTGAGCGTCTAGCGCCTGTCGCATTTTCGTAACACTTCATCCTTTCACGGCGGCCTTGCCGGCCACTTTCCCGCGGAGCATCCGATGAACGCAATCCTGGCCCGCCTCGCCGCACTGGCGCTGCTGCCGCTGCTGGCCGCCTGCCAGCCCTCCGGCGAGCCGAAGGAACCGGCGGGCAATCGCAAGGTAAGCGGCCTGACCGGGGCGGGTGCGTCGTTCGTGTATCCGGTGATGGCCAAATGGTCGGCGGACTACCGTGCCGCGCATGGCGTGGAAGTGAACTACCAGTCGATCGGCTCGGGCGGCGGCATCGCGCAGATCAAGGCCGGCACCGTGGATTTCGGTTCGTCCGATGCGCCGCTTTCGCCCGGGGATCTGGCCCGGTCGGGCCTGGTGCAATTTCCTTCGGCCATCGGCGGCGTGGTGCCGGTGGTGAACCTGCCGGGCATCGCGCCGGGCGCGCTCAAGCTCGACGGGCCAACGCTGGCGGCCATTTTCCTCGGCCAGATCGAACGCTGGAACGACGCGGCGATCGCGGCGCTGAACCCGGGGCTGGCGCTGCCGGACGAGCGCATCACCGTGGTGCGCCGCTCCGATGCGTCCGGCACCACGTTCAACTTCGTCGACTACCTGGCCAAGGTCAGCCCGGAATGGCAGGCCGGCCCCGGCACCGGCGCAACGGTGAAATGGCCCACCGGCATCGGCGGCAAGGGCAACGAGGGTGTCGCGGCCTACGTCAAGCAGGTCAAGGGCGGCATCGGCTACGTCGAGTTCTCCTATGCGCTGCAGAACGCGATGTCGCACGTGGCGCTGCGCAACGCGGCCGGCGTGTTCGTGCAGCCGGATGCGGACAGCTTCGCGGCCGCGGCGCGCAGCGCGGCCTGGGACGGCGTGGAGGATTTCTGCCTGGTCATCACCGATGCGCCGGGCGAAGCCGCCTGGCCGATCGCGGCGACCAATTTCATCCTGGTTCGCAGGGATGCCGCGCCCGCCCGCCTCGCGGCGATCCGCGACTTCTTCAGTTGGGTCTATGCCAACGGCGACGCCCAGGCACAGGCGCTGCACTACGTGCCGTTGCCGGAGGCGCTGGTGGAACGCATCGTGGCCTACTGGAACGCGAAGCTGGCATCCTGATCCTCCTCGCGCAGCGCGCCCGTCGCCGCCCCGTCCGAACCACGATCCATGCCCACGCCCGCCCTCACCCGCCACGACGAGGCCGCCCGCGACCTGCGCGATGCCCGCATCGACCGCGCCTTCCGGCTGGGTCTGGCGGGAACCGGCCTGCTGGTGCTGTTCATCCTGGGTGGCGCGGCGCTGTCCATGGCCTGGGGCGGCAAGGAGGCCTTGCAGACCTTCGGGCTGTCGTTCTTCTTCACTGCGGATTGGGATGTCGGCGCGCGCCAGTTCGGCGCGCTGGCGCCGATCTACGGAACCCTGGTCACGACCGCCATCGCGATGCTGATCGCCGTGCCGGTGAGCTTCGGCATCGCGGTGTTCCTGACGGAACTGGCGCCGGCGTGGCTGCGCGGCCCGGTCGGCGCGGCGATCGAGCTTCTGGCCGGCATTCCCTCGATCATCTACGGCATGTGGGGCCTGTTCGTGCTGGCCCCGGTGCTGGCCGAGCACGTGTATCCGTGGCTCAACGACAATCCCGGCGCCCTGCCCCTCATCGGGCGCCTGTTCCAGGGCCCGCCGCTGCGCATCGGCATGCTCGCCG
>CAZHXV010000084.1:2553-11414 GCA_964536455.1 uncultured Aquimonas sp.
CGACCACCTGGGAAGTGGTCTGGGACATCGTGCTGCCCTACACCCGCAGCGCGGTGGTCGGCGGCGTGTTCCTCGGGCTGGGCCGCGCGCTCGGGGAAACCATGGCCGTGACCTTCGTGATCGGCAACGCCTATTCGCTCTCCGCCGCGCTGCTGGAGCCGGGCACCTCGATCGCCGCGACCATCGCCAACGACTTCGGCGAAGCGGTCGATCCGCTGCACAAATCCTCGCTGCTGGCGCTGGCCTTCGTGCTGTTCCTGCTCACGTTCTTCGTGCTCGCCGCGGCGCGCCTGATGCTGGCGCGCCTGAAAAGACGGGAGGGCGCATGATGCCGCCGCTGGCGATCTCGCCGCGCCGCGCCGGATTCCGGCGCGCGATGAGCCTGTTCATGCTTTCGCTCTCGGTGCTGGCCACCGTCTTCGGCCTACTGTTCCTGGCGTGGATCGTGGCGACCACGGCGACGCGCGGCATGGCCGCGTTCGGGCCGGAACTGTTCACCCGGATGACGCCGCCGCCGAACGAAAGCGGCGGATTGCTCAACGCCTTGTTCGGCAGCGTGGCGATCAGTGCGCTGGCGCTGGCGATCGGCACGCCCGTGGGCATCGCCTGCGGCATCTACCTGGCCGAATTCGCGCGCCACTCGCGCCTGGGCCACGCCATCCGCTTCGTCAACGACATCCTCCTTTCCGCGCCGTCCATCGTGCTCGGCCTGTTCGTCTACAGCCTCGTGGTGCTGCGCATGGGCCATTTCTCCGCGCTGGCCGGCGGCCTGGCTCTGGCCCTGGTCGCCCTTCCGGTGATCGTGCGCACCACGGACGAAATGCTGTGCCTGACGCCGGCGCAGATGCGCGAGGCCGCACTGAGCCTGGGCGTGCCGCAATGGAAGGTGACGATGCAGGTGCTGTTCCGCGCCGCGCGCCCCGGGATAGTCACCGGCGTGCTGCTGGCCCTGGCGCGCATCAGCGGCGAAACCGCACCGCTGCTGTTCACCGCCTACAGCAACCAGTTCTGGAGCACGGATCCGCTCCAGCCGATGGCGAACATGCCGATGGTGATCTTCCAGTACGCGATGAGCCCCTACGATTCGTGGAATGCGCTGGCCTGGGCCGGCGCGCTGGTGGTGATGGCCTTCGTCCTGGCGCTGAGCCTTCTCGCCCGCGCCATCCTCTCGCGCAACCGGACGACGAACGATGACTGAACCTTCCATCAAGCTCGCCGCGCGCGACCTGCATTTCTTCTACGGCGGCACCGAGGCGGTCAAGGGCGTGAACCTGGACATCCCCGAGCACCGCGTCACCGCGTTGATCGGCCCCTCCGGCTGCGGCAAATCCACGCTGCTGCGCTGCTTCAACCGCATCTACTCGATCTACCCCAACCAGCGCGCGCAAGGGCGGGTGCTGCTCGACGGCGTGGACGTGCTCGCCCCGGACTACCCGCTCAGCCAGTTGCGCAGCCGCGTCGGCATGGTGTTCCAGAAGCCGGTGCCGTTTCCGATGTCGATCTACGACAACATCGCCTACGGCATCGCGCACCACCGCAAATTGCCCAAGTCCGAAATGGACGGGCGCGTGGAAGCCGCGCTGACCCGCGCCGCGTTGTGGGACGAAGCCAAGGACAAGCTGAAGCAATCGGCGCAGAGTCTGTCCGGCGGCCAGCAACAGCGGCTGTGCATCGCCCGGGCGATTGCGGTGGAGCCTTCCGTGATGCTGTTCGACGAACCCACCTCGGCGCTGGATCCCATCGCCACGGCGCGAATCGAACAACTGATCGAGGAATTGAAGAGCCAGTTCACTATCCTCATCGTCACCCACAACATGCAGCAGGCGGCGCGCTGCTCGGACTACACCGCCTTCATGTATCTGGGGGAACTGGTCGAGCGCGGCCGCACCGACCAGATCTTCACGCGCCCGGCGCAGCAGCGCACCGAGGACTACATCACCGGGAGATTCGGATGACGCCGCATCACCACATCGTCAAGAGCTACGACGAAGAACTGCACCGCCTCACCGGCGAGATCGTGCGCATGGGCGAGATCGCCACCTACCAGTTGAACGCCGCCATGGACGTGCTCGAACGCCGCGACAGCCGCGCCGCCGAGCGCGTGCGCGCCAACGACGACGCCATCGACGTGCTGGAAGGCGAAGTCGTCCACGACGCGCTGCAACTGCTCGCGCGCCGCCAGCCGATGGCGCGCGACCTGCGCGAAGTGCTGGCGGCGCTGCGCATCGCCGCCGCCATCGAACGCATCGGCGACTACGCCGCGAACGTCGCCAAGCGCAGCACCGCGCTGAACCAGCACGCGCCGGTGCCGGCCGCGCGCGACTTGCGCCAGCTCGCCGACCTGGCCGCGGAACTGCTGCGCGCCACGCTCGCCGCCTACCGCGACCGCGATGCAGAAGCCGCCGAAAAAGTGCGCCGCCGCGACGCGGAACTGGACGAGCTGCACACCCGCGCCTTCCGCGAACTCATCGCCGTGATGATGCGCGAGCCTGCCTCCGTCCCTTCCTGCGCCCACCTGCTGTTCATCGCCAAGAACATCGAGCGCATCGGCGACCACGCCACCACCATCGCCGAAAACGTCTGGTTCCTGGTGCACGGCGACGAACAGATGGAGGCACGGCCCAAGCGCGACGACAGCAGCCAGATGGCCTGAAACAGGGGGATTCGGGATTCGGGGATGGCCAGCCTTTGGCTGTTGAGAGATGCCCACGAGAACCCGCTTTCACGAACCCCCAATCTCCAATCCCGAATCTCGATGCCCAACTACTTCTGGCCCGCTCTTTCGCTGCTGCTTGCCATTGCGCTGATCGTGCAGTGGCGCCGCCGGCATTCGCGCGCGGCAACCATCGAATCGGCGAAGCCGTCGCGGAAACCGCCCGGCCCGGACGGCCAGCGCGTGCTGGAAACCCTCGCGCGGTTCCGCCGCGCCGCCAATGCGATGCCCGAGGGGCTGGCGATGCTGGAAGGCGAAGCCCGCACGCTGCGCTGGTTCAACGCCTCCGCCGGGAAACTGCTCGGCCTGCGCCGCCCGGACGACCTCGACCGCCCGCTGGAGCAACTGGAAAGCCTGCCCGAAGCCGCCGCCTGGCTCGCCGCCACCGCCAGCGAACCTCTGGAACTGTCCTCGCCGCCATTCCAGCCGGGCCGCTATCTGAGCCTGCGGCAGGTGCGCACCGATCCGGGGCGTTCGCTCCTGATCGTGGAGGACGCGACCAAACTGACCCGGCTGGAACAGACGCGGCGGGATTTCGTCGCGAACGTCTCGCACGAACTGCGCACGCCGCTGACCGTGATCCACGGCTATCTGGACGTGCTCGATGCCGAGGATTCGCCCGCGCTCGCGCCGATCCTTCCGGAAATGCGCAACCAGAGCCAGCGCATGAGCCAGATCGTGGAAGACCTGCTCACCATCTCGCGGCTGGAAGCGCAGGAAAGCGCCGATCACGAGCGCGTGGCGATGGCGCCGCTGCTCAACACGCTGCAGCAGGAAGCCAATGCGCTGAGCCGCGGCCAGCACTCGATCGAATGCGAGGACACCGCCGGCTGCGACCTGTGGGGCTCGCTGAAGGATCTGCACAGCGCCTTCTCCAACCTCGTCTCCAACGCGGTGCGCTACACCCCCGCCGGCGGCCGCATCGCGATCTGTTTCGAGCCGTTCGGCGACGGCGTGCGGCTGCGCGTTTCCGACACCGGCCACGGCATCCCGGCGCAGCACATCCCCAGGCTTTCCGAACGCTTCTACCGCGTCTCCACCAGCCGCTCGCGCGAACGCGGCGGCACCGGCCTGGGCCTTGCCATCGTCAAGCACGTGCTGCACCTGCACGGGGCCAGGCTGATGATCGAAAGCCAGGTCGGGCGCGGCAGCGAGTTTTCCTGCGTCTTCGACGGCTCCAGCGTGCTGGAACGCGAACGCAGTTCATAGCGGAGAAGGCGGAAGGCGGGCGCTATTCAGTACCGTTTTTCGTACTAAACTGCCCTCCGCAGCCGCAGCTCCGGAGCCTCGCATGGACAATACCCTCACCACCGCCGAACTCAAGCGCCGCGGCGTGGCCGCCATCGAAGATGGCTTGAAGCGCGGCCCGATCCGTCTGCTCAAACGCAGCAAATCCGCAGGCGTGGTGCTGTCGGAAAGCGAATACCAGCGCCTGCTGGCGGCGCGTGGCGAAGCCTTGCCCGGCATGACGGCGCTGCAATGGCTGCTGGCGCATCCGGCGCAGGGCAAGCGCGGCAAGCGGGAACTGGATCGCCGCCTGCGCGAAGAACGCGACTGGTGATCGCCTTCCTCGACGCCAGCGCATTGATTTACCTGATCGAAGGCGCACCGCCGCTCGCCGGCAAGGTACGGACGCAGTTGCAGGCGCTGGAAACCACCCATCCCGGCCTGCGTCTGGCCGTCAGCCGTCTCGCACTGCTGGAATGCCGGGTAGCACCGATGCGGGAAAGCGACACTGCACTGCTCGCCCGTTACGACGCCTTCTTCGCGCAACCCGACCTGATCCATGTGGAACTGGACGCGAACGCGGTCGATCTGGCCACCGCCATCCGCGCCCGCCACGGCCTGAAAACCCCGGACGCCCTGCACGCCGCCTGCTGCCTGCAACTGGGGCCGGAGCATGTGTTTCTCACCGGCGACAGGGATTTCAGGCGTGTCGCCGGGTTGCAGGTTCGACTGGCGGGCTGAACGGCTTTGCGCGTCATGGCATTGGCGGCCCGTTCGGCGAAGGCATGCGGCTGCGCGTCTCCGACACCGGCCACGGCATTTCCGCACAGCACATCCCGCGCCTGTCCGAACGCTTCTACCGCGTCTCCACCAGCCGTTCGCGCGACCGCGGCGGCACCGGGCTCGGCCTTGCCATCGTCAAGCACGTGCTGCACCTGCATGACGCCAGGCTCGTCATCGAAAGCCAGGTCGGGCGCGACAGCGAGTTTTCCTGCGTATTCGACCGGGAAAGCGTGCTGGAACGTGAAATCGCCGTCCGATCCCAGTTCATGGGCTGGAGTGAGTAAAGCGAACCCCATTGGCGAATAAGACGGAATGCGGACGCTGGGATTGCCCCGGATCAAGTCCGGGGCAATCCCAGCCTACCCGCTCACACCGCGTTGCGGCTTGAACCGGCCTGCGGTCACTGCGCCCACCTCACGTCACGGCATCGACGTTCTTCAGGCGTCGCCAGAACATCCAGAAGAACAGTGCGAAGGCGGGATAGGAAATAAAACCAGAGAAGGATGACAACAATACCCATACATCGTTCCCTGGACTATTCAAGAAAACCAGAACGAGCGACAGGAATCCACAGGCAATCGCGACCATCGAACATACCGCCGCCAACAACACTGAAAATCTCACGACTCCACCTCCGATACGATTGCGGAAGAAAAACACGATAAAGAACCCCAGCAACCCGACGCTCCATAACACCCCCAGAAAGAACAGCAAGGATGTCCAGAACCACGCCACCCAGGATTCTGGATCGTAGCCAACCCGAGTCACCGCCTGCATGATGGAGCCGATCAGCCCCACGGAGTTCAACAGCACCACAAGTGCGAGAAACACACCAGCAATCATGCTGGAGACATCCAGGCCTCTCGTCTTCATGACCTTGCCCTCGTCATTCGGCCACCCTCCTCAACCGCAGCCAGAACATCCCGAAGAACGCGGCGAAGGCGATGCCCTCCAGGAGAACATGAAAATCAGTCGCATATCTCATCAAATCCAAATCCGCGTATCCCATCAAGTCCAAATCGCGAGATATGTTCCTGATGTTCCAGCAAACCCCGACCAACACCCCGAGCGAGGAGCAAATGCAAGCGAACAAAGCAGCCAGTTTCACGATTTCAGCCTCCACCCTATTGCGAACGGAAAAAGACAGGAAGAAATAGAAAATACCGATCATGGAAATCAGCTTCACGATCAGGTAGCCAAAATGAACCGAGTAATCTGCACCCTCGTCGTAGTAATAGCGACCTTCGGACAAGTGCCAGGCGAGGTCACGAACCCGAAAGAACAAACCGATCCCAACTAGCACGCAGGCCGCCGCACTGACGGCTTCCAGAAACCGCCCCTTCATCGTCATATCCCCAACTGCTTATCGAGACTCGACCGCGATGCGCCGTCCGCAGCCTTTGCCGTTGCAACCGGTTCTTCCACCTGACGGACGCTGTTGCTCATGACCCGTTCCTTCTGCTCCTGAAACTCCTCATTGGTGAGTACGCCCGCGTCCAGCAACTCCTTGAGTTTCCTCAACTGGTTCAGCGCCTTGTCGGTCGCCTCGGAAGACGCCGCCGCCAGAGTGGCGGGAGTGGCCGGTTTGGGACGGCTCGAGATGCCGATCACGACGCCGAGCAGCACGCCGCCCACTGAGCACCCCACCAGCAAGACCAGCGATTCCACCGGGTAGATGCGGATGTAGTCGGGCATTGACATCCCGTAGCCCCACGTCTTGGTATTGGCGGCCGCCGACGCCACGGCGAAGATGCCGGAAACGACGCCGCCCACTAGCCCGAGAAAAATCCACAAGCCCATGTTGGATTTCATTTGCGCACTCCTTTCAGGCCGTGGAATGGATGATCGAATCGCGTCGGCATGTCCCGTTCTCCCCGTGGATGGCGTTGCGGTGTGGTTCGCTAAGGGGCGCGAAACGCACGGCGCGCCGGGGCGTCCACGCGGGACGGTTCCGGTTCGACGAAGCTGTGGATTGCACGCATGGCATCACTCCCCTGGTGGTCGGGGAGTTCGAAAGCTCATCTACGAGAGCTGCGTCGGCCTTTAGGCTGACGCCCTGGACATGCGCCAACGCCTCCCCGGCCGCTGGGGCCAGGGAATGCGTTGCGGACGCACTCGACCGCGTAGATGAGAGTTTCGACACTCCCAGAACGCCATTGCGACGTTCCGGGGCCGATGCTACGGCGGCTGCAGTGCTGCATGCAAGCAAGCGCGCCGCATCGCCAAACTTGGCTGGAGTAAGATGCCGCAGCGTCGATCCTGCGAGACCAGCCCCCATGAACGCTGTCGCGAAAACGGAGGAATCCGCCATCTGGCGGCACAAGGTGAGCGCCGCCGAATACCTGCGGATGGCGGCATCGGGCGCGTTCGCACCGGAAGCGCGGCTGGAACTGATCGACGGGGAGATCATCGAAATGGCGCCGATGGGCAGTCCGCGCGCATCAACGATCAGCCGACTGGATCGCCTGTTGCAGCGGCGTTGCGGCGACGAAGCCATCGTGCGAACGCAATGCCCCCTGCTCGCTGGCGATCTGTCCGTGCCGGAACCCGATCTGGCCTTGCTGAAGCCGCGCGATGACTTCTATTCGGAGCACCATCCTTCCGCCAGCGATGCACTGCTGCTGGTGGAAGTCGCCGATTCCACGCTGGCCTTCGACCTGGGCGAGAAGGCCGCGCTCTACGCCCGCGCCGGCGTCGCCGAGTTGTGGGTGGTGGACGTGAACGAGCGCAGCATCCGTGTCTTCCGCGACGCCAGCCCAAGCGGCTGGCGCAGCAGCTTCACCGCCAGCGGCGAGGATCGCATCGCAGCCCTGGCGCTGCCCGCCGTGGAAATGGCGGCGCGCGAGGCGTTTGCGACGGGTTGAGGTTCAATCCTTCGCAGTTCCCGGGGCGAGGTAGCAGCGCAACGCGGCGATTGACTATGCTTGGGCGCCATTGCCCCTCGCGAATCGGCGCGCCGTGCGCCGCGACCCAATGAATCTTCCCCAACCTTCCGCCGACGGCGCCGCGCGCGACCTGCGCGACCCGTCGCTGTACCTCAACCGCGAACTGTCGCAGCTCGAATTCAATTTCCGCGTGCTGGCCCAGGCGATGGACGAGCGCGTGCCGCTGCTGGAGCGGTTGCGCTTCCTGTGCATTTCCTGCACCAACCTGGACGAGTTCTTCGAAATCCGCGTGGCCGGCGTGCACCACATGCAGGAGTTTTCCACGCCGTTGCCGGCGGACGGGATTCCGCCCTCGCAACTGTTGAATCTGATCCACGAGCGCGCCGGGCAACTGGTGGAAGCCCAGTACGGCCACTGGCGCCAGGTGCTGCGCCCGCAACTGGCCCAGGCCGGCATCCGCATCCTCTCGCAGGAAAACTGGAGCGCCAGCCAGCGCCGCTGGCTGCGGCAGTACTTCATCAACGACATCATGCCGGTGCTTTCCCCGCTCGGCCTGGATCCTGCGCACCCGTTCCCGCGCATCCTCAACAAGAGCCTCAACGTGGCGGTGGTGTTGCAGGGCAAGGATGCCTTCGGCCGCGCCGGCAAGATGGCCATCGTGCGCGCGCCGCGCTCGTTGCCGCGCATCATCCAGATTCCGGCCGGCTCCACCGGCGGACCGCACGATTTCGTGCTGCTCTCCGCGGTGCTGTCGGCCTTCGTGGATGAAATGTTCCCCGGGATGCAGGTGAAGGCCGCCTACCAGTTCCGCGTGACGCGCGATTCGGAACTGTTCGTGGACGAGGACGAAGTGCGCGACATCGCGCACGCGCTGAAGGACGAACTGCGCGACCGCGGCTTTGCCCGCGCGATGCGGCTGGAGATCGCCGATACCTGCCCCAAGCACATCGTCAAGAGCCTGCTGGAAAACTTCGAACTGCCGCAGAACGCGGTGTATCGCATCGGCGGCCCGGTGAACCTCAACCGCGTGATCGCGATCTACGATCTGGTGGATCGGCCCGACCTCAAGTTCCCCGCATTCAAGCCGCGCCTGCATCCGGACGTGGACGAGGATCAATGGTTCGACACGATCCGCGAACGCGACGTGCTGCTGCACCATCCCTTCGATTCCTTCAACGCGGTCACGGCCCTGATCAAGGCCGCCAGCCGCGATCCGGACGTGCTGGCGATCAAGCAGACCCTCTACCGCGCCG
>CAZHXV010000085.1:0-11407 GCA_964536455.1 uncultured Aquimonas sp.
CAGCGCGGAAGCGCCGTCGCGCAGCACTTCCACGCGATCGATCGCGGCGATGGGAATGGCGTTCAAGTCCACCGGCGAGGAGCCGCGGCCCTGGCTGCCGTTGACGTTGACCAGCGCGCCGGGGTGGAAGCGCTTGCCGTTCACCAGCACCAGCGCGTGATCCGGGGCCAGGCCGCGCAACTGCGCCGGGCGCATCGCGTCGGTGCCATCGTTGATGGCCGGGCGCGGGAAGTTCAGCGAAGGAATGGCGCGCGAGAGCGCGGTGGCCAGTTCCACGGTGCCGGTGGCGGTGAGCGTTTCCGGCGTGATCACGTCGATCGGCGCGGTGGATTCGGCGATGGTGCGGTCGCTGACGCGGGTGCCGGTGACGACCACCCGATCCAGCGAGCGGGCATCGTTGGAAGATTCCTGGGCAGCGGCATGGCTGGCGAGCAGCGAAAACGCAACGGCAAGGGCAAGCGGCGCGAGCTTCATGGGAGGCGTCCTTTCGTGGATGGGAAAGCCGGCGAACGGGCTGTTTGCCAACGGCCCGCTGGAAATGAACGTAACCAACTGCAACCACGCGACGATGAACCGGCCCCCTGCCAGCGTCAATATTTCGTTAATTCGTTTTGGTTATCAGGACATCAGAAGCCATAGCCAAGCGCTATGTCCGGCGGCATGTCGTCGATCAGTGGTCTGGGCCGCGTGTGCAATGCCGCATCGCGATGGCACGCCCTAAACCGCCGTTTCCCGCAACTGCCGGTAGGGCGGCGTGGCCATCACCATCTCGGCCATGCTGAAGGCCAGTTCGCGCTCGGCCATCACCGCACCATCCGCGCCGTGATCGAGCAGGTGCTTCACCTCGGCGTCGCTGTGGGCGCGGGCGAAGATCGTGAGCCCGGGATTGGCCGCGCGCAGGCGTTCGACGATGCCGCCGGCTTCCAGTGCCTGCGGAACCGCAATCACGGCGATCCTGGCCTTTTCCGGCTGGGCCTCGGCCAGTACGCGCTCGGAGACGGCGTTGCCCCGGACGGCCGGAATCCCGTCGGTGCGCGCCTTCTGCACGTATTCCGGTTTGGCGTCGATCACCACCACCGGCACACCGCGATCCCGCAGCAGGTGCACCAGGGCCGAGCCGACCCGGCCATAACCCACCACGATGGCGTGATCCTCGCCCTCCAGCACCGGGCCCGGTGGCGGTTCATCGTCCTGCAGCAGGCTTTGCTGCGCCGAAAGCGCGGCGGCGGCTTCGGCCTGTTCCGCCTGTTGCCGCGCCTGCCAGCGATCCAGCAGGCCGAACACCAGGGGGTTGGCGACGATGGAGATCAGCGCCCCGGCCAGCACCAGATCGTGCCCTTCCTCCGGCAGGATGCGCAGGGAAACGCCCAAGCCGGCCAGGATGAAGGCGAATTCGCCGATCTGCGCCAGGCTGCACGAGATCGTCAGCGCGGTCTGGTTGGGGTGGCCGAAGGCGCGCACGATCAGGTAGGCCGCCAGCGATTTGCCGAAGATGATGATGAAAGCCGTGGCCAGTACATGCAGCGGCTGCTCCAGCAGGATGTTGGGGTCGAACAGCATCCCCACCGAAACGAAGAACAGCACCGCGAACGCATCGCGCAGCGGCAGGGATTCGTTCGCGGCCTTGTGGCTGAGTTCGGATTCGTTGAGCACCATGCCGGCGAAGAACGCGCCGAGCGCGAACGAGACGCCGAACAGCCAGGCCGAACCGAAGGCCACGCCCAGCGCGATCGCCAGCACCGACAGGGTGAACAACTCGCGCGAGCCGGTGCCGGCCGTGTGCTCCAGCACCCACGGGATCACGCGCTTGCCGACCACCAGCATCACCGCCACGAAGGCCGCCACCTGCAACAGCGTCGAGCCCAGCGTGACCACCAGGCGGCCGAACGAGATCTGGGCGTCGGCATCGTCCTGGTTGAAGGTGGCGGCCAGCACCGGCAACAGCACCAGCGCCAGCACGCAGGCCAGGTCTTCCACGATCAGCCAGCCCACCGCGATGCGTCCGCGCATGGTGTCCAGCAGCCGGCGTTCCTCCATCGCGCGCAACAGCACGACGGTGCTGGCGGTGGCCAGGCAGAAGCCGAACATCAGGCCTTCGATCATGGACCACCCGATCAGCCAGGCCAGCGCCCAGCCCAGCAACGTGGCCACGGTGATCTGTACCACCGCGCCGGGGATGGCGATCCACTTCACCTCCATCAGGTCTTCCAGCGAAAAATGCAGGCCGACGCCGAACATCAGCAGCATCACGCCGATTTCCGCCAGCTGCGTCGCCATGCCGGCATCGCCGACGAAACCCGGCGTGTGCGGCCCGACCACGATCCCGGCCAGCAGGTATCCGACCAGCGGCGAGAGCTTCAGCTTGTTCGCGACGAAGCCGAAGACGAAGGCCAGCGCCAATCCGATGGCGACGATGTCGATGAGGTCGGTGTGGTGCTCCATCCTGGATTCCTTGGGGGTTGACCTTGACTGGGCGCGCGAAGCGCCGGATGCGGGGCAGCACGCCTGTCGATCCTGCTACGGACAAGCGCCCCTGCCCGCTGCGTGGTTTCAAGGAAGGTTCGAACGGTTCAGCTTTTACCCGTCATTCCCGCGCAGGCGGGAATCCAGTGTCTTACAAATCAATGGATTGAGTCACTGGACTCCCGCCTGCGCGGGAGTGACGGGAATCGTTCAACCCTTCCTGGGTTCCGGGCGCGAGGAGAAGAGCGTGAAGCCCGATGCGCATGTTCCGCAGTATTGCGGCCAGACGCGGCGATGCCAAGGCGAATCGATGCAGGAAATGTGACACGACCTGTCCCGCCATTCCCGCAAGGAGGCAGTTGCGCGACCATGCGCACCCGTCTGCGCGAGCGTTTCACGATGTCGATCCTGCTTCTGGCCCACCTGCTGCTGGCCGCCTCCCTGCTGTTGGCGCTGGGTTTCCATCGCCACCGCGCGGCGCAGGTGGCGGCGGTGCTGTGGCTGCTGCTGGCCGGCCTCACCGACGCCACGCTGCGGGTGCAGACCGGCGCGTTGCGCTTTTTGCCGTGGCTGTTGCCGCTGTGCGTGGCCTTGCCCGAGGCGCGGCTGCTGTCGCGTCGCCATGCCGCATTCGCCGTGGCGGTTGCGGCCACGGTGGGCATCGTGCTGCGCGCCCCGGCGCATGTGTTCGAGCCCTTGCGCGATCTGGCCGCCGCACCGCTTTTCGGGCTTGCGCCCGGAGCGGGTGCGGTGCTGCTGATCCTGCTGGCGGCGGCGCTGGCGGCGCTGCGCTGGTTCCGGCAGCGCCAGCCGATGGAGGCGGGGCTGGCGTTCGCGCTGCTGCCTGCCGCCATCGGCTGCGTGCAGCCTCAGGACGCTGCCGCGTGGTTCGCCGCGAGCGCCGCGATCGCGCTTTCGGCGATCCTCTACGCCGGCTACCGCATGGCCTTCATCGACCTGCTGACCGGGCTGCCGAACCGCCGTGCGCTGGACGAAACCCTGGCGCGGCTTTCCGGCCAGTACGCGCTGGCGATGATCGACATCGACCATTTCAAATCCTTCAACGACACCCACGGCCACGCGGCGGGCGATGTGGTGCTGCGCGATGTGGCGCGCGGCCTGCGCCGCCATGCGCAGGGCCGGACGTTCCGCTATGGCGGCGAGGAGTTCTGCATCGTCTTCGGCACGGCCCAGCGCAAGGGCGCGCAGGCGGCGCTGGAGCGGGCGCGGGAAGGGATCGAGGCGACGCGGGTTCGGGTGAAATCGGCGAAGAAGTCCGCCTCGAAGAAAACCCCGAATGCCGCCCGCGAGGTGGACGTGGCCGTCACCATCAGCGCCGGTTGCGCCAGCCGCAGCGAAACCCTGCGCACCCCCGAAGCCGTGCTCAAGGCGGCGGATGCGGCCCTGTACAAGGCCAAGGCGAAGGGGCGCAACCGAGTCGTCATGGGCTGACAGGCTCTAAACTGCGCAGCCATGTTCTACATCTTCCGAACGCCAGCCGCGCTGCTGCTCGCCATCGCCCTGCTTCCATTGCGCGCATTCGCGCAGGACAACGCAAACCCATGGCCCGATGAACAAGGCATGGCGCAGCGCCTGGCCGCCTGCGCGGCCTGCCACGGTTCGCGCGGGGAAGGTGCGCCGGGCGCGGAGTATTTCCCGCACCTGGCGGGTAAGCCTGCGGGTTACCTGTTCGCGCAGATGCAGGGCTTCCGCGATGGGCGGCGGCATTACCCGCAGATGGTCTATCTGATGCGCAACTGGAACGATGCGTGGCTGGCACGGATCGCCGCGTTCTACGCGGCGCAGGCGATTCCCGAGCTGCATCAGCAGGCCACCGGGAAACTCGATGCGCAAGGCGCGGCGCGTGCGGAAAAACTGGTACGCGAGGGGCAACCCCAGGCCGGGCTGCCGCCATGCGCGGCCTGCCACGGGGCGCGGCTGGAAGGGCTGGAGCCGGGCATTCCGGCGCTGGCGGGCCTGCCCACGGATTACCTGATCGCCCAGTTCGGCGGCTGGCTCACGGGCGCGCGCCACTCGATCGCGCCCGACTGCATGGCGCAGATCGTGGGCAAGTTGCAGCCCGGCGATATCCGTCTGCTGGCGACCTACCTTTCCGCGCTGCCCGCCACACCCGAGGATCGACCCGCGCCGGAAGGCAGCCGCGAACCGCCGCTGGCCTGCGGCGGCACCGGGCATTTCGACGTCCTGCGGCAGGCATCGCCATGACCGCGCCGCGCCGCCGACTTTCGCCGGCCTTCCTGTTCGCGTTGCTGCCCTTGCTGCCGTTGTTCGTGGTCGGTCTGTTGCTGGTGAACGCACAGGGCGGCATCGGCGTGCTTTCCGCCCCGCGCGGCGGGGACACCGCCATTGCCAGCGATGCGGCCACGCTGCAACGCGGGGAATACCTGGCGCGATTGGGCAACTGCGCGACCTGCCACACCACGCGCGGCGGCGCGGAACTGGCCGGCGGGCGCGCGTTTTCCACCGGCTACGGCACGATCCATTCCACCAATCTCACGCCCGATGCGGTCACCGGCATCGGCGACTGGTCGGTGGAGGAATTCCGCCACGCGATGCGCCACGGCGTCAGCCGCCACGGCCTGTTGTATCCGGTATTCCCGTTCCAGAACTTCCAACACCTCACCGATGCGGACGTGGATGCGATCTTCGCGTGGCTGCGGTCGCGCCCCGCGCTGGCGCAGGCCGTGCCTGCGAACGAGCTTACGTTCCCTTCCAGCCTGCGCGCCGTGCTGCTGGGCTGGCGCATGCTGTTCCATCGCCCGCAACCGCTGGTCGAGGATGCGTCGCAGAGCGCGGCCTGGAACCGGGGCCGGTATCTGGTCGAAGGCCTGGGCCATTGCGACATGTGCCACGGCGAACGCGCTGCTTTCGGCTCGCTGCCGCCCGAGCGTAGCAATGCCGGCGGCGTCATTCCCGGCCTGGGATGGCACGCGCCGCCGCTGGATCGGGATTCGCTTTCACGCTGGAGCCAGAACGAACTGGCGCACTACCTGCGTTCGGGCACCGGAAAACATGGCAGCGCCTATGGCCCGATGGCCGAAGTGATCGGCTCCAGCCTGCAATACCTGGAACCTGCCGATGCGCTGGCGATGGCGGCGTACCTGCAATCGCTGCCGCCTGCACCTGGGCGCCGCGCGCCGATGCGCCAGCCGCCGGCCAGCGCCAGCGTCGGCCCGGCGTCCATCGCGCTGTACCAACGCCATTGCGCCGATTGCCACGGCCGCCGGGGCGAGGGCGGGGAGGGCGTTCCGCCGCTGGCCAGCAACCCGCAGGTGGCGGCGGACGATCCCGTGAACCCGATCCGCGTGGTGCTGTACGGCGCCGCCGCGCCTTCCACGCGCGCCGAACCTGCGCCGCATTCCATGCCGCCCTTCGTGGATCGCATGTCCGATGCCGACCTCCTGCTGCTGCTGAACCACATCCGCGGCAGCTTCGGCAATCAGGCGGCGGCGGTGAGCATCGAGCAGTTGCGCGCCGCGCGCACGCTGCCGCTGGAATGAGCCGTCGCCTTTGCATCGCCATCGTCGGCTACGGCACCGCCGGGCAGGCCGCGCGGCTGTACCTGCAACGCGCCGGCCACGACATCGAACATTTCGAGCAGGCCCCACGGCTTGAACCGGTTGGCGCGGGCTTCCTGTTGCAGCCCACGGGTCTGGCCGTGCTCGACGATCTGGGCCTGGGCGAGGCGGCCCGTGCCTGCGGGGCGCGCATCGCCCGGCTCTACGGCGAGAACGAACACGGCAAGCGCATCATGGACATGCGCTACGCCGAACTGACGCGCGACTGGCATGGCCTGGGAATGCAGCGCGGCGCGCTGTTCGAACTGCTGCGCAGCGCCGATGCCAGCGCGCACGCAGTGCGAACCGACATACGCATCGCCGCCATCGACGCCCAGGCCGGAACCTTGCGCGACGAACGCGGCCAGGGCCATGGCCCGTTCGATCTCATCGTGCTGGCGGCGGGCGCACATTCGCCGCTGCGCGCCACGCTCGGCGATGCCGTGCACGCCGAGCGCCTCTATCCGTGGGGCGCGATCTGGTGTCTGGCCGACGATGCGCGCGGGCGCTTCGGAAACGATCTGGAACAACGCTACCGCCGCGCACGGGAAATGATCGGCGTGTTGCCGGTGGGTTCGCTGCCCGGCGCAACGCAGCGCAAGGTCAGCATTTACTGGAGCGTACGCGTATCCGAACAGGAAGCCACCTTCGCCGCCGGTATCGAACCCTTGCGCGAACGGTTTTCCGCATTGTGGCCGGACGCGGCGGCCTTGCTCGACGGCATGACCGACCTTTCCGGCTGGAAGCGTGCGAGCTACCGGGACGTGATCGTGAAGACGCCGCATCGCGGCCGCGTCGTGCTGATCGGCGACGCGGCCCACGGCATGAGTCCGCAGCTCGGACAGGGCGCGAACATGGCCTTGCTCGATGCGCAGGCGCTGGCGCGCGCCTTGGCCGAACACGAGCGCATCGAAACCGCCTTCGCCGCCTACGCGAAAGTCCGCGCGCAGCATCTGCGCATCTACCAGTTCCTGAGCCGCTGGCTGACGCCGCTGTTTCAATCCGAATCCGATGCGCTGGCGTGGTGGCGCGACCTGCTGTTCCTGCCCGCCAGCCGTTTGCCCATTGCGCGCGGGGAATCGCTGAAGGTGCTCACCGGCGTCAAGCGCGGGTGGTTCGGACGCTTGAAGGCGTAGCGGCGCGGGCTCATTCCCGGCCTGTACGGCGGTGCGAACGCAGGCAACCGGGCGCGTGCATACTGGCCCCCCTTTGCCGGAGCCGGAACCATGAGCCTGACCTTCTATACCAACCCCATGTCCCGCGGCCAGATCGCACGCTGGATGCTGGAAGAAACCGGCCTGCCCTACGAGGAAGTCCTGCTCGACTACGGTACCACGATGAAAGCGCCCGAGTACCTGGCCATCAACCCGATGGGCAAGGTGCCTGCCCTGCGGCACGGCGATACCGTCGTCACCGAATCGGCCGCCATCTGCCTGTACCTGGCCGACCTCGTGCCGGAAAAACGCCTCGCCCCGCCGCCCGGCAGCCCCGAACGCGGCCCGTACTACCGCTGGATACTGTTCCTCGCCGGCCCGCTGGAAGCGGTATTGACCGCCAGGCACGCCGGCGCATTGGCCCCGCCTACCAGCGCAGGCTACGGCGCGGAAGGCGATGTGGTGCGCGTGCTGGAACAGGCCGTCAGCGGCAAAACCCATCTGGCTGGAGACCACTTCACCGCCGCCGACCTGTTCATGACCGCATACCTGAGTTTCTACATGCAGTTCGGGATGCTCGAACGCCGCCCCGCGTTCGAGGCGTTCTGCGCGCACCATCTCAACCGCCCGGCAGGGCTGGCGGCGAAGGCGCGGGACGAGGCCTTGATCGCGGCGCAGAAGGCGAACTGATCGGCGCGATTGCCACATCCCACAGGATGAGACGGGCGGCATTGTTTTTCCCGCGCGGCGCTAGAATCCGAAGCCGCCTCAGCCAAGATCATCGCAATGTTCCGCGCCGCCGCACTGCCCGCCGAGAAGCCCGCCGCCTATGCCGAACTCGCGCAGCAGGCGCGGGCGCTGCTGCATGGAGAACGCGACCGCATCGCCAACGCGGCCAACCTTTCCGCGCTGGTGTATCACGCGCTGCCGCAGTTGAACTGGGTCGGCTTTTATTTCTTCGATGGCAGGGAGCTGGTAGTCGGCCCGTTCCAGGGGCAGCCGGCCTGCGTGCGGATCGCGCTGGACAAGGGCGTCTGCGGCGCGGCGGCCACCTCGCGTGCCACGCAGCGGGTGGAGGATGTGTTCGCCTTCCCCGGTCACATCGCCTGCGATGCGGCCTCCCGATCCGAACTGGTGGTGCCTTTGACCCGGGGCGGCGAGCTCATCGGCGTGTTCGACCTGGACAGCCCGGAGCCGGGCCGTTTCACGCCCGAGGATCAGGCCGGGCTGGAAGCCATCGCCGCGATCTTTCTGGAGTCCATTGCATGAGTACGGGAAAGCTGCAAAACGTCGGGCCGAAATCGGCCGCCTGGCTGCGACAGGTCGGCATCCGTTCGCAGGAGGATCTGATCGCCGCAGGTTCGGTCGAAGCCTTCCTGCGCTGCAAGCGCGCCGGCTTCAAGCCCAGCCTCAACGTGCTGTACTCGCTCGAAGGCGCGCTGCTGGGCTGCCACTGGCAGAAGGTGCCGGAGGAACGCCGCGCCGTGTTGCAGGCGCAGGTGGAGGAAGGCGTCGCCAAGCTCCCCGTTTCCCGCAGCCGCGCCGCCGCGCTGGCGGTTTCCGAAGTGCGCGAGGTGTCCGCGGACGATGCCGGCGGCATGGAGTACAACTTCGGCTTCGACGATCCGGCCGGCGGCTCCGGCGGTGAAGCGGAGTGAGTGGATCGGGTGTGAACCTATCCGTTGTGATGGCGGATGGGAGCCGAGCAAGCTCGGCTCCACATGTGGGGCGTTTTTCGCAGGGCCGAGCTTGCTCGGCTCATGCATGCCAGCATCAAGGCCCGATCAGGGCAAGGTTGCGCGCCAGCAGATCGTTTTCGCCGCGCGCGGCGCGCGCCAGCTTCGCATGGCGTTCGGACTCGTTTTTGCGTTCATCCGCCCGGGCCACCAGCGCCGCGGCGAAATGCAGCGCCGCATCGCCGGGCCGCAGCGCCAGCGCCTGTTCGATGCGGGCGTTGCCGTCGCCCGCGGCGAGCAGTTCGCGCAAGGCCGCCGTGTCGGCGCGCTTGAAGGGCGGCCGGTCGTCGGCCTGCACGCGCACGATCTCCTGCAAGGTTTCGCGGAAATAGCCGGCGTCGAACAACGCCAGTGCCTTGGCTTCGTCGCCTTGCGCGGTGTCCGCGCGGGCGTCGAGCCGGGCCGCCAGATCCTGCGCGATGGCGCCGTGGCGGCTGGCGTAGATCGCCGCGCGGCGCAGGGTTTCCATGCGCGCCACCACCGGCGTCTGCGGCGTCAGCAACGTCTGCGTGTTTTCGCCAAGCGTGCCCAGGTCGTAGCCGGGTAGCGGCTGGTTCCAGCCCTTGCCGTTGCCCCACGCCAGCGTCGGTGCGCCAGCCGTATCGAAGGGATGGCACAGCAGCGGCGGGCCGGCGAAGGCGGGTGCGGCGAACGCCAGCAAGGCGAGGGCGAGCGTGTGCAGCCAGGGTTTGGATGGTGCGCGGTTTTGGATTGCGGATTTCATGAGTGCGTCCTCCAGGAATGGGCCGCGCCGGGATCGGGCGACCGCGCTACGAATGTGCGCGATGCAAGGACGCGGGCAGTGGCGCGGGCGTTAACCGATGCGGTTCAGCGCACTTCCTCGCGCAGCAGCGCGGCGGCGTCCTGGCCTGCGCCGAAGGCGTCGGGCCAGTGCAACCACCAGCGCTTGATGCGCGGATAGGGCAGCGCGTCCCACCACGGCGACAGCGCCGCCGCACCACGTTCGCGCCACGCGGCGCGGGTCACGAGCGCCGCTGGCGGCAGCAGTTCGTTGAGACGATCGAACAACGGGCCATCGGCCAGATGCGGCCTGGCTTGCAACAGCAGCAGCAGGCTGATCGCATCCTCCTGCCGGGCCTGCGTTACCAGCGTCCGGATCGCTTCACTGTCGGGATGGATGCGTGAGCCCTGTGCGTCGATCTCGCGCAGCGCGTCGAGAAAGGCCACGTTCGCACCGAGGTCGTAAGGCGTACCGGGCCGGCCGCCGGGGCCGAACTCGACCCGCGCGCCCTGCGGCACCAGCACTTCGCGGAAGGCGTTGTCGATCTGCACCCAGCCGCTGCGCACGGTCAGCGCGCCGCTGCCATCTTCGCGTGCGTGCAACACGAACTCGCAGCCCAGGTCATAGACATCGCCCGCCGGCGTGGCGACACCGAACGCGCCCGGCGGCGCCCAGAGCCGCGCCCACAGGCGGCCATGTTCCAGCACCGTGCGATGGCGGCCACTGCCGGTCTGGCGCAGCGAGAAACGCGAATCCTCGCCGATCACGATTTCCCCGATGCGCGCCACGGCCAGCCGTGCCGTGCCGCCGGGGCCGGTCTCCAGCACGGTGTCAGGGGCCAGTTGCGCATTCGCGTCGATGGCGTGGCCATCGATCCGCACGTTGCCTTCGAACGCCGCGATCCGCCACGGCTGCGCCTGCGGCCATTGCAGGCGGTAATTGAAACCCGCGTGCAATCCCACTGCGAATAGCGCCAGCATCGCGGCAATGGCAGCGACGGCGCGCCAGCGGCGGCGCGGCCTGGCCAGAGCAGCCACGCGCGGCGTCAAGGGCCGTTCCCGCCACGCCTGCGGCGCCAGCAGTCGTTCGAGCCGGGCGATTTCCTCATCGACCGGGCCACGGCGGTTCCACAGGTAGTCCTCGTCCCGGATCGGTTGCTCGCTCATGCCTTGCTTCCTCCTGTGCTTTCCGCCAGCGCCGCGCGCAGCAGCGCCATGCCGCGGTGCAGGTTGACCCGCACGCTGCCGGCGGTGAGGCCGGTGCGCGCGGCGATTTCCGGGCCATCCAGCCCTTCCACCAGCCGCAGCAGCAGGGTGTCGCGGTAGGCATCGGGCAGCGCGCGGATCGCCTGCAGGGCGCGGTTGGCCTCGATCCGATCCGCGACCTGCGCCTCGATGCTGCCGGGTGCGGCGATGGCGTCCGGTTCGGCCTCGTGCACAGGCGCGCGGCGGCGCTGCGCATCGAATGCGGCGCGGCGCGCGATGCTGACGATCCAGCCGGGGAAGGCGGCGTCCTCGCGCAGTTCGGGCAGGCGCTTGAGGGCGGTTTCGAATACGTCCTGGGTCAGGTCGTCGGCATCGGCGCGCGACACCCGCGCCAGCAGCAGGCCATGCACCACCGGCGCGAAGCGGCGGTACAGCCGATCCAGCGCCTCGCGGCTGCCCGCGCGCGCCGCGCCTACCCATGCCGCGATGCTGTGTGCTGCGTCCATCCGATCTCCGCCCCGGAACCATC
>CAZHXV010000086.1:0-11376 GCA_964536455.1 uncultured Aquimonas sp.
TGCCAGCTCGTCTGCCCGTGGAACAAATTCGCGCAGCGCCACGAGGAAGCCGATTTCGGCGTCCGCCACGGCCTGGACACCGCGACGCTGGCGGAACTGTTCGCCTGGAGCGAAACCGACTTCCTTGCCCGAACCGAAGGCTCCCCGATCCGCCGCACCGGTTACCTCGGCTGGCTGCGCAACCTCGCCGTCGCGCTCGGCAACGCGCCATCGACACCGGACATCATCGCCGCCCTGCAATCCCGCGCCGGGCACGATTCGGAACTGGTGTGCGAACACGTGGCGTGGGCACTGGCGCGCCACGCCACGCCACAATGACGCCGCTCATTCCATGCGCGGCAACGCGCCTTCCATTTCAAGGATCCGCCGCGCGATGAGTTTGCGCTGGTTGCCGTCGGCATCGCGGCGGATGTCGATGTTGATGGCGAAGAACCAGCGCCGCCCATCGCGTTCCACCCAGCCAACCCACCAGCCGATGGCGGCGCCGTCCTCGCTGGAGCCTGCGCCGCCCCAGCCGGTCTTGCCATGCAGGTGGTAACCCACGCCATCCTCGATCAGGGCGATGCGCCGCACCGTTTCCTGGGTGGCGGAGGAGAACGGCAGCGTGCCGTCGGCGAGCTTTCGCAGGAAGGCGATCTGCTGTTCCGCGCTGATGCGCAGCGCGCCATCGAGCCAGAAGCCGTCCGCCCGGCCTTCGATATCGGCGTTGCCGTAGCCGCTGGCGGCGATCCAGTGCGCCATCTTCGCCTTGCCCACGCGCCGCGCCATTTCCTGGTGGAACCACACCACTGAATATTTCATGGCGCTGGCCAGGCTGTTGTCGCGGTTCCAGCCCTGCTGCGCGCGTTCCACGCCGTCCCAGCGCAGCGTTTCGTATTCGTCGGCGACGGCTTTTTCCTCCAGCGCCACGAGCGCGTTGAACAGCTTGAAGGTGGAGGCGGGAATGAAGCCACGCCGGGCGCGTTGCGGATCGTGCGCGAAGAAGCGGCCGGCCTGTTCGTCGTAGATCAGCATGGTGCCGCGCACCTTGGCGGCCTCGAAGACCTGCGCCCAGTTTTCGCGGGTTTCCCAGGCGGGTTCTGCGGCGCGCGCCTGCGATGCGGCGGCAAGGAGGGAAAGCAAGGTCAACAGGAATACGGCGAATCTGCGCATGTGGGCGGCTCCGGCAACGGGGAAGCCGGATCGTGGCCTGGGATTCTGGCGATTCGCGGGCGAAGACAGGCGTTTCATGGCACCCGCCGAAACCCATTTCCCGGCTCCAGCCCATAGAATCATCCGATGAACCCTGCCGGCGCCACCGATCCGAACGAACTGACGCAACTGCTCCACCACTGGAGCGATGGCGATGCCCGTGCGCTGGATACCCTGTTGCCGCGCGTCTATGCCGACCTGCGCGCCATGGCCGCGCAGCGGCTCTTGCGGCACGCCGACCACGATACGCTGCAACCCACCGCACTGGTGCACGACGTGGTGTTGCGGATGATCGGGGCCGAAGCGCTCCAGTTCGACAACCGCGCGCACTTCTTCAACATGGCCGGGCGCATCATGCGGCAGTTGCTGGTGGATCGCGCCCGCGCCGCCGCCAGCCTGCGCCACGGCGGCGACCTGAGGCGCGAGCTGCTGTCCGATACCATCCCGCTGCCCGACGACGCCGCCAACCACGAAGTCCGCGCACTGGACGAAGCGCTCACGGAACTGGAACGGCTGGATCCGCGCATGGCCAAGATCGTGGAACTACGTTATTTCATCGGCCTTTCCGTGGCCGAGGCGGCGCAGGCGCTGCACATCGACGTGCGCACCGTCTATCGCGACTGGCAGATGGCCCGCGCCTGGCTGCGCGACCGCATCGACACCCCATGAGCGACACCTCCGGCGACGAAGCGGCAAGCCGATTCCGGCGGCAGCGCGAATGGTTCCATCGCCTGCTGGAGGTCGATCCGCAAACTCGTGCCGCCGGCCTTGCCGAACTTTCGCAAAAGGATCCGGATATCTACCAGGAGGTGGCGAAACTGCTCGCCGCCAGCATCGGGCATACCTCCACGCTCGATACGCTCGGCGTGCTGCAGGAACCGGCCTGGGAACCCGCACCGCCCTTGCCCGAAGGCACGCTGATAGACCATCGCTTCCGCATCTGCAGCCTGCTGGGCACGGGCGGCATGGGCGAGGTGTACCTGGCCGAACGCGCGGATGCGCCGGAACAGCGCGTGGCACTGAAGCTGTTGCGCCAGGAAGGCGGCGCGAACGCGCACCGGCTGATGCGCGAACGCCGCATCCTGGCGCGGCTTACGCATCCCAACATCGCGCATCTCATCGACGGCGGCGTCAGCGAGGGCCGTCCGTGGTTCGCGATGGAACTGGTCGAAGGCGAACCGATCACGAAGTGGTGCGACGCGCGCCAGGCTTCCGTGGCCGAGCGCGTGCGCACCCTGCTGCCGATCTGCGACGCCGTGCAGCACGCGCACCGCAGCCTGATCCTGCACCGCGACATCAAGCCCTCCAACATCTTCGTCACCGCATCCGGCGTGGCCAAACTGCTGGATTTCGGCATCGCCAAGCCGCTGGACGACGCCGGCGGCACCGGCCAGCAGACCCAGACGCTGGCATTCACGCCCGCCTATGCCTCGCCCGAGCAGTTGCATGGGGACACCATCACCACCGCCAGCGACGTGTATCAGCTCGGGCTGGTTCTGTTCGAACTGCTGACGGGGCTGGTGGCGCGCAACCTGCGCCACGAAAACGGCGAGGACAGCCCTCTCTGGCGTACCGGCGTGCCGCGCGCCGGCGACGCCTTCGCGCGGCTTGGCGCCGAATCCGCCGACGAGCACGCCAGGCGGCGCGATGCCCGGCGCGAATCGCTGCTCAAACTGTTGCGCGGCGATCTGGGCCTGATCCTTTCCAAGGCCACGGCAGGCGACCCCAACGAGCGCTACGAATCGGCAGCGGTGCTGGCGCTGGATTTGCGCCGCTGGCTCGACGGCCATCCGGTGCTGGCGCAGCGCGCCTCGATGCTGTATCGCCTGCGCAAATTCCTGCGCCGGAACCGCGTGGCGACGAGCTTCACCGCCATGAGCGTGCTGGCCATCCTCATCATGTTCGCCGGGCTGGCATGGCAATACCGGCAAGCTAGACTCAACGCCACGCTGGCCCAACAGAACCTGGCGTTTCTCGTGGAGCTTCTGAGCGAGGCCGCTCCGGGTAGCGGCAGCGAACGGCTGCCCGAGACGCTGCCGCCGGTCGTCCGCTTCAATGCTTTCATCGCCGTCGCCGAAGTACGCGCCCGCCAGCGCCAGCCTGCCGCCGCCCACGCCGCGTTGGCCCATGCGCGCGAACTGCTGCCGCGGATCGGCGCGGAAGATCGGGAACCGGCGCAGGCGCACATCGCGAGGATCGAAGCCTTGTTGCAGGATTGAGCGGGATTTTGGTTGGCCGGATCGATGAACCAGATTTCGCAGATATTTTATGGATGCCGGCTCCAGCGCTTCGCACCTTGACTTACATAAATTACAATTAAATCAAACATTTGTAATTAATGGCGCGCTCTAGAGCGGTTTTGGCGGGGTGTTTGCGTTTCCGTCGCACCCGCAAAGGCGGGTGCCCAGTGACCTTGCTTCTGATTTACAAGAGAAAAGACGCTGGATGCCCGCCTTCGCGGGCATGACGGCAGTGTCAAGATGTGCAGCGAAACCGCCCTAATCCAGTTCCTCGTCCAGCGGCGCATCCTCGGAAGGCTCGTCCGCCTCCTCGCTGCGGCCCTCGTCGCCGACCACCGGCGCATTGCCGGCCTGCGCCTCGCGCACGGCGCGCTGCTCGCTGGTTTCCTCGCCGACGTGGAAGGCCGCAAACCCGGGTAGCACCACCTGGTTGCGCGCCTTGCCCAGGACGTGCCCCTTCACCGGGGACACCAGTTCGCGCTCGATATCGTTGATCGGGTCGATGACGATGCCCAGCACCTGCCCGCGCTCCACCGCATCGCCCAGTTCCACGCGCGCCAGCAGCAGGCCGCCGGCATCGGCGCGCACCCACTGGGATTCATAGAAGATCGGCTGGGCCGCATCCCATTCGGGCAGGTGCCGGGTCATGCCGAGCTTGTGCAGCAGGGTCTGGATGGCCTGCACGCCGAACGCGATTTCCGCCGCCTGGAGTTCGCCGGGGCCGCCCACCTCGAAGGTGACCGCCGGTACGCCGGCGTGGGTGGCGGCGTAGCGCAACATGCCGCGCGTACCGGGGCTGTGCAGCACCGTGGTGGCGCCGAAGCCGCGGGTGAATTCGCGCACTTCCGGGGTACGCAGATCGGCGCGCACCTGCGGCAGGTTGCTGCGGTCGAAGGAGCCGGTATGGAAATCCACCAGCGCGTCGCAGCGCGACATCACCTGGGTGAAGAAACCATAGGCGATGCGCGAGGCGATGCTGCCGTAGCGCGTGCCGGGGAAGAAGCGATTGAGGTCGCGGCGATCGGGCAGGTAGCGCGAATTGCGCGAGAAGCCGAACAGGTTGACGATCGGCACCGCCACGATGGTGCCGCCCATATCCGCCGGATCGACGATGCGCGTGACCTGCCGCACGATCTCCACGCCGTTCAGTTCGTCCCCGTGGATGCCCGCCGTGAGGCACAGCACCGGGCCGGGCCGCACGCCGTGCAGCACCACCACGGGGCTGACCACCTCGCCGCCGGAAAAACTCTGGCTACCCTTCCACTCCAGCCGCGCCAGCTTGCCCGGCAGCACCTGCGCATCGAGGATCGGAAACGGCTCCATCAAGGTCGGGCCGATGAAGCTGTTCGAGGCCGGGTCGGCCGGCGGCCACAGCGGCGGCGGGCCGTGGAATGCCGGATCGAACGGCTGCGCGGCGAACACCTGCGTAAAGCACGCCAGGAGCACCATCGCGCACCGCCATACCGCGCCCCTGCCCTGCCACCGCATCGCCTCAGGACTCCCTTGCCCCGCAGCGGGCGCAAAGACCATGCACTTCCAGCGTCTGCGCCTGAGGCTCGAAGCCCAGTGCGCGCGCCTGCCGGGTGAGCAGGGCGACGACTTTCTCGTCCTCCAGTTCCACCGCGCGCTGGCAGCCGTCACAGATCAGGAACGGCGCGGAATGCTGCACCCGCGGCTGGTGGCAGCCGACGAAGGCGTTGATGGATTCCAGCTTGTGGATGAAGCCGTGTTCGAGCAGGAAATCCAGCGCCCGATAGACCGTCGGCGGCGCGGCCACGCCCTTGTCGTCGCGCACCTGATCGAGCAGGTCATAGGCTTTCACCGGCGTCTCCGCCTCGGCCACCAGCCGCAGCACGCGCTCGCGCAGCGGCGTCAGACGCAGGCCGCGTTCGTCGCACACCGCCGCCACCTCGCGCACGAAGGCTTCGCGGTCGTGGACGTGGCCTTCGGGGTCGGAACAGGCCTGGTGAGGAAGATGGCTCATGGCCGGACGATCATACACAGGCCGTTTGCGCCCCGTGCTGCGGAAAGCTGAATCCGCGAACCGTTCGCCGCCGCGAACCCTGCATGTCTTCCGTCACATGCACGCCGCCACCGGCAGTGCCATCGTGGCGCGGACGCCACCGCCGGAGCCCGTGCCATGTCCACCAGCCGCCGCGATTTCCTCAAGGCCGGGGCGCTTGCCGCCGCCGCGCTGCCCGCGCTTTCCGCCGTGGCCGCCGCGCCGGCCATCGAACGGGCGGCCAAACCGCTGCGCATCCTGATCCTGGGCGGCACCGGATTCACCGGGCCGTTCCAGGTGAACTACGCCTTGGCGCGCGGCCACCGCGTGACGCTGTTCAACCGCGGCCAACGGCCTTCGCCGGAATGGCCGGGCGAGGTGGAACAACTGCACGGCGACCGCAACACCGGCGACCTTGCCGCGCTCAAGGGACGCGAATGGGATGTGTGCATCGACAACCCCACCACGCTGCCGTTCTGGGTGCGCGACGCGGCAAGCGTGCTGAAGGGAAACATCGGGCACTACCTGTTCATTTCCACGATCTCGGTCTATGCCGACGGCAGCCGTCCCGGCATCGACGAGGATGCCGCGCTCGCGCCCTACCGGGGCAAGGACGCGATGGCCGAAACCATGGAGAGCCTGCGCGCCGACCTGGAAAACCTCTACGGCTCGCTGAAGGCACTGAGCGAAGCCGAAGCGCGCAAGCACTTCGGCGAGCGGGTCACCATCGTTCGCCCCGGCTACATCGTCGGGCCGCGCGATGACACCGACCGCTTCACCTACTGGCCGCACCGCGTGGCACAGGGCGGCGACATGCTGGTGCCGGGCGACGGCTCCGATCCGGTACAGATCATCGACGGGCGCGACCTGGGCGAATGGATGATCCGGCTCGCCGAGCGAGGCCGGTTCGGCACCTTCAATGCCTGCGGGCCGGATTACCGCCTTTCCACCGATGCGATGCTGCACGGCTGCCACGCCGTCAGCGGCGGGCCGCTGACGCTGACGCATGTATCCGAGGATTTTCTGGAACAGCAGGGCGTGGATCTACCGATCTGGGTGTCGTCCAAGGCCGGGCCGTATGCCGGCTACGGCCAGGTGAGCAACACCCGCGCCATCGAAGCCGGGCTGACGTTCAGGCCACTGGCAACCACGGTTTCCGATCTGCTGGCCTGGTTCCGCAGCCTGCCCGCCGAGCGCCAGGCGCAACTGCGCGCGGGCATCGGACGCGAACGGGAAACGCAACTGCTCGCCGCCTGGCGCGCACGCGCGAAGGATGCGGCCGCGTCGGCGGCTCCGGCCTAGGCCATTCGAAGCCGCTTTCCACTCCGGAGCCTGCCCCCCTGGACGCGAACACATGACCACCGACGAAAAAGAACTCGGCCAATTGGCCGGCCTGCTGTACTTCATTGTCGTGGCCGCAGGCATTTTCAGCCTGGCCTACGTTCCCTCGAAAACCATCGTCGCAGGCGACTTCCAGGCGACTGCCGCCGCCATCGCCGCATCGGAGCCGCTGTTCCGTTTCGGCATTGCCGGTTTCATGGTCATGCAGGCGGCCTTCCTGGTTTTGCCTCTGGCGCTTTTCCGGCTCTTTCGCACTGTGGATCTCCCCGCATCCGTGCTCATGGTTTCGTTGGCCGCCGTGAGCGTCCCCCTGGGGTTGGCGAGTCTGGCAAACAAACTGGACGCGCTGTCGCTCCTGACGGATCCCTATTTCGCTCAGTCGCTCGCACCGGAACGTCTGCTGGCCGCCGCCAAAGCCTCGTTGGACGCATACGGCCATGGCCTTCTCGTCACCCGCCTGTTCTGGGGGCTCTGGCTGTTCCCCTTCGGCTACCTGGTTCTGAAATCCCGCATGTTGCCGAGATTTCTCGGCGTACTCCTGGTGCTGGGCGGCCTGGGCTACCTGATCAATGTGTTCGGGGAGCTTCTCGTCCCGCAGTATTCCGGCTTGCGCGTCTCAGGTTACATCGGACTGCCTGCCGCCGCCGGCGAAATCGGTACCTGCCTGTGGCTGCTCCTGGCGGGTGCCCGTCGGCCCGGAAACCGAGCGGATACCGCCGCGACCTGACCGGTCGCTACTGTTGCTGGAATCCATCGCGCCATTGCAGCGCGGTAGCGGGGAAATCGCAGAACAGCGCGTCCACGCCGATGGCGAACGCGACATCCAGTTCTTCCAGCACGCTGGCGAACCCAGCGGCGGGATGGTCGTCGCGGTAGGTGAAGGCGTGGATCTGCAAGCCCAGTTCATGGGCCTGTTCGACCAGGCCGCTGCTGCTGCCGTCCACGTCCTGCAAGAGGCACTTGTCCACGCCGAAGCCGTCGAGCTTGCCGGCGTACTTGGGCAGCAGGCGCCGCCACGGGGCCTTGCGATCCAGCAACAGGAACACCGGCACTTCGGCGGCTTCGCGCAGGGCCAGCAGCGGTGCCGCCTCGAAGCTCTGCAACCACAGTTCCACGCGCGAAGGGTTGCGCTGCAGCGCCAGCGTCGCAAAGCGCGTGAGCGGATCGGCCCCGCGCGCGGAAAAATACGCCGGGGACTTCAGTTCCGGGTAGAGCAGCACCCTGGAGCGGCGCTGCCTGGCCGCATTCTCCGCCCACAGCAGCGCACCCGCGAAGGTGGGAATGCGGTAACGGCCATCGTGGGCGTGGTCGCGCGCGGGGAACGGCTGCACGGCGCGCAACGCGGCCAGCTCGGCCAGATCGAAGTCTTCCACCCACCAATCGCCTTCGCGCCGCCGCCCCGAGAACTCCGGGCGCATCGCCACATCGGTACTGCGGGCCAGGTTGCGGTCGTGGCGGCAAACGAGGTGCCCGTCGCGGGTGCAGACCAGATCCGGTTCGATCACGTCCGCGCCTTGCTCCAGCGCCAGCGCATAAGCTTCCAGCGTGTGTTCCGGCAACAGCCCGCTGGCGCCGCGATGGGCGATGATGCGCGGTGGCCGGCCATCCAGCGTGGGCCAGGCGACGCTCATTCCGGCCAGGTTTGCAGGGTGTAGGCGGTGCGCGCGCGCACTTCGCCTTCGTATTCGCTGATGGCGCGCACTTCCACCACGTGCTCGCCCTCGCCCAGCGTGGTGGGCACCCGGACGTGCCAGACGTGCGGGGAAAGGGCAGCGGTCACGGCGCGATCGCGCGAGCGCAGGGCCGGGGCGCGCGCATCCTCGACGTTGAGCGCCAGCAGCGCCGGATCGGCAGCGTCGATACGGGCCATGGGTTGCCACGGGCCTTCGTCGACGCGATACCAGACCACGGCCTGGGTATCTCCGCTGTAGAGGTTCGCATAGACCGAATACGCCGGATACGCGAAGCGCCGCAGCGTACCGGGCGACGTCAGGCCGATGCGCAGTTCCTCCCGCCCGCGCGAGGCGAAGTAGCGCGTGGCGACTTTCTCCGGCGTCAGGCGCAGCCGCGCGAATCCATTGGGCGTACCGTCCTCCATGCGCGCATCCGGCAAGCCGCTTTCGTCCGGCAAGCCGCTCCAGTAACCGCCGCAGGCCGCGCCGACGTTGTATTCGTGCAGCGGCAGATCGCCGTGCCAGCCATCGCTTTTCCCATAGTAATGATGACGCTGGGCATGGGTGTGGCCGGAAAGGATCAAGGGATCGCGGAAGCGCTGCAAAAGCGCGAACAGGCGCAGGCGATCGGCCTCGCGGAAGGTTTCCGGGCCGATCCGGAACACGGGGATATGGAAGGCCAGCACCACGCGCGTGGAGGAAGGCAGCGTGGCGAAATACGCCTCCAGGAACTGGAACTGATCCTCGCGCAGGCCACCGACGTAACGCTGCTTCTGCAGCGGCGTGAAGATCACGTCGTCCAGCACCACGAAAGCCGCGCCGGGCTCTTCCCAGGCGTAGGAATCCGGGCCGAAGTGGCGGCGGAAGGTGAGGGTGGTGTCGATTTCCGAGGCGGCATCCGGATCGACATCGTGATTGCCGGGCGCGATCAGCCACGGCAGCTTTGCGCGCGCCAGCTCGGCGATCAGCGCCGGATACTGCGCCGGCTGGTCGTTGACGATGTCCCCCATGACCACGGCCAGGCGCGCCGGCGGCTGGCGCAGGATGGGCGCGACGATCTGCTGTGCGAAGTAGCCCACTTCGCGCGCATCGTTCACTTGCGGATCGGTCAGCGCCAGCACATCGAACGAGGTTTCGGCATCGCGTGCGGGCAGCAACGCGAAATCCGCGCGGCGCGCGTCCGAGCGCGGCATCGCGCCGTGCTTCAGCGCGGGCGCGGCCTTGGGGAAATGATGGCGGTAGAACAACGGCAGGCCGCGCGCATCGAAGGGAACGGCATACCCGGCGGGCTTGACGACGAACAAGGTGTCGCCGTTCTCGACGGCGATGCGATAGCGGCCATCGGCATCGGTCGGCACGACCTGGCGGCCATTGGAAACCTTCGCCCCGGCCACGCCGGCCTCGCCCATGTCGCGGCGGCCATTGGCGTTGGCGTCCAGGAACACCCGGCCCGTTGCGGTATCGGCATGCGCCGCCAGCGGCGATGCCGCCAGCAGGGCCGCAACGACAATCCCGACCGCCTGGCGAAATCCGATCATCCTGCGCCCCCCGCGCCTGCGCCGCCTGTCGCGAAAATCATTTGCCGCACTGGAAATACAGCAGATCCGGATGCCCCGGCGAAATCACCTGCCCCAGGCTCACGATGCCCGACTGCCGCAGCAGCACCTCGTCGCGGTGCAGGCGCAGGTCGTCGTCCTCGCCGAAGCGAACGTAGGTGGCGTTGGTGCTGCGGTCGGCCAGCACGAAGTGGCCGTTCTTGAAGGCGATGGCGGCATGCGTGCGGCTCACCCATTCGGCGTCGATGACCAGTGCGTTGGCGGCATCGCGCCCCATCGAGAACCCTTGCGAATTCGGCCCCAGCTCGATCACCTGGCCGCGGAAACGCAAGGTGATGGTGTGCGAGGGGTCGGGGCTGTCCTCGGTGCGGATCGCCCGCTGCACCATCGTCACGTTGGAGGTGTCCTGCTGCCAGATCACGTCCACGATCTCGATCGGCATCAGCTTGCCCGCCACGCGCGCCCGGCCCAGCGCGCGGCAGCGCACGCCGCCCAGGTTGGTCACGTCGCGGAAGGTGGCGGCGGTGGTGACGATCTGTTCGCGCTTGGCCAGCGAGGTCATGCGCGCGGCGGTGTTGACCGCATCGCCATAGACATCGCCATCCTCCACCAGCGTTTCGCCGTAGTGCATGCCGATGCGCAGGCCGATGTTGTCGCAGACGAAGGCCGGGTCGGTAGTGACGCGGCGCTGCATGTCGCAGGCCGCCTGCACTCCGTTCACCGCGCCGGGGAAGGTGCACATGATCTCATCGCCGATCGTCTTGATGACCGTGCCGCCGTGCTGATGCACGATCTGCGTCATCGCCCCCAGCACGCCGGCGATGATGCGGCGCGCCTCCACATCGCCACGCTGCTCGAACAGGCGCGTGCTGCCGCTGACGTCGGAGAACAGGATGGCAAGGGTCTGGGTCTGGGTCATGTCCTTCGCATCATACGGCTATTCGTGCGGGCGCGAACGCTGGCTCATGCCAGCCCGCGCGCTGCGGCAACGATGTCGTCCTCGCCCGGCAGCACCAGGAAGGCCGCCCCGGCCAGCGGCGTGTAGGTGTCCGCGCCGACCACGCGGGCCTGCGGCACAGGGCCCAATCCGGCCTCCACCAGCGCGGTGACGATGCCCTCGCCCACGCCGGCGCTGCGGCGGCCTTCGTCCACGATCAGGATGCGCCTTGCGCAGGCTCATCGGCACGCCGTTGCCATAGGTGAAAACCACGAGATCGACCACCGCCGGATCGTCCCCGGCCGCCTCGTACACGCGGCCTTCGCCCAGCGTCATCGCGGTACCCGGGGCGGGATACGGGAACAGCCACCGGCCGTCGCCGGCCTCGTACAGATCCTTGGCCATGTACAGTGCGATGGGCTCCAGGAACACCGCG
>CAZHXV010000087.1:0-11277 GCA_964536455.1 uncultured Aquimonas sp.
TGCCGCGTGGCCTCGTGGCGGATCGCGCCATCGTGGGTCAGGCAGGTCTGTGCGATGAGTTCGTCATCCCAGTCCAGCGTCAGTGCGCCGTCTTTCAGCGAGAGCGCGAGGAAGTTGTAGAGGTTCTTGGCGTACATCTCGCTGGCGTGGATTGCGCCCAGGCTCGGCAGGTTGAGCGGGCCGGCGATGGTCACGCCGTTATGCGTGTAGGTTTCGCCGGGCCGGGTCAGTTCGCAGTTGCCGCCGGTTTCCGCCGCCAGATCCACGATCACCGCACCCGGCTTCATGCCTTCCACCATCGCGGCGGTAACGATCTTCGGCGCGGGGCGGCCAGGTACCGCCGCCGTGGTGACGACGGCGTCGATGTTCTTCAGATGATCGGCCAGGCGTTGTTGCTGCTCGGCGCGTTCCTCGGCGGTGAGCTCGCGCGCGTAACCGCCGCTGCCCGCCGCCGAAACGCCCAGATCGAGAAACTTCGCGCCGAGCGATTCGATCTGCTCGCGCGTTTCCGGGCGCACGTCGAAACCTTCGACCTGTGCCCCGAGCCTGCGCGCGGTGGCGATGGCCTGCAGGCCCGCCACGCCGGCACCGACGATCAGCACCTTGGACGGGCGGATCGTGCCGGCGGCCGTGGTCAGCATCGGGAAGAACTTGCCCGAGAGTTCAGCCGCGATCAGCACCGCCTTGTAACCGGCCATGCCGGCCTGGGAACTCAACACGTCCATCGCCTGGGCACGGGTGGTTCGCGGCAACAGCTCCATCGCGAACGCGGTGATTTTCCGGTCGCGCAGCGCCTTCACCCGCTGCGCATCGGCATGCGGCTGCATGAAGCCGATCACGATGCTGCCCTCGCGCAATGCGGCGATGGCTTCAAGGGACGGTGGCTGCACCGCCAGCAGCACGTCGGCGCGGACCAGCGCGCTGGCGGCATCGGGCGCGGCTTCCACGTCCGGGAATACGGCGTCGGGCTGGTTCGCGCCCTGTCCTGCGCCGGTTTCGATCAGCACTTGCGCGCCGAGCGCCTTCAGTTTCTTCGCAACTTCGGGCGAAAGCGCGATGCGACGCTCGTTCGGCGCGCACTCGCGGATCGCCACTACGGTGACTGCCATTGCCTCTCCCGTGGATGCCTGCGTTGACACCGGCGCGCGCTGCCTCGCAGCGTCGGCGGAACGCGCCAGTGTGGAGCTGCGATGCTAACGCATGAAGGCGATCCGGGACATGCCGAAAAGCAGCCATCCGGCTCCTTTGCCCCCACTTCCCGCCCCAGGGTCGGGGCGCACATCCCGTGCGTCGTGGCCGTTTCCGTCCCGCTCTTCAGGCCCGGGCGATTCCACACAGTCACGGGGCGCCCGGTGTGCGCGAGGACGCAGCTTGTGCGTGGATTTGCCCGCTACTCGCCAGGTTTGGGCGTGGAGCGCAGCTTGCCCAGCACCTGCGCCATCGCGTGCTCGAACGCAGTATCGCTCTGGCGGATATTGACCTTGCCCTGTCCCATCATCGCGGCCAGTTCCTCCGGCGAGGCTACGCAATAGCGCATGCCGCGCCGGTTCACGAACAGCATGCGGTTGGAAATCGGGCTGATCCAGGAAAGCTTGGCCGGCTGGGCGGTGCCGTCGGCCTCGGTGAACTGGATCCAGCGGCCGACTTCGAGCTTGCGGATGCGTTCGACATCGGCCTCGTCGAATTCCAGTTGTTCGGCAGGCTCTTCCTCGGCCGCATCGCTGGAAACTGCCGCCTCGGCCGGCAACGCTTCGGCACTGGGCGCATTGCGGGCCAGCGCAACGATGGCCTCGGAGACTTCCTCGGGCATCTGCTGGCCGCCGTGTTCCAGCGCCATGGCGAGCGAGGCCATCACATCGTCGGCAGCGCTGCCGACGCAGCCCGCGCTCACCAGCACCGGCTCCAGCCGCGGCCGCATCGCCTGGAGATGGCGCAGCCGCTCCGGTGCGGGCGCATTCAACATGCCCAGCGCGGCCAGCCCTTCGCCCGCCGCCACCGCCAGCGCGTATTTGGTGCGATCCCCGCCTTCCTCGCGCAGTGCGCACAGGGTGAGGTGGTGGGTCCAGTAACGCCGCAGGAAGGCCTCGATCGGCGCCGGCAGATCCGGATAACGGCCCAGCACCGCGCGCAGTTCGTCCATCGCCTGGCTGCGCGCATGTTCCAGCCGCTCCTTGCCGCGCTGCGCCTCGGCGGTGCGGCGCTCGGCCAGCGCCACGCGCTTCCTGTGCTGCTCGATGAATTCCCGGAATTCCTGCTCCAGCGTCTCGAAGATCGCGATGTCTTCGTTGAACTCGGTAATCAATCGGTCGATGGTGCGATCCACCCTCGACATCATTTCCCGTTCCTGCGGCGTTTCGCCGGCATTGCCCTCGCTGGCTTCGGCCAACGAATTCAGCAGGCGCCTGGCCGGGTGGGTCTTCTGCAGGAACATGCGGCGGTCGAGCATGGCGACCTTGACGAAGGGCATGATCAGCCGCCCCATCATCTTGCGCGAGTTGGGGTCGAAGTCGCGCTCCTCCAACATCACGTCGAACAGCATCCCGACCAGATCGATCGCATCCTCGTCGGCGGGCGTGATGCGGGCGCCATCGCCCAGGCCCAGCTTTTCCGCGCCCTTGAGCACTTCCTGCTTCAGGTACTGGGTGATGGAGGCGTTCGGATCGGCCACCGCGTCGGCCAGCGAATCGGGCATCTCGTTCTGGAACATGGTCAGCACCGAGAGCATTTCCTCGGCGTTGATCGCGCGTCCATCGCCTTCATCGAGCGAAGCGGATCGTTCCGCGCCCGCTTCGTCATCGGGGGCATCCAACTGGCGCAGGGCCTCGGCACTGAAGCCGCTGCGCGCGTGCTGGCTGCGGCGGTAGCCGGAAAGCAGTTCGTGCAGGCTGGCGAAGATGGTTTGCTCGGCGGCGGTTTCCGGCGTGCGCACGTAGCGCGGCGCTTCCTGGTATGCGCCGGACGGCGCCCCCGCCGGATAGGCCTCCGGTTCGGTTCCGTGGGGAGGCGCGGCCGGAGATGCGGGCGTCGAACCCTGCGGCGCGGGCGCATTCGGGACGCGCGCATAGGTAGGCCGGATGTTCGGCGCGATGCCGGCCTCCACCATCGCGCGATTGATCTCGTTGTAGAACACGGGCAAGGCCCGCATCGTCTCGCGCTCGTACAGTTTCAGCAGCAGCACGCGGGCGCGGATCGTGATTTCGCAGCCTTGCAGGCCCAGGCGGAAGGCCTGCGCCAGATGCGCGGGGCCGACCGGGTTGCTGTGGTCGCTCAGATCGGATACCTGCGACAGCACGCCCAGGCGATGGTTGATCTGTTCCAGAAGCGGCCTGAACTGGCGCGACAGGGCGCTGGCGACCTGGCTGGAGCCGAGTTGTTCTTCGAGTTGTTCTTCGGACACCAGCGACAGTTCGCCGGAATGGCCGGAGGAATGCTCGAAATGAATCTGGATCGGCGCATGCCGTTCCAGCGCCGCGAAGGCGTCCGAGAGATGCTCGTGGAATCGCTTCTCCACCACCGCGCGCTGGCGGCGCAGTTCGCGCATGGCGTCGAAGTATTCCTGCTGCCCGAGCGAACCATCGGCACGCTGGACGAAGTCGAACAGTGTGTCGTCGGCCTTTTCCAGAACGCCCGCCACCACTCCGCCCAAGTACCTGAAGGCCCGGGTCTTCAGCGTAGCGAGCAACTGGTTGTGGTCAGTCACGCCCCGGCCTCCATTGAGCCTGGCGCTGATATCGACGATCTTGTCTGCCGGAGAGGGTGCCGTCATAGTGAGCCTGCAATGCGTTGGCGCCCCCGGATTCCCTTCGACAAGAGTAGGACGAGGACGGGATACGGAATGTGAACATCATCCCGCTTCCGCATCGACGAACCCCCATTCGGACACTCCCTTCAGATGACAGCCATGAACGTTCCCGCACAGCGCCGTTCGGTACCTTCGCGCCAGTTGCGCGAGCCCGGCCCGGACGCCGCGCAGCTTAACGCGATTCTGGCAGAAGCCATGCGCGTTCCCGACCACGCCAGGCTCGCGCCTTTCCGCATCCTGGCGATCCAGGGATCGGCGCGCGCGGCGCTGGGCGAATTCCTCGCCGCGCGCGCGCTGGAGCGCGACCCGGAAATTTCCCCCGCACTGCTGGACAAGGAGCGCGAGAAGTTCGCCTTCGCGCCGCTGGTGCTCGCCGTCGTCGCCCGGCCGGTAGAGCATCCGAAGGTGCCGAAGATCGAACAGATCCTGTCCGCCGGCTGCGTCGCCTTCAATCTCTTGCAGGCCGCCCAGGCACAGGGCTTCGGTGCGCAATGGCTGACCGGCTGGGCGGCCTACGACGAGGCCGTGGCCGCGCGGCTGGGATTGTCGCCGCAGGAAAGCATCCTGGGCTTCATCCACATCGGCACCGCCGCGATGTGGCCGCCGGAACGTGCGCGCCCGGCCATCGAAGACCATTTCTCCGTCTGGAACGGATGAGCGGCACGCTCTACCTGATCGACGCCAGCCTGTTCGTGTTCCGGGCCTGGCACTCGATGCCGCCGGAGTTCACCGATGCCGATGGCTGGCCGGTGAACGCCGTGCATGGCTTCGCACGCTTCCTGCTGGAACTGCTGGAGCGCGAAAACCCCAGCCACATCGCCGTGGCCTTCGACGAATCGCTGGAAACCTCGTTCCGCAACGAACTCTATCCGCCGTACAAGGCCAACCGCGAACCCGCACCGGAGGAACTGAAGCGGCAGTTCGCGCTGTGCCGGCGTTTCGCGCAGGCGCTGGGGTTGGCGGTGCTGCGCGATTCCCGCTACGAGGCCGACGACCTCATCGGCACCTTGCTGGCGCGCCAGCGGCAGGCCGGTTTCCGTGGCGTGGTGGTTTCCGCCGACAAAGACCTGTCGCAACTGTTGCAGGAAGGCGACGAACAATGGGATTACGCCCGCCAGCAGCGCTGGAACGCCGCCGGAGTGAAGGCGCGCTACGGCGTCCATGCGCATCAGGTTGCCGATTTCCTTGGGCTGGCCGGGGACGCCATCGACAACATTCCCGGCGTGCCCGGCATCGGCGCGAAAACCGCCGCTGCATTGCTGGAACATTTCGGCTCGCTCGACGCCCTGCTCGCGCGGCTGGCGGAATTGCCCTTCCTGCGCGGCATCCGGGGCGCCTCCTCGCACGCACAGCGCCTGGCCGAACATCGCGATTCGGCATTGCTCAGCCGGCAACTGGCCACGATCGCACTGGACGCGCCGCTGCCGGACGATCTTGGCGCGGCGGCGCGCCGCCGCGGCGATCAGGCCGCGCTCGGCGATCTGCTGGATTTCCTGCGCTGCGGCCCCATGACGCGGCGACGCGCGCTTGAGCAGGTTTGAGCGCGAGCCCGCTTGCCCAGACCTGCGCTATTGCCTGCGCAGCGGCACCTGCACCGGCGCATTCTCGTCGACCGGCGGCTCGGCGAGCTTCATCGCCGATTCCACGTCCGTGGCAACGATACGGATGGGCTGGAGCAGTTCCTTTTTCTTCAGCAGGCCGAAACGGTCGTAATTGGCCTTCTGGCTGTTGGCGATGATGTAGAGCGTGCCGTCGCCGAGCGTGGAAAGACCCAGGGTACGGAACTCCGGATTATTCGCCTCCACCGGCTTGATGCCGGCCACGGCGTGGCCGTCGGTGGAGAGCGGCAGGTACATGGCGCGGGCCGGGTTCATCGCGCTCTGCACCACCATCAGGCCATCCTGATACCAGAGCAGCGATTCGATGCCTCCCAGCGCCAGCTTGCCCGGAACCGCCACATCGAAAGGCTTGCCGGTGGCAAGGTCGATGCCGAAGATGCCCAGTTCGTGATCGCCGAAGTACAGCCTGGCGCCATCCGGGGAAATGCTCAGGCCGCGGATGCTGGTCAGGTGCGGAGCGTGCAGCAGGCGCTGGAACTTGTCGTCGCGCACCTGGTAGATCGCGTTGTTGACGCCGTCGGCGGCGTACACCACGCCATCGGAACCGACCGCGATGCTGGAAAGGAAGAACGGCTGCCCCGGCGTGACCGGGGAAAGGTAGCTCTTCAGGAACTTGCCGCTGGACAGTTCGAACTTGAAGATGCCGGCGCGGCCCAGGTCGCTTTCGGGCTTGTAGCGCAGGTAATGCGGCACCGCGGTGGAAGCCACCCACAAGGTGTTGCGCTTGGCGTCCACGGCGATGTCGTACACCGCCCACATGCCGTTCTTCGCGTCGGCGGCGGCCAGCGGGGAGAGCTTGCCGTCCGCGCCCACCAGATACACCGCGCCTTCGCGCGCGCTGCCGACGAGCAGTTGCTTGCGCACCGGATCGAACGCCAGGCTTTCGATCAGCAGGTCTTCTTTCGGCAAGGTGTAGGCCACCGTGCCGTTGCCGAAGTGCTCGCGGTTGGCGTCGAAGTTCTTGACCAGGTACTCCCACACCTCGGTATCGGCCACCTTGGCGAAACGCGCGTCGTTGCGGATGTCATAGGCGTAACCGGCGTTCTGCAACTCCACCAGTTGCGTGTAGCTGTAGGACTTCTTCGCCTGGCCGGCGTACACCGCGGCCAGTTCCAGGCGATAGCCGCCCAGGTGCGGGCGCAACTGCACCAACCGCTCCAGCGCCGCGACCTGCGCCCTGGTATCGCCCTGCTGGCGGTAATAGATCACCAGCCGCTTGAGCCGATCGACATCGGTGAGCTTGGCGATGGCCGCGGCCACTTCCGCCGGATCGGGCTTGGCCGCTGGCTGCGCGGCGGGTGCCGGGGCAGCGGCGGCGGGCGTCTGCGCCAGTGCGTGGCCGCCCAACGCGAGCGCCAGGGCAACGATGAGGAATCGGTAATGCATGGAAATCCACCTTGGAAGGGATTGCTGCGACCGCAGCGAATGGGCGAGGTTCCGCACGCCGCAATCTGCGAAAATGAACGGATCGACGGAAAAAAGGGCGAAACGATGGAACAAAGCGACACGCTTTTCAACGGCCAGTACCTGCGCATCCGGCTGCGGGACACCTGGGAATTCGCCGAACGCACCAACGCCAGCGCCGCCGTCATCATCGTGGCAGTGACCCCGGAAGACAAAATCCTGTTCGTCGAGCAGTATCGCGTGCCGGTGGAAGCGCGCAGCATCGAGATGCCCGCCGGGCTGGTCGGCGACCTGGGCGAACCGGAATCGGTGGAAACCGCCGCGCTGCGCGAACTGCTGGAAGAAACCGGCTGGCAGGCCGGGCGCGTGGAGCATGTGATGACCGGGCCTTCGTCCTCGGGCATGAGCAACGAACACGTCGCCTTCGTGCGCGCCTACGACCTGGTTCGCGTCCACGCCGGCGGCGGCGACGAGACCGAGGACATCACCGTGCACGAAATCCCGCGCGAGGACGCCGCACGCTGGCTCGACCAACGCCGCCGCGAAGGCTTTTCCATCGACCCCAAGCTCTACGCCGGGCTGTACTTCGTGGAGCGCAATCCGGATGGCAGCCCGGCGCGCTGATTCGAGCATCGTCGTCCCATCGCGCGCTGGAGCGAAGACCACGGCATGAACCCATCCCCGCCTGCCGTGCGGCGTTGCGACCGCCGCCTGATGCTGGCATTGCTGCTGTCGATCCCGGCTTCGTTGCTGTTGTTCGATCGCCTTTTTCCGCCGCCGCTGCCCAATCCGCAGGACACCGCCGCCACCGTGGTGCTGGCGCGCGATGGCACGCCGCTGCGCGCCTTCGCCGGCCCCGATGGCGTGTGGCGCTACCCGGTGACGCCGGATGAGGTTTCCCCGCTGTACCTTGACGCACTGCTGGCCTACGAGGATCGCCGCTTCCACCGCCACGCAGGCGTCGATCCGCTGGCGCTGCTGCGCGCCACGGCGCAGGCGCTGATCCACGGCGAAACCGTTTCCGGCGGCTCCACGCTGACCATGCAGGTGGCGCGGATGCTCGAGCCGATCCCCCACACCCTGCCCGGCAAGCTGCGCCAGATGCTGCGCGCGGTGCAACTGGAAGCGCGGCTTTCCAAGCGCGACATCCTTGCGCTCTATCTGGATTACGCCCCGTTCGGCGGCACCTTGCAGGGCGTGCAGGCGGCCAGTTACGCCTATCTTGGAAGACCGGCCAACGAGCTGTCGCACGCCGAAGCCGCGCTGTTGGCCGTGCTGCCGCAGGCCCCAAGCCGGCTGCGTCCGGATCGCCATCCGCAGGCTGCCCGCGCCGCACGCGACAAAGTGCTGCAACGGCTCGAACAACGAGGCGCCTGGGATGCGGATACCGTGGCCCAGGCGCGCCAGGAAAGCGTCGTCGCCCGCACCCTGCGACCGCCGCTGCACGCTGCCCTGCTGGCGCAGCGCTTGCGCGAGCAACATCCGCGCAGCCGTCGCATCGAAACCGGTATCGACGCCGATCTGCAACAGCGGCTGGAGCAGCGCATCGAAGACTGGGCCGCGCGCCTGCCGCCGCGCACGTCCGCCGCCGCCATCGTGATCGACGCGCGCGACATGCAGGTACGCGCCTACGCCGGCGCGGCGCGCTTCGGCGATGAAGCCAGCTTCGGCCACATCGACATGGCGCGCGCCTTCCGTTCGCCCGGCTCCACGCTGAAACCGTTTCTCTACGGCATGGCGCTGGACGCGGGCCTGATCCACTCCGCCAGCCTGCTCGCCGACGCGCCGCAGGAATTCGGCAACTACCGCCCCGGCAACTTCGACCAGCGTTTCCGCGGCCCGGTCTCCGCCGCCGATGCCCTGCGGCAATCGCTGAACCTGCCCGCCGTCGCGTTGCTGGATCGCCTTGGCCCCACGCAATTCGCCGCGCGGATGCGGCACGCCGGCGTGCCGCTGCGGTTGCCGCATGGCACGGAACCCAACCTTTCGATGATCCTGGGCGGCACCGAAGCGCGACTGGAAGACCTCGCCGGCGCCTACGCCGCGCTGCAACGCGAGGGCCTGGCCGCCGCACCGCGCCTGACCCACGACGAGCCCCTGCGCGAGCGCCGCCTGATGTCGCCCGGCGCGGCATATATCGTGCGCCGGATGCTCCAGGACGCCGGCCGCCCAGGCGAGGAAAACGAACGCATCGACACGTCAGGCCGCGCCGCCTTCGCCTGGAAAACCGGAACCAGCTACGGCTTCCGCGATGCCTGGGCGCTGGGCGCGGCACCCGGCGCGATCATCGGCGTGTGGGTGGGCCGCCCCGACGGCACGCCGCTGCCCGGCCAGTACGGCGCGATCACCGCGCTGCCGCTGCTGTTCTCCATCGGCGATGCACTGCCGCGCGACATGATCGCCGTGCCGCCGCGCCCGATGCCGCCGTCCGTTTCCGAATCCGCGATCTGCTGGCCGCTGGGCAAGCGCGCCGAGGCCACGCAGGCCGGACACTGCCTCCGCCGCCTCGATGCCCTGCTGCTCGACGACACCGCCCCGCCCACGCTCGGCGCATCGAACCTGCCCCCACCCGCGCCGCTCGCCTATCGCCGCGACCGCGCCAGCGGCCTGCGCCTGGCCGGAAACTGTACCCGTCCGCACGATGAAGAACTGGCCAGCCTGGCGCCGTGGCCGGCCTTGCTGCATCCCTGGCTCGGCGCCAGCGACCGCCAGCGCAGCACCCTGCCGCCGCTCGCAGCGGATTGCGACGCGCCCGTCGAACCCTTGCCCCGCCTGCGCATTGCCGGCCTGCCGGATGGTTCCTTGATCCGCAGCCCAAGCAACCGAACCGAACCGCCGCGGATTTCCCTGCGT
Organism: uncultured Aquimonas sp.; assembly: GCA_964536455.1. GTDB lineage: Bacteria > Pseudomonadota > Gammaproteobacteria > Xanthomonadales > Xanthomonadaceae > Denitratimonas. The sequence continues at coordinate 9,679 of CAZHXV010000087.1, forward strand.
GCCCTGGGCGCAGCGGAAACCGTCAACTGGCTGCTGGAGGGAAAACTGATCGGAACCAGCCTGGGCGATGCGCCGGTACTGCTGGAATTCGCCCAGCCAGGAAAGCAGCGCCTCGTCGCCATCGACGCGCAGGGGCGTTACGGAGAGATCGAACTGCGGGTAGCGCGATAACGCCTATCGTTGCGCCCGCTGCGAACGCCGCCAGCCGTCGGCGGCATAGAGGGCCAGGCCGAGCCAGATGAAGAGGAACCCGACGAACTGCTCGAGCGTGAAAGTTTCTCCAAGCAGCAGGCCGCACAGCATCTGCAGGGTCGGGGCGATGTATTGCAACAGGCCGATCAGCGAATACGGCAGGCGGCGCGCGCCATAGGCAAAGCCGATCAGCGGCAGGGCGGTGAGCGCGCCGCCAACGATCAGCATCGCATCGCGCCAGGCGCCGCCGTGGCCGAATGCGCCCTCGCCCCGCCATTCGCCGAAGCCCAGCCACGCCAGCGCCGGCAGCAGCAGCACCAGGCTTTCGATCGCCAGCCCCGGCAGCGCATCCACCGCGACGAGCTTGCGGATCAAGCCATAGAGACAGAAGCTGCCCGCCAGCACCAGCGCGATCCACGGCACTTCACCGTGCATGAAGGCCAGCCACAGCACGCCCGCCGTCGCCAGCCCGACCGCGATCCATTGCGGCCGGGTCAGCCGTTCGCGCAGGAACAACACGCCCACCAGCACGTTCGCCAGCGGATTGATGAAGTAGCCAAGGCTCGCATCCAGCACGCGGCCGTGGGTCACGGCCCAGATATAGATGCCCCAGTTGATGCTGATGAGCACGCTGCTGGCGATCAGCAACGGCAACACGCGCGGCCCCGCCAGCGCGCGCTTCAGCCAGCCGCGTCCTGCGCTCAGCCAGAGCCAGCCCACCACGAACAACGCGCACCAGACCACGCGGTGCGCGATGGTCTGCATCGCCGGCACCGAGCGCAGCGCGTACCAGTACAACGGGAATACGCCCCAGACGGCGTAGGCGAAGATGGCCGCGGCCAGGCCACGGCGGTCGAGCGGAGCGGGATTCATGCGTGAGGGCGCGTGCAGGGGGCGCGCATTGTCGCCCCGGTCACGAAGAAAGGCGATGACGGAGTTACAATTTCCGGCTATTCATTTCATCGAGCCATCCCATGTCCCAGCCGATCTTCGCGGAACTGAGCCTTTCCATGCCCCATTCGGGCACTTACCTCGGCCACGGCGAATGGAGCACGGAAACCGGCGCAGGCATGCTGCGCTCGGTCAATCCCACCACGAACGAAACCCTCGGCGAAGTCCACGCCACCTCCCGCGCCGACTACGAAACCGTGATCGCCCACGCCCAGGAAGCCTTCAAGGTGTGGCGCACCACGCCCGCGCCGCGTCGTGGCGAAGCCGTGCGCCTGTGCGGGGAGGCCCTGCGCCGCCACAAGGATGCGCTCGGCAGCCTGGTCGCGCTGGAAATGGGCAAATCCAAGCCCGAAGGCGACGGCGAAGTGCAGGAGATGATCGACATCGCCGACTTCGCGCTCGGCCAGAGCCGCATGCTGTACGGCTACACCATGCACTCCGAGCGTCCCGGCCACC
>CAZHXV010000088.1:0-11247 GCA_964536455.1 uncultured Aquimonas sp.
CCTTGATCGTGATGCCGCGTTCGCGCTCGATGGGATTGGAGTCCAGCACCTGCGCTTCCATTTCGCGCTCGGAAAGGCCGCCGCAAAGCTGGATGATGCGGTCGGCCAGGGTCGATTTGCCGTGATCGACGTGGGCGATGATGGAAAAGTTGCGGATGTGCTGCATGAGGGCTTCGCGAGGGGGGCGCCAAGGGGGCGCGAAAAAGCGCGGCATTATGCCACGGGCAACTGAATCTCACGCTTCCCGGCTTCTGCGCGCCCGTTCGAACTGGTCGTCGAAACGGCGCGGGAATGGCAGGAGTACCCGCTTGTTGCGGAAGCCCGCCGTTTCATCGACGAAATTGAACCCCGCCGCGCCGAAGATGCGCTGTGCCCGGGCGTACCACCCGGCCAGGGGCGCGGCGGCGATCGGGATGCAGTATTCCGGCAGCGGCGATGGCGGGTCGAAGCTGGCGACCGCGATGACGGCATCCGCCGCTTCGATGCGGCGCTGTTCGAGCGCGTAAGCGATCAGTTCGGAAACCTCCTGCCGCGGCCCGCTGTGCGCGATCAACCAGAACGCGCGCCCATCGGGCAGCGATTGCGGCGGCATGATGGGCGCCGGGAGGCGCATTTCGCGCATTTCCCCGCACCGTTCGCGCAACCAGCACTCGTGCGCCGCGTGCAGCGGCTCCAGCCGCCACGCCCGTTCGTAGCGCGGCGCGTTCGCGGCGAGCGGGGCGTATTCGCTCCAGCGCAGCAGGCGCGCGATCTGCCACAGCCGCCGCCCGGCCAGCGGCGCCAATTGCGCCAGTTCGCCCAGGATTCCGGCGGGAAAGCAATCCACGCACACGATTTCCGGCGCGACCGATTCGATGGCTTCGGCCAGCCAATCGCGCAACACAGCAACATCGCGTTGCAGTTCCCACGGCACGCGCGCAACCGCCACACCGGAATTCAGCCGGGCATCGTCCGCATGTTCGCTGGCGCTCAGGATCAGGGCGTTTTCCGCCAGGTTCTGCGCGCGAAGAAAACGCCCAGCGCGAACCAGATGCCCCAGCCCGCCGCCGAGCGCGTAATACAGGACGCGCGGCGCGCCGCTCACAGGCTGGCGGTCACTTGTGCCGCGCGATGATTTCCGCCGCGATGATGGCGCGGTGCGGTTCGGTGATGCCTTCCATCGCCAGCACGCCCCACGCCGCGGAACGGCGCTGCGTGTCGATCGAGAACAGTTCCACGTCCGCGCCGATCTTCACCTTGGTCTTGTCGCCGTAGAACTTCACCGCACCGATCTCGGATTCATCCTGCGCGAGGATTTTCGCCTTGTCCTCGTAGCCAAGCTTGAGCACGAAGGGGTTCTGGTTTTCCTCGTTGTCGCTGATCTTGATCTTGTCGCCGGAAAGCTTGACCTTCCAGGTCAGCGCGCCATCGGGCGTGCGCAGCTTGAAGTCGTCGTCGCCCTTGGCCTTCACCTCGGCGAAGGCGGAACCATCGGCGCGTCGCCATTTGCGCTTGTCGCCCTTCTGCTCGCCGACGTAGCGCGCGCCATCGGGCGTGGTGACTTCGGCATGGCTGCCGTCGAGCGTCAGCGTGAAGGCCGGCTGGCCCTGCGCATCGGTGGCGACGAGCACACCGGCCTTGGATGGATGCGCCGATGGTGCTGCGCTGGCGCCCTTGGGCGCATCGGAAGGCGCGCCGCCGCACCCGGCCAGCAGCGCCGCGAATACGAAGGCGGCGAGGGTTCCGCGAAGCATCGAGATCGAGGGTTTCATGTCACACGCTCCTTGCGCCCAGCGGCGCATCGTGAAGGATGATCGGGGCCGTTACCTGTTCCTGCGCGGTTTCGCGCAGCAGTTCGGCGTAGCGGGCGGTTTCGTCGATGTGGTGGAAATCGCGCAGCACGCGCTCGCGCAGTTCCGTGCCAAGCCGCAGCAGGGCGGTATCGTCCAGCGTGGCAAGTTGGACGATCGCCTGCACGCAGCGGTCGATGTCGCCGGGCGGAAAACGCAGCGGATACGCCGCATCGGGCAGAAGATCGGCCAACCCGCCTGCCGTGGCGGCAAGCAAGGGAATCCCCAGGGCGGCGGCTTCCAGCGCCACGTTCGGCATCCCGTCGTAGTGCGAGGGAATGGCGACCGCATCGCAGGCGGCGTACCAGGGCAGCAGTTCGTAGCGGTCGATGAAGGGCAGCCTGGTGCAGGGCGCAATGTCGTTCACGGCGGCGAGCGCTGTGGCCATCGCCTCATCGACCTCGCCGACGACGAGCAGGCGGAAGCGCCCGGCCACGCCGGCGCGGCGCAGCGCATCGAGCAACAGGGTGCCGCCCTTCTTCTGTTTCAGATGCCCGAACAGGCCGATCACGCGGTGGCCCGCGGCGACTTCGCGTTCGCGCCAGGCCCGCGCCTTGTCGCGGTCGAACTCGTGCAGGCGGAATTCCTCGGCGTCGATGCCGTTGGGGATGTAGTGGACGCGCTGTTCCGGATACAGCGCGGCCACCTTGCGCTGCGCATCGCGGCTCACCACGCAAACCCGCGCCGCACGCGACAAGGCTTCGCGCAGCACGAAGCCGCGCCGCAGCGAGAACACGCCCGCATCGAAATCGTTGCCGCGCAGCAGCACGATCAAGGGCACGCGCCACCACGCCGCGATCACCGGCGCCGCCAGCAGCGGCGCAAGGCCGCCGAAGGCGACGACCTGCGAAGGCCGGAAGGTGGCCATCGCGTTCCACATCAGGTTGAGCGAATGCTCGATGTCCTCCTCCAGCGGAATGCGCCAGAGCTTGCCGCCGTTCTGCGTATCGGAGGCCAGCCGGACGTAGCGCGAGGACAGGTGCGCCACGTCGATGCCAAGGCCGCGCTGGCGCAGGCTGCGCACGATGCGATCGGCCGATTGCGCCATGCCGCCCCGGTCGGGCGGATGGTTTTCGGTGAGGACGAGGGTGGATCGCGCGCCGGGAGTCATCGCCGTTCAACTGTCGCCGAAGCCGCCGGAAGCGCGGTCGTCGTCGTCGCGCTCCACGTCCAGGTCGTCGAAGGCCTCGATGTCCTGCCGATCGAAGGCGCCGGAGGCATGATGATGGTGCACCGCCGCCGCGCCGCCACCCACGGTGCCGGCCCGCGCCGCCGAACGCACGCGCTCGCGGCGCTCATCGAGCCAATCGTCGTCGTAGCTGCGATGCGTGGCGCCGCCGCGGCTGCGGCCGGAGGAACCGCGGGTTCCGCGATTGGGCGTGGGGTTCTGCTGCGCGCGTTTTTCCTTCGCCAGGCAATCCAGACATTGCGTGGTCGAGGCCGGCACCGCGTGTTCCCTGCACATCGCGCGCTTGCAGGTGGCGCAACGGCCGATCACGGATTTTTCGCACGAGCGCAGCGTGAAGAAACCGGATTTGCATTCGCAGCCGCTCATGGCGTGGCTCCCGACGGGGTGGAAATGGGCTTGACCTTGTTGAACGACTGCGCCACCAGGTCGATCAGTTCCTCGACCACGTTTTTCGGCTCGCTGCCCGCGCCGATCCGCACGCCGCGAACGACCGTGCCGGGCGCGGAATCCGAAGTCGCCACCCTTTGGGCGAGCGTCACCTCGATGCGCTTGCCATCCACGGCCACGCGCGGGTCGGCGGCATCGGACGCCTGATAGCGCGACGCCGGCAGCGACAGGGATACATCGAGCCGGGCTTTCTTCTTGCTCTTGGTCTTGAGCTTGTACTTGCCGCTGGAACCTCGCCTGGTGCGGCTGCTGTCGCACAGGAGGTCGATCACCTGCCACTCCAGCCTGCCGCCGATGGCCAGTGGCGCGGAACCTGTGAACCACGGGTTCCGGTAGTAGCTGTTGACCAGTTTGGAAAAGCCCGGCGGCAGCGGTGGCTTTTCCACACGGTCGAGCTTGGACTTCTGCTTGAGCGGGGAAAAGTCGATGCGCACCTCCATCTGCGCGCCGGGGCGCACGTCCTGCCGCAGCGCCGAAAGAAAGGGCAAGGCGACTTCGCGCAGGTAGTTTTCCTTGTCGTCCATGCCGGACAGCATCGAACGGGCGATCAGCACGGCCACGAACAGCAGGCCAAGCACGCCGGCCGGGCCGAACAGCCAGACCCTGGGCAGATCCATGAAAAGGACGATGAAAAAATTCGCGACCAGCCCGATCGCCAGCCAGACCAGCAAGCCGCAGCCGGTATTGCGGCCCTTGTCGCCGAGGCTGTCGCTGCGCGCCAGCGGCGTGAGTTTGGCGATCAGGTCGTCGGCGGTGTAGCGGCCTTCGATCCGTTTGGTCCGGAACAGCGCGCGCTGTTCGGGCGTGAGGGAAAACCTCTGGCGCAACGCGGCGATCATCGTCGTCTCCTCCTCATCAAGCCACACGCGGCTGGTCTTGCCGCGCGATGGATAGTTCGTCGTACACCCGCCCGAGCGCGGCGAGCGAATGGGTCCAGCTCAACTCCCTTTCGATGCGCCCGGCGCCGTTGCGGCCCAGCCCGCGGGCAAGCGCGGGATAGGCCAGCAGGATGCGGATCGCGCGCGCCAGCTCGGCCGGGCGATCCGGCGCAACCAGGCGCGCTTCCACGCCATCGTTCACCAGTTCGCGCACGACGGGAAGATCGGAAGCGATCAGCGGTACGCCAGCTGCCATCGTTTCCAGGATCTTGAGCGGCGCGCAGCCCTGCATCGTGTTGCGGGCGCAGTCGGACAGCGGCGCGAGGCTGATCCGGGCATGGCCGAGCCAGCTCGCCAGCTCGTCCTGTTCCAGCGCGTAGCGCCAGTGCAGGCGCGACTCCTCGATGCCCAAGCGTTGCGCCAGCGCCTGCAAACGTCGCGCATCGCGGTTTTCGGCGCTGGCGCAGATCGCAAGGTGCAATTCCGGCAGATCGGCCAGCCGCGCAAACGCCCGCAGCAGGGTATCCACGCCCTGCCAGCGTTGCAGCGCGCCGAAATAGATCAGGTAGTTTTCCGGCGCATCGGCGGGGCGCGATGGCGTCGGGCGCAGTTCCGCGCCATTGGGCACGACCGCGATCTTCCCCGCATCCACGCCCAGCCCTTCCAGCATCCGCGCGGTGATGCGCGAGGGCGTCACGATGCGGTCGCAGGCCTCCAGGCAGAAGCGTTCGCGGGCGTGGATCTTTTCCAGCGTGCGCGCCGAAAGCGAGGGATGGCGGCTGGCCAGTTCGATCGAGGGCAGCGCATTGACCTCGAACACCGTGGCATAGCGATGCGCCCGCGACAGGATCGGAACCCCGCCCCACGGATCGCGGAAATGGCAGACCGAAAACCCATCGCCACGCGCGTCCAGCAGATCGTCGAGCATGGCCGAATACCCTAGCGCGCGTTCGAGGAAATTCACGTCCGGCTGCGCGTGGCGGACGATTTCCACCTGGCCCCAGGGCATGGATTCGAACTGGTGCAGCGGCAGTTCCGCATCGCCCAGCACGTACAGCAGGCCACCACCGAAACGCTCGAACAGGGCCGGCGCGAAATGCGCGATGTGCACCGCCGCGCCCTTGCGCGTGGGAAACCGGTCGAACGCCGCGTAAAGTGCCCCGCTCATGCCAACTCCGCCCCCGAAGATCGCGGCGGCAAGCCTAGCACTTGCGCTATGGAGTCGGTTCGGGCGCTGGCCCGGATCGGTGGTTGCTGCGGCATGAAGGTGGCATCGAAACCCTATGAACTTCCTTCAGATACGCAATTGCGCGCCACCGGGGGACAAACACGAATCGGGGCCTGGGAAGGCGCACTTCCCAGGCCCCGGTGTTATCGCCTGAACCTCCTTCCGACCGGAAGTTCAGCCGCTTATTTCTCCGCCTCCGGCGTCACCGTGACGAATTGCGTGGCATCACCGCGACGCACCAGCAGCATCACCGGTTCGCCGGACTTCACGGCGGCCACGGCCTTGTCGAAGGCTTCCACGCTGCCGACGCGGGTCTTGCCGACCATCAGCACCACGTCGCCGGGCCGCAATCCGGCGCGCTGCGCGGCGCGGCCTGCGACGCGCGACACCAGTACGCCCTCGTCGCCGGCAAGCTCCAGCGCACGGCGCTGATCGGCGTCGAGCGATTCGATCACCAGGCCCAGCGCATTGCCACGGCTTTCCGTGGTCTTGCCCGAAGCCGCCTGTGCCTTGCCGTCGCGCGGCAGTTCGCCCACGGTGATCGGCAGGGCCAGGCTCTTGCCGTCGCGGAACACTTTTACCGTGGTCTTCTGGCCGGGTGCGGTGGCACCGACCAGCGGCGGCAGTTGCGAGGAACCTTCCACCGGCCTGCCGTCGAATTCCAGGATCACGTCCTGCACCTTCACGCCGGCCTTTTCCGCCGCGCCGCCCGGTTCCACCTGGAACACCAAGGCGCCCGCCGTATTGGCGAGCCCGAGCGCCCGCGCCGAATCGCGGGTCACATCCTGGATGCGCACGCCGAGCAGGCCGCGGCTGACGTAGCCCTGCTTCTTGAGCTGATCCACCGAACGCATCGCCGTTTCGATCGGAATGGCGAACGAGACGCCCATGTAGCCGCGCGTGTTGGAGAAGATCTGCGAATTGATGCCGACCACCTGGCCGGCGGTGTCCAGCAGCGGGCCGCCGGAATTGCCGGGGTTGATCGCCACGTCGGTCTGGATGAAGGGCACGTACTGCTGGCCGGCGATCTGCGAACTGCGCCCGATGGCGCTGACCACGCCGGCCGTGACCGAATGATCGAAGCCGAACGGCGAACCGATCGCCACGACCCATTGGCCGGGCTTGAGCGCCGCCGAATCGCCGAGCTTGACGGTCGGCAGGTTCCTCGCATCGAGCTTGAGCAGCGCCACGTCGCTGGCTTCGTCGCTGCCCACCAGCGTGGCGGCGAGTTCGCGCTTGTCGTTGAGGCGGACGTGGATTTCGTCCGCGCCGTCGATGACGTGGTGGTTGGTCAGCACGTAACCGTCGCCGGAGATGATGAAGCCGGTGCCGAGCGAGGTGGAGTCGCGCGGCTGCGCGGGCGCCCCCGGCATTCCCGGCTGGCCGAAGAAGCGCCGGAAGAACTCCGGCATGTCTTCGTCGTCCAGTTGCGGCGCGCCGCCGCGCGGGTACGCCGCATCGGCGGTGCGCGCGGCCGAAACGCTCACCACGGCGGGCGCGGCCTCGGCCACCAGGCCGGTGAAATCCGGCAGCGACTGCGCACTGGCGGAGGCTGCGATCAGGCAGGAGAGGAAAATCCAGACGACAAAACTGCGAAAGCGATTCATGGAACCGTTCTCCTTGGGTTGGATGTTTGTGGATTTTGCGGCGGAAGGGGCAGCCCGAACTTCACCGGCCCTGGCACCGCAATGAAACCTCGGACGGCGATGCCCGGAGAGATTCAATGCGCGGCAGGCGCGTTCTTCTCGTCCTGCGGCACGCGCAACGGCACGGCCCAGCCTTGATCCACGGCGCGTGCGCCAGGAAGCTGCGATACCGCCTGCCGGTGTCGCAACCAGTAGGCTTCGGCATTCGGATCGAAGCCGAACTTCAGACCGTAGCCGGGGTCGCTCAGCGCGGATACCGTCTGCGCATCGATGTAATGCGGCAGACGCAGATCCTGCTCGCGGTACGGCGAAGGGGCGACCTGCGAGGTCTCCGGCGCGATGGCGATGCCGTTGCCGATCTCGCCGCCCGGAACCGGCAGCAGGGAGCCATCCGGCGCGGGTTTCACCAGCAGCAATGCCGCCAGCGCCACCGACGCTGCAACCGCGAAACCGCCACCCCAGCGCAGCGCCCCGGGCGAACGCGAAGGCGCGGCCTGCACGGCGGGCGCATCGTCCAGCGCCGCCATGATGGCGGTGGCGAAATCCTCGCGCAGCGGCAATGCCGCGCCACGCATCGTCTCGCCATAGCGGTGCCAGCGATCCCAGCGCGCCGCCAGTTCCGCATCGTGGCCGATGCGGCGCAGCAGAAAGCGCGCGCTGTCGCGTTCCAGCTCCCCGTCGATCAGCGCGGAGAGTTGCTCGTGGATGTCCTGGTTGTCCTTGATCGAATTCATGGGTTCATGCTCTCGTGTTGCTGCGGACGCTCTGGTCTTCATCCTTGCCGACCAGGGGGCGCAGTTGCATGTCGATGGCGTCGCGCGCCCGGAAGATGCGGGAGCGCACGGTGCCGATCGGGCAATCCATCGCGGTGGCGATTTCCTCGTAACTCAATCCATCCACTTCGCGCAGCGTGATCGCGGTGCGGAGTTCTTCCGGCAGGGCTTGGACAGCGCGGGCGACGGCGCGTTCCATCTCCTGCCGCAGGAATTCATTTTCCGGCGTGCCGGCATCGCGCAGGCGGCCGCCGCCTTCGTACTGCACCGCATCGGCGGCATCCACATCGTCCAGCGGCGGCCGGCGGCCCTGCGCGACGAGGTGGTTCTTGGCGGTATTCGTGGCGATCCGGTAGAGCCAGGTGTAGAACTGGCTGTCGCCGCGGAAATTGCCGATCGCGCGGTAGGCGCGGATGAAGGTGTCCTGCGCCACGTCCTGGCATTCGGCCCAGTCGTGGATGTAGCGGCCGATGATGCCGACCACCTTGTGCTGGTATTTGGCCACCAGCAGATCGAAGGCGCGCTTGTCGCCTTCCTGCACGCGCTTGACGAGGCTCTGATCCACTTCGTGTTCGCCCATGCGGGCGTTCTCCGGTTGCGATGCATCCAAGACCGTGGTTCCAGTTGAAAAGTTCCCGGGGTTCGGGAAGGTCGATCCCCGAACCATACTCCGGCGCATTGACCACATGGCAAGGCTGCGCGGATCATAGCCGTCCTATTCTTGATGCAGCGCCAACGGAGATTCCGTCATGTCCGAAACCCCGAAGCCCCATGGTTCGATGTTCGACGGCCTGCGTTTCGCGCACTGGAAGCCGGAACTGAAGGAAGACGGCATCCTCGTGCTCACGCTGGATCGCGCCGGGGCGCCGGTGAACGCGCTCTCGCAGGCGGTGCTGGAAGAACTGGATCGGATCATCGAGCGCATCGTCATCGGCAAACCCAAGGCCGTGGTGATCCGCTCCGGCAAGGAGGCCGGATTCATCGCCGGGGCCGATCTCACCGAATTCCAGCAGTTCGACGAACAAGGCCGCGTGGCCGAGGCCATTGCGCGCGGGCAGGACGTATTCCAGCGCCTGAGCCTGCTGCCGATGCCCACGGTGGCGGCGATCCACGGGCACTGCATGGGCGGCGGCACCGAGCTTTCCGTGGCCTGCCGCTACCGCATCGCCAGCAGCGACGATTCCACCCGCATCGGCGTTCCCGAAGTGAAGCTCGGCATCTTCCCCGGCTGGGGCGGCTCGGTACGGCTGCCGCGCCTGGTCGGCGCACCGGCGGCGATGGACATGATGCTGACCGGTCGCGCGCTTTCCGCTTCCAATGCCCGCGCCATCGGCCTCGTGGATAAAGTCGTCGAAGCGCCGCTGCTGCTGGATGCGGCCATCGAACTGGCCAGGCGCGGCACGCAGCGGCCGTTCAAGCAGCGCGCGCTGGCCTGGGCCACGAACCTGTGGCCGACGCGCCAGGCACTGGCCCCGTTCCTGACGAAACAGGTCGCGCGCAAGGCGAAAAAGGCGCACTACCCCGCGCCCTACGCCCTGATCGAATCCTGGAAGCGTGGCGGTTCCACCACGCAGGCGCTGCTCAAATCCGAAGGCCGCGCCGTGGTGAAGCTGGCCCAAGGCAGCACGGCGCGCAACCTGGTGCGCGTGTTCCTGCTGATGGAGCGGCTCAAGGGTTTGGGCGGAAAGGAACACAGCATCTCGCACGTGCACGTGATCGGCGCGGGCGTGATGGGCGGGGACATCGCCGCGTGGTGCGCGCTGCGCGGTTTCAATGTCACCTTGCAGGATCGCGAAATGCAGTACATCCAGCCCGCGCTGGATCGCGCCGCAACGCTGTTCGGGAAGAAGGTTCGCAACGAGGCCAAACGCGCCGAAACCCGCGCGCGGCTGGTGGCGGACGTGGAAGGCGCGGGCGTGGCGAAGGCGGATCTGGTGATCGAGGCGATCTACGAGAACCTGGACGCCAAGAAGGAACTCTATGCCAGGATCGAAGCCGATCTGAAACCCGACGCACTGCTGGTGACGAACACCAGTTCGCTGGCGCTGACGCAACTGCGCGCCGACCTGAAGAACCCGGCGCGGTTCGCCGGCCTGCACTACTTCAACCCGGTCGCCTCGATGCCCCTGGTGGAGATCGTCCGGCACGACGGCATGGCGCCGGAAACCGAACGCCGCCTGGCCGCCTTCTGCCGCGCCATCGACAAGTTCCCGGTGCCGGTCGCCGGCACGCCCGGCTTCCTCGTGAACCGCATCCTGGCCCCGTACATGGAAGAGGCCATCCGACTGTTCCGCGAAGGCGTGCCGGGCCGCGCCATCGACAAGGCGGCGCTGGATTTCGGCATGCCGATGGGGCCGATCGAACTGGTCGATACCGTCGGCCTGGACGTGGCCGCGAGCGTGGGCAGGATCATGGCTGCCTTCCACGGCACCACGCCGCCGGATTTCGCCTTCGAGCCTGCCGCGCGCGGCAAGAAGGACGGCAAGGGCCTGTACGAATGGAAGGAAGGCCGCGCGGTGAAGCCGGAACTGCCGCAAGGCTACCGCGCCCCGGAAGACCTCACCGACCGCCTGATCCTGCCGCTGTTGAACGAAGCCGTGGCCTGCCTGCACGAGGGCACCGTCGCCGATGCCGACCTGCTCGACGCGGGCGTGATCTTCGGCACCGGCTTCGCGCCCTTCCGCGGCGGCCCGATCCAACACATCAAGGCCGAAGGCGCGGCAAAGCTGAAAGCGCGCCTGGAGCAACTGGCCGCGCGCCACGGCGAGCGCTTCAAGCCTCGGCCCGGATGGGATGCACTGACTTGAACGACCCTCATGCCTTGATCCATGCTTTCGACCGGGCAAGCTCAGCTCTACGAAAGCGGAACGGATCGCTGTAGGAGCCGGGCTTGCCCGGCTCACCATGCCAGCCCACGCCGAACCGCTCCCGCCGCTGCCCCCCGACCTCCCCGCACATATCCGCGCCTGGGCGGCGGAACTCGGCTTCCAGCAAACCGGTTTCACGCATTTCGCTCTGGATGAGGACGCCGCGCACCTGCGCGACTGGCTCGCCGCGCGCTACCACGGCGACATGGACTACATGGAACGCCACGCCGAACTGCGCGCCGATCCGGCCAGACTCGTTCCGAACGCGATCAGCGCGGTCTGCGTGCGCATGGACTACGGCGAAGCCGATCCCGAACGCGCCTGGGCCACGCTCAACGACGGCGAACGCGCCTACGTCGCGCGCTACGCGCTTGGCCGCGACTACCACAA
>CAZHXV010000089.1:0-2331 GCA_964536455.1 uncultured Aquimonas sp.
CCCGCCTTGCGCCAGCGCACTTCCAGATTGTTCTGGTCCTTCAGCGGCACCAGTTGCGCAGGCGTGGAACCTTGCGGGGCGATCCACAGCAAGGTGCGCGAACCGAGCGCATCGAAGGACACCCCGCCGACGAAGAAATCCGGCACCGCTGCGGCATCGTTCACCGCCGCGCCCTGCGGCGGCGTCAGCGGCACGCCGACCGTCCATTGCTCGTTGCGGTACAGGCGGCCGTCCGTGCGCAGGTTGAACACCATGCCGCCGCTGCCCGCCACCGTGGAAGGCAGCGCATCCGGGCCGATCTCCACGCCTTCGTGCGCATACGCGCCGCCGACATACAGATCGCTGCCGGAAATGCCCGCCGAGATCGCGCCGCCCCAGTCGTCGCCCGCGCCGCCGATCACGTCCGGCCAGCCGTCCGGATCGACATCCTTGCCGCCGGTGAGCCATTCCAGCGGTCCGAGCGCATCGATGCGCGCCACGAACGGATCACGGTTCGGCGCATCGGGATACCCGTGCGAATAGATGGTGTCGTTGCCCAGCGTCATCTGGCGCAGGAAGTCCCCGCTGATGAACACGTCGTTCTCCGACAGCGCCATGCCGAGCGCGCGGGAACGTTCCGGCGGCGGTTCGCGGGTTTCGATGCGCACATCGTCCACGCGCCAGGCGCGGCCGTATCCGCCACCGCTGGCGGCGTGGGCGCGGATGAACTCGAAACGCACCCGGAAGCCCATGAAGAAGGCCGCCGGGTCGGAGATCAGCACACTGCGATCCTGCGTGGGGCGGCAGCCGGCACCGCCCTGGATGCGATCGAACTCCACCCACTCGCCGCGCGCATTGAAGTAGGAGGCGTGCAGGACGTCGCCGGACGTGGTCGTTCCGCTCACGCATGCCGACTTGTAGGAGACACGAATCAGATCCGCACCCTCGGCATGCACCCAGGACGTGTCCATCCGGGCGTCGGACGCGCGAATCTGGCTATCGGTGGCCAGTTCGAGAACCCGGCCGCTCATGCCAGGCTCGGATTCGTTCAATTGATTCGCATTGAAGGGAAACGTCGCAGCCCAGCCGCCCGGCGGCCCATAGACCCCGCTGCCGGTGCCGAAATCCGTGAAGTAGCGTGTTTGCAGTTGCGCCGAGTTCACTGTGCCGCGCGCCCAGGCGCAAACCGCGCCACCGGAGGTGAACTTGAACACGCTGGCGCCGAACAGCGATTCCGCGCCGGGGCAGATACTGCCGTTGGGGAACGGCGCACCCGCGATCTGCGGCCCGCCGCCGACCGTGCCGGCCACATACACCGCACCGGATGGATCCAGCGCCACCTTGCTGGCCGAGAAATGCAGCGGCATCGGTTGCAACGCCGCGAACGCCGGCGAATCTTCCGCGAGCGAGGAAATGCCGAGCAGGTCGTCGGCGTCGGTGGCCGGATCGTGTTCCCTGGGCACCGCCGTGACGATCAACCTGTCCACCAGCCAGGTATCGGCCCAGGGCTCGTTGGCGAAACCCGCGCTTTCCGCGTACATGCGGAATTTGAAACCTGCGTGATTGGCGCCGTGGATGTCGATCGGCGTGTTGATGTCCTGGAGGATCGCATAGTGCGGAGCATTGCCGCCGCTCAAGGTCAGCACGTTGTGCCAGCGTCCGTCCGCCTTCAGCACGTCTACCTTGAAACGGTCGTAGTCGTCCGGCGGGTCGGTCCAGTTGGTGTTGGAACCGCCCTTGCGGATGCCCACCTGGAGCCTGACCTTCGCATCGTAGCCATCAAAGCGGGTGTCGATGGGATTGCGCAGTTCGAGATAGCCCTCGTCCGTGGCATCGACGAAGAACTGGGTTTCAGAACTCAGCCACGATGGCCCCGGCTCGTTCGAAGTGGCGTTGTCGAAGTAGCGCCTGCGGACGTACACGCGACTGTTGTTGATGAACTCCGGCGCATTCAGAACCCGCTCCGCCGTATCGTTGCCGTTGAGTCGCGTGTCGTAGAGCGCCAGATTCCCCGGATACGAGGGCGGATGCTTGCGCAACACGGCGTAGGCACGCCCGTTCTCGCTGGCGCCGGCGGCGACCAGGTTGTAGAAGCGAGAAACCGCGCCCGCTCGCACCCGTGCCCATTGCCAGTCGCCCGCGCCGGAAATGCGCGCTGCGAATGCATCGTAGCCATTGCAGGCGGTAGCGGGCGCATCGGCCAGACGCAGGCCGGTGAGCGTCGTTGCGCCGCCGGTGAACGTGGCGTTGCAGGCGGCTTCGCCGACGATGGCAACGCTGCCAGAAAGTTCGCCAGCGCGGCGCGGCAGCGCCACGAGCGCCCCCACGAAATCGCGTTCCTCCGAGAAAAAC
>CAZHXV010000089.1:2341-11236 GCA_964536455.1 uncultured Aquimonas sp.
CGAAGCGCCGCGCCCACTCGATCCGGGCGCTGCCGCCGGGGCCGGCCACGGCGGCGATCTTGACGAGGTAACTGTCCACCTCACCCACCGGCGCCAGCGTGGTGCCGCCGAACTCGGCGGTGCCACGGAAGCTGCCGGCCAGAAAGGCATTGCCGTCTTCATCCACCGCCAACGCCGACGTGCCGTCGTAGCTGGCCCCGCCGATGCTGCCGACCCACACCACCTGCCCGGCTGGATTGAGCCGCGCGACGAACACGTCGATGTTGTCGGTGGTGCCGTAGCGGGTGAGCGTGCGGGTGGTGTCGCCGACCTGCACCACCAGATCCTCGGAGAAGGTGCCGGCGACGTAGATATCGCCATTGGGCCCGGTGACGGTCTGTTGCACCTCGTCCACGCCGGCGCCGTCGAACGAAAACGGGAAACTGGCATGGGCGGCGGGCGCGGCCAGCAAGGCCGCCATGCCGAATCCGAGAATGCGCCTTGCGGCAGTGACGGGATCAGAGGCCATCGTTCAGTACCGCCACGTTGGAAATGCGCTGCAACTGGAAACGGCCTGACACCGTGATCGGAACGCGGTGCAGGCCGGTAAGGGTTTCGCGGAATACGCCGGAAAGCTGCTGTGCGCCCCAGGACGGTTCGTTGCCGCCGTCCGGGTCCTCGGCGTCGAACACGTAGCTCTGCGCGCGCGTCACCGCATACGCCTCGGTCCGCCCGGCGGGCTGCGGCTGGCGCTGCTCGTCGAGGTTGTCGTGATCGGGGTGGTAGCGGTGCAGGAACGGGTTGGTCGGGTTCGACGCGGCAAGTTCGATGCCGGCGTTCAAGGTCTGCCCCGGCGCGAAACTCCCGGTCAGCGCCAGTGTGTCGCCGTCGAAGTCGTAGGCGATCGTGGAAAAACGCTGGCCCACGGAAACGTTGTCGCGCACGGTCGCGCCGTCAAACAGCGAGAGCCGGGTCTTGTCGGTGACCAGCACGTAATGGCCCGGCGCATCGACTTCCTGATAATCCGGATCCTCCGCGCTGGGCCGGGTCGTGCCCTCTTTCCACATCAGGATCGCGTCCTTCAGCAGGCGCGCGTGGCCATCCGCATCGACGTGGATCAGCACGCGCTGCGCGAAGCTGCGTTTCGCTGGCGTGGGCTCGGAACCGGGCACGTCCGGGATGTAGATGCGCTCGCTGGTATCGCCATCGCCGTCGCTATCGTCCACATCGATGGCGAACTGGCCGCGCTGCGATTCGGACACCGCATCCACGCTCACGATGCCCGCCCACAGGCCGGCGAGCGGATCGGCTTCCCCGCCATCGGGCGATCCGAGCAAGCCGGTCGAAGCCGCGCTCGCTCCCGGGTCGTTCGCACGCAGGTGCAAACGCAGCAGGCCGCCCTGTTCGTCGCGGATGGAAAGGATGTCCTCCACCTGCGCCTGCTCAAGTTCGGCGGACTTCGCCGCCAGTTCGACGAACACGCTGCCGTTGCCGGCCACGCCGAACACCGTGGGGCTGGCGAACGGCGTCCAGGTTTGCCTGTGCGTTACCGGGTCGTCCGCGCCGCGCAGCATCAGCGGCAGCGTGCCGGTGGTTTCCAGCGTGAAACTTCCGGCGCTGTCCGCGAGATTGCGCAGCACGAAACGCTGGCTCGCGCCGGCCGAACCGAAGTCGATGGCGTCGCCGCCGTTGTCCAGCACCACGCGCATCGAGCCGTGGAAACCGGATTTGCCTTTCGTGTAGATCCAATACGCCACGCCCGGCCGCGCCACTTCGCTCGCGGGCGAAGCCACCAGGCGCCAGCGGCCCGTGGGTTCGAGCACATAGACCGGCTGGCCCGCGTGCGCCGCGCTGCGCTGGAAGTACTCGCCGAAGCTCGGCGGATTCGCGGGATCGACGGGCAACCCCGTGAGCGTGAAGGCGTCGATCTGCCAGTCCGTGGCGCGGTACAGCGGTTTGCCGGCCAGCACGATCGTCGCAGGCGTCGTGCCTTCGAGCTTGATCAGGTAGGCGCCGAGCGGCTCGAACCGGAACAGGTTGGAGAGGAACGCAGCGGGCTTGCCGGCCGGATACCAGCCGTACCAGCCGGCGAGGTTCTGCAAGCCTTCGGCGGGATCGCGTATGAACTGCGCGCCGCCCTGCTCCGGCCGCCAGCGCCAGACGCTGTGGACCGGTACGCCGTCGAACACCGTGGCGAAGTCGCGCTCGTCCGGCGCGAGTTGCAATTGCACCGCGTTCCAGCCGGGTTGCAGGGTGAGGGTCTGCTGGATCGTCGCGGTTGCGGCCATCGCATCGCACGTGGCGATGAGGCACGCGCAGACGGCGAAGGCGCGCATGGTGCGGAGAAGAAACATCATGGCGCAGCTTCCTTGAGGCCCGGCAATGCGGGCGGTTGCGGCGGTTGGGCGGGAGGGCCGGGCGGACGGATCGCTTCGAGGCGCGATTCGTGCACGTCGATGTCGGCGGCGGCGAGCGCGGCGGCGCGGAATTTCGCTTCGGCCTCCGCAAGCCGCTGGCGCAGCAGGGTGCGTTCGATGCCCGAGCGCAGTTGCGCCAGTTCGCGCGGCCTGGATTCCTCGCGTTCGACCAGGCGCGCGACGTAGACCGCCTCCTGGCCGCGCACCACGGGCGAGAAACTCCCCGGCGCGGTCAAGGCGAACGCGACGCCGAGCAGGGCCTTGTCGAAGGCGTAGCCGTCGCGCCGCGCATCGCTCAGCCAGCCAAGGCTGCCGCCGCGATAGCGGCTGGCGGCGTCGCTGGAGTATTCGATCGCGAGCCTGCCGAAATCGGGAACCGCCGGCTGCAGCGCCTGCACCTTCGCCACCGCCTCGGCGGCGCGCCGTTCGGCGGCTTTCCAATCCTGTTCCGGCGCGTTGGCGGCCACGTCGATGCGCAGCATCGCGACGCGGCGGCGCGCGGGCGTGGCGTAGTCGGCGGCGTGTTCCTCGTAGTACGCGGCGATCTCCGCCTCGCTGACGCGCAGCAGTTTCTGCCGCTTGCGCAGGCCGCCTTCGAGGTAGCGCTCGATCAGCAACTGGTCGATCGTGGCGCGGGTTTCCGGTTCGCGATCCAGGCCCGCGGCGCGCGCCGCGTCGGCGAGCGATTCGCGCAGCAGCATGTCCTCGAGCAGCGCGCGTTTTTCCTTCGCGGTCTGGAACAGGCCGGGACGCTCGCCGCCGCGGCGCCGCATTTCGCGTTCGACGTCGCCCGCGCCGATGTAGCGTTCGCCGATGCGCGCGACCCAATCGCCCGGCACGGCGGCAGGCGACGCCGGCGATGCCCCCCGCGCCAGCCACACACCCGCGGCCAACCCTACCGCCAAGCCGGCGGCGATTCCCCCGCACGACCAGATGAAACGACTTCCCACCCTGTCCACGGCAAACTCCCGGTGCCGGCGCGGCCTCGCGGGCCGCCGCCGATGCGCTTGATTCCCCGTGGCAGGTTAAGCCGCCGCCCGGCGCGGGCGGCATCCCCGAAATTGGGTATTTTTAGAGCAGGGTTGATTCCATCGTTTACGTCCGCAGAGCGGATCTTGCCCCGCTACGCGAGGAGCAAGATCCGCTCTGCGGGTTGCAAGCAACTCGATCAACCCTGCTCCAGTGCGATGGAGGGCCGGCACGGCTCCGGATTTCGAGAGCCGTGAGGGTTGCAGGCCCTACAGTCCCGTAGTGGCCAGCGCCGCCTCGAACCACACCACCGTCGCGCCCGGCGCAGGCGCGAATCCGAACTCCCCGCCGAGCCGCCGCGCGCGTGCCTGCATGCTCGCCATGCCGGCACCGCGTCCGGCCTGGCCCCGCATGCCCCGGCCGTTGTCCCGCACTTCCACGCGCAGCCTGGGCGCAGCGAAGACCAGGCTCGCTTCGACCCGGCTCGCGCCGCTGTGCTTCAAGGCGTTGCCGAGCGCCTCCTGCACGAAGCGCAGCAGGTCGAGCGTCTGCGGATGATCCAGTCGCAGCGTTTCCAGCCCTTGCAGGCGCCATTCGCACTCGATGCCGTTGGCGTCGAACAGGCGCGACATGCGGTGCCGCAGCGGCGCTAGCTGCATCTCCACGTCCGCTCCGTCCTGCGGCGCGGCGCTGGCGTCGATGACCAGGCGCAGGTCGTCGCGGACTTCCTTCAGCAGTTCCAGCAACTGCGGCTTGGACAACTCTCCCGGATCGCGTTCGATCGCGGCGATGGAACCGGTCAGCGCACCGCCGAACCCGTCGTGCAGATCGCGCACCAGATTCAGGCGTTCGCCGATGCGCGCATGGGAAAGTTCCAGCGCGTGCTGCTGCGACAGATGCCGCGCCAGTTCGCCGCGCGCCTCTTCCACTTCCTGCCCGAGTTCGACGCTGAAGTTCTCGATCCGGCGCAGGTTGCGCACGTAGCGCCAGGCCAGCACCGCGGCGATCGCGAAGGTGGTGAGCAGCGAGGTGGAATCGGTGTAGAACATCGTGCTGTCGATCAGGTGAAGCTGCGCCAGAACATCGTGCAAACCAGCCGCCAGCCACACCGCGACCACCGGCGCGAGAATGCGCGGTTCAAGCTCGCGGCCACGCAGCGCCAGCACGATCAAAAGCACGCAGGAGCACAACGCCAGCAGCCCGCAGGCCAGCCCCAGCAGGTCGCGGAATGCTCGGAACTCCGGCGCGAACGCAACGGCGGCGACGGCGGCGACGGCGGCAGTCCACAACAAGCGTTCGCGGAGCGGCCAGCGCCGTGCGCATAGGCGCAGCACGAACATCGGATAACTGGCGGCGAACAGCACAAGGGCGATGCCCGAGGCACGCTCGAAGGCGTCGCTGGTCAGCCACGGCCAGGGCGAAACGGCAACCTGATTCCAGGACGCGCAGAGCCACGCCAGTTCCGCCGCCGCGAACCAGCCGAACACGGCTTCGCTGCGCCTTCCCAGCCACAGGAATCCGAAGAAGCAGCCCAGCACCGCATTCAGCGCGAGGCTGAAGGTCTTGATGTCGCGGCGCTGGAAAGCTTCGTGCTGGTATTGCGCCAGCACTTCCATCTGCGGCCCGATCCGTACCGGCCCCAACGCGGCGCGGCTGCCGCTGCGGTTGGCCACGCGCACCAGCACGGCGTTCTCGCCGGGGCGCAGCAGCGGCGGGCTCAGCACGAAATAGCGCGGCATGTTCCACGAGCGGCTCAAGGGTTCGACGAGGCTGGCGTCTTGCCACACGAGGGAATCGTTGACACGAATCTCGGCCGCTTGCGTGGCGTATTCGACCAGCAGCGCGGTGGGCGCATCGGCATCGGGCTGATCCCAGCGCAAGCGGAACCAAGCCACGCTGACGTTCTTCCCATCGACACTGGATCCATCGGCGCCGGGTGCATCGCGTCCGCCGTGCGCGGCCGGCAGCGACTCGACCGGTACCCAGCCGGTTTCCGGCGGCTGGACGGCCTGCGCCTGCGATACCGCCGCCTCGATCCGCAGCACGGCGTCGGCGGCGAACGCCGTCACGGGTGCAAGCAACGCCGCGCAGATCGACACCAGTGCGACAAGCCGCGTCATCGGGATCAGCGCAGCAAGCCGCGCTGCCGGGCCATGTCCACGGCCTGGGTTCGCGTGCTCGCGCCGATCTTGCGGAAGATGTTCTTGATGTGGCATTCGATGGTCAAAGGCGAGCGCGCCAGGCGCTGGGCGATCTCGCGGCTGATCAGGCCGCGCGCGACGAGGTTCAGGATTTCCAGTTCGCGCGGCGTGAGCCCGGTGTCCGCGAGATCCGCGCCGTCGCCGGCATCCGGTTCGTTGGCCGCGTCGCTGGAAGCGATCGGCGCCTGCCCGGCCTCGACCAGGCGCAGCAGGTGCCGCGCCACCATCGGATCGAGCGGCGCACCGCCCTGCGCGATGCTGCGCAGCGACGCGGCCAGCTCCACGTCCTCGCGCTCCTTCAGCAGATAGCCGTGCGCGCCCAGGCGCAGCGCGGCCACCACCGTATCTTCCGCGCCGAAGGCGGAAACCACGATGGGCGTGCGCACCGCTTCCAGCGGCCGCAGCCAGCGCAGCAGATCCAGGCCGCTGCCGTCGGGCAGGCCGATGTCGATCAGCCCCAGCGCGAAACGGCCGCGCCCGCAAGCGCGTCGCGCCGCGGCCACGTCGCCGCAGGATTCGATCGCGCCGATACCGAGCGAACCCAGCAGCGCCTCCAGCCGCGCGCGCACCGCCGCATCGTCATCGACGATCAGGGCCGGAGACAGGTTCGCGCAGGGATCGGCGGCGTAATTCATGGTGAGTCGGCTCTAGGGTGTATCGACATTCACCCTGGTTCCGCATTGTCGGGGCGCGGGCGCAAGGGCGGCAAGCTGCGGCGTGTCGGATAGACTGGCCTCGACGCCCGAGCCACCCATGCCCATCGCCACGCCCCTGCTGCTGAAATCCCGACACCTGGCGCGCCGCACGCTGGCCTTCGTGCTGCCGCGCCTGCCGGAACCGCTCGCCCGCGCCATGCGCGCCGCCGCCGAAACCCTCGCGTATCGGCTCACGCCGCAGATCCATGCGCTGCCGCCGGTGTTCCACTACTGGTCGAACCGCTACCTGCTGCCGCAATTCCAGGCGCTGGGCTTCGCTTCGCCGGAGGATTTCTATCTGCAACGCCTGCGCGAGGAAGCCGCGCGCCGCGCAGGTTCGCTGCGTTGCCTCAGCCTTGCCTCGGGACGCTGCGAGATCGAGATCGGGCTGGTGGCGGCGCTGCGTGAAACCGGCATCGCCGCGCACTTCACCTGCATCGACTTCAACGCCGGCCTGCTGGCGGATGCGCGCGAAGCGGCGAAGCGGGCGGGCGTCGCGGATTGCCTGGATTTCGTGCAACAGGACGTGGCGCAACTACGCGTCGATCCTTCCGGGCGTTTCGATGCCGTGATCGCGAACCAGTGTCTGCACCACTTCCTGGAACTGGAACACGCGCTGGACTTCATCGCCGCCAGCCTCGCCGACGATGGCGCCTTCCTCACCTGCGATGTGATCGGCCGCAACGGCCACCGGCTCTGGCCCGAGACGCTGGCCGAAGTGCAGCGCATCTGGCGCACGCTGCCGCCCCATCTGCGCCGCGACCGCACCCGCGGCGGCCACGCGGCCGACTACATCGACTACAACCATGCCGACGTCGGCTTCGAGGGCATCCGCGCGCAGGACATCCTGCCCGCGCTGCTGCAACGCTTCCATTTCGAGGTGTTCTGCCCCTGGGGCGGCATCGTACTGCCCTTCATCGAACGCCGTTTCGGCTGGAACTACGATCCGAAGCGGGATGAAGATCGCGCCATCATCGATTCCATTGCCGGGCGCGATGCGCAGTTGCTGGCGGAAGGCGCGGTGAAACCGACGCAACTGGTGGCCTCGATGCGCCTGCATCCGGCGCCGCTGCGCTCCGCATTCCCGCACCCACCAAAGGATTGCGTTCGCGTGCCTTGAGCCATCAAAGCAGGCTCAGCAGCAGCACGCCCTGCACGAACCGATACACGAAATGGCCGAGGAACAGCGACAGCAGCAGGATCGCAAAAGTGGCGAACGCGCGTGGCCAGCGCAGGGAATACACGCGCCGCAGCGCGAGCGTCCAGCAGAGCGTAAGCGCCGCGAACGCGATCGAGTTCATGATCGTCCGCAGTTCCGTCACGCCCAAGGCGCGCAATGCCTGCCCCAGCACGGACAGCAGCATCGTCGCCGCCAGCATCCACGCGAACAGATGCAGCGCCACCACGAAATGCTCGGCGTACCACCAGCGCCGGAATCCGAACACCAGCATCAGCCCCAGGGCCAGAAACGGGACATGAATCACCATCAGCAGCTTGGAAACGTCGGCGCTGCGTACTGCGTAGTCCTGCGCCAGCGCCGCGTAGCCGGGAACCGCCCGCCCGTTCAGCACATCGCGCACCGGATCCACGCGCCCTTCGGCCTCGTACCGCGCCGCCTTGTGTTCGGCCAGTTGCACGATGGCCGCACCCCAGTACTGGTTGGCCTGATAGCGCAGCGGCAGGTTGAAATCGTTGATCGGCGGCGCGAAGAAATAGACTAGGTTCACCAGCAGGAACAGCGAGATCGGTTTCAGGTAGCGCTGCCGCGCGCCGGCCAGATAGGCGCGCGAGAGTTCGCCGGGGCGCGTCAACAGGCACACGACGCTGCGCCAAGTGCGCGATTCCAGGCTGGTCAGCTCGGTGCAGGCATCGCCGAGGAGGTGCATCAGGCCGCGGTCGGCGGGAACGATGTCGCGCTGGCCGCACTGCGCGCAGTACGGCCCGCCCAACCGGCTTCCGCAATTCAGGCAAACCTCGTTCATCGGGCGAGTGTATCCAAGCATGGATGCGGTGCGCAGCCGCAAATCCAGACACGGTAAAATCGATGCCCCCACGCTTCCCGGCACGCCGATGACCTCCAGCCTCACCGCCATCTCGCCGCTCGATGGCCGCTACGCCGCGCGCCTTGCTGCGCTGCGACCGATCTTTTCCGAATACGGCCTCATCAAGTACCGCGTGAAAGTGGAGATCGAATGGCTGATCGCCCTGGCGAAGGAGCCGGCGATCAGGGAACTGCCCCCCTTTTCCGATGCCGCCATCGTCCGGTTGCGCGAGCTTGCGGCGGGCTTCTCGGTGGAAGACGCCGCCGCCGTGAAGGCCATCGAGCGCACCACCAACCACGACGTGAAGGCGGTCGAATACTTCCTGAAACAGTGCATCGGCGAAGACGCCGAACTGGCCCCGGCGCTGGAATTCGTGCATTTCGCCTGCACCAGCGAGGACATCAACAACCTTTCCTACGCGCTGATGCTGGAAGACGCGCGCTCGGTCGTACTGAAACCGGTATTGACGGGCATCGCCGCATCGCTGCGCGATCTGGCGTACGCGCAAGCGGCGCAGCCGATGCTCTCCCGCACCCACGGCCAGACGGCGACGCCGACCTTGTTGCCGATCCACTCCTCGGTCCGGCCCAGG
>CAZHXV010000090.1:0-1418 GCA_964536455.1 uncultured Aquimonas sp.
CGCGCGCATCCACCACGTCCGCCGCACCGGGGCTGGTGTAGCGGGCGTAGTACCAGCTCGACTCCATGAAGGTATCGAAGGTGTCGGTTTCGCGCTCGGCGGGCTTGCCGCACTGCGGGCAGGTGGTCTTGCGCCATTCCGGATCGGATTTGATCGGCGAGAGCACGCCGGAGAACGCGACATCCTCCGGCAACACCACCGGCAACTGGTCTTCGGGCACCGGCACCGCGCCGCAGTCCGGGCAATGGATCACCGGAATCGGGCAACCCCAGTAGCGCTGCCGCGAGACGCCCCAGTCGCGCAGCCGGAAATTCACCCGGCGCCCACCCTGGCCTTCCCGCTCGAAGCGTTCGGCCAGCGCATCGAAGGCTTCGCCGAAGGCGAGGCCGTCGTATTGGCCGGAATTCACCAGAATGCCGTATTCGGTGTAGGCGCCTTCCTCGGCGATGCGCTGTTCGAAGGCCTCGACGATGCGCACCGCCTCGGAGGTTTCCACCACGTCGATGGCGGCGTGTTCGCCCAGCGCGGTCGCCATCGGATCGGCGTGCGTGGTCACGTCGCGCCCGACTTCGCTCAGGGCTTCGGCCACGTCTTCGGAAACGATCACCATGCGGATCGGCAGGTCGTACTTCTGCGCGAACTCCCAGTCGCGCTCATCGTGCGCGGGCACCGCCATCACCGCACCGGTGCCGTAGCCCATCAGCACGAAATTCGCGGCCCAGATCGGCACGCGCTCCCCGCTCACCGGATGGATCGCATATTTGCCGGTGAACACACCGCGTTTTTCCTGCGTTTCGATGTCGGCTTCGGCAGTACCGCCGCGCTTGCAGTCTTCGATGAACGTCGCCAGTTCCTCGTAGCCTTCGGCGGCGGCCAGCGCGATGGGATGCTCGGCGGCCACCGAAATGAAGCTCACGCCCATCAAGGTATCCGGGCGCGTGGTGTAAACCCGCAGCGCCTCATCCGAATCCTCCAGCGCAAAGGCGATTTCCAGCCCTTCCGAACGCCCGATCCAGTTGCGCTGCATCGCCTTGACCGCATCCGGCCAGCCGGGCAATGCATCCAGGCCGTCGAGCAGTTCCTGCGCGTAGTCGGTGATCTTCAGGAACCACTGCGGAATCTCGCGCTTCTCCACCAGCGCGCCGGAGCGCCAGCCGCGCCCATCGACGACCTGCTCGTTCGCCAGCACGGTCTGATCCACCGGATCCCAGTTCACCACCGAGTTCCTGCGATAGACCAGCCCCTTCTTCATCAGCCGCGTGAACAGGCGCTGTTCGTGGACGTAGTACTCCGGGCGGCAGGTGGCGAACTCGCGGCTCCAGTCGATGGCGTAGCCCATCTGCTGCAACTGCGCCTTCATGTGTTCGATGTTGGCGTAGGTCCACTGCGCCGGCGCGGTGGCGTGCTTGATCGCCGCG
>CAZHXV010000090.1:1428-11090 GCA_964536455.1 uncultured Aquimonas sp.
TAGTACTTCGGGCGCGCATCGTCCTCGACGACTTCAAACGCGCGGTTTTCGCTCCAGAAGCGCTGTGCGGCGGTTTCAACCGCCTTCGGATCGTAGTGGTCTTGCATGGGTTCGGGGGCAAAAAAGGCAGTGCGGCAGACTAGCGCAGGGGGCTTTGGGGCTCAATGCGAAGTGGGCGATATAGCCATGTAGCCGTGCACGGCGGAACCGACGCTAAGCCAAGGCTGCGGCTGCGGCATCCTCAAGCGCCAAAAAGCAAGTTCGATCATTGACGGTGATCAATCGCAGCTTTATATTACCTGTAAGTTATATTATCTTTAGGTTATGCAAAGTTCCGACTACCTGGATCTCACCTTCGCCGCGCTCGCCGATCCCACCCGGCGCGCCATCCTGGCCCGCCTGGCCACCGGCGAAGCCTCGGTCCAGGAACTCGCGGAACCGTTCGAGATGAGCCAGCCCGCCATCTCCAAGCACCTCAAAGTGCTGGAGCGCGCAGGGCTCATCTCGGTCGACATCGATGCGCAGCGTCGCCCGCGACGCCTGGAACCCGCGCGATTGAAGGACGCCGTGGATTGGATCGAGCGCTACCGGGAGATCTTCGAGCAGAACTACCAGCGCCTCGATGCGTTGCTCGACGAACTCAAAGGCAAACCCGCAAGGTCGAAACGAAAGAAATAGCCTGCGCGTGTCATCCCGCGGCGCGCTCATTCACCCACCGAACGAGCCGCCGCATCAACCAACCAGAGGAGAAGATCAATGCCCAAGTCAGCAGAAGTCACCGTGCCAAGCGATCGTGAAGTTCGCGTCACCCGCACGTTCAATGCGCCCCGCCAGTTGGTGTGGGACGCCCATACAAAACCCGAACTCCTGCGGAAGTGGATGGGCTACGACGGCTGGGATATGCCGGTGTGCGACATGGACGTCCGCATCGGCGGAAAATACCGCTGGCAATGGAAGAACCACGAGGACGGCAAGCAGTTCGGCTTCTTCGGCACGTTCGCCGAGGTCGATGCGCCATCGAAGCTCACGCACGAACAATACTTCGATCCGGGCGAAATGGACTACGCCATGCCCGTCGGCGACCCCTGCATCGTGTCGCTCGAACTCAGCGAGCAAAACGGCGTCACGACGCTGGTTTGCAACATGACGTTCGCATCGAAGGAAGCGCGCGACGACGCCATCTCCACCGGCATGACCGACGGCATGGAGTTCAGCTACACCCGCCTCGACGACGTGTTCGCCAACAAAGCGCAATAGCAAGTAGCCCGGACAAGCGCAACGCATCCGGGACATTGCTCCGGATGCGGCCTTCGGCCTTATCCGGGCTACTCGTTGAAAGCCGCATGAAGTGGCGGGAATTGTTCAGAAGGCTCCCAACCCTCACCGCCGCGCGCGGATTTCCTCGATCAGCATCCGCGTCACCGGATCGGCCACATCACCCGGCGAAACCGCGCCTTCCAGCGCCGGCTGCAAGCTCGCCGCAACACGCTTGCCCAGCTCCACGCCCCACTGGTCGAAGGGGTTGATGCCCCAGATCGTGGCCTGCACGAAGACGCTGTGTTCGTACAGGGCAAGCAGCGCGCCGAAGGCTTCGGGCGTGAGTTCGTCGAGCAACAGCAGGGTGGAAGGACGGTTGCCGGGATAGACCTTGTGCGGGTCGTCGTTGCCTGCGCCATTGGCGAAGGCTTCGGCCTGGGCCAGCAGGTTGGAGAACAGCGGCGCGCGCTGTTCGGGAATGGCGTTGGGCGCGCGCACGACGCCGACCAGATCCAGCGGCACGGTGTCGGTGCCCTGGTGCAGCGACTGGCAGAAGGAGTGCTGCACATCCGTGCCCGCGCCGCCCCAGATGACCGCGCCGGTGCCGTACTCCACCGGCGAACCGTCCTGGCGCACAGATTTGCCCAGGCTTTCCATCATCAGTTGTTGCAGGTAGGCCGGCAGCCGCGCGAGGCGGTCGTCGTAGGCCAGCACGGCGTGGCTGTCGTAGCCGAAGGCATTGCGGTTCCACACCGCGGCCAGGCCATGGCGGATCGCAAGATTGCCTCGCAGCGGCGCGTGGCGGACGTGTTCGTCCATCAATGCCGCCCCTTGCAGCATCCGCGCGAAGTTGTCCATGCCTGTTGCAGCGGCGACGACGAAGCCCACGCTCGACCACAGCGAATAGCGCCCGCCGACCCAATCCCACATCGGCAGCACGCGCTCGGCGTCGATGCCGAAGTGCTGCTGCGCGAGTTCAGGCCTGGCGCTGACCGCATAGAGCCGTTCGCCCGATCCCAGGAACTGGCGCAGTGCGCGGCCGTTCAAGCCGGTTTCCTGCGTGCCGAAGCTCTTGGAGACGATGACGGCGGCGGTGTGTGCCGGATCGAGCTGGCGCAGCACGTGCGCGGCGGCGTTGCCGTCCGCATTGCTGAGGAAGTGGATGCGGAAACGGCCCGTGTCGTGGTCGCGCAGCGCTTCCAGCGCCAGGCGCGGGCCAAGGTCGGAGCCGCCGATGCCCACGTTCACGATATCGGTGACGTCGGAGGCGGCGAGTTCGGCGATCAGCGCGCCCATGCGCTCGCGCGTAGCCTGCGCCAGCCGGTGCGCCTGCTGCGCGCCTTCCTGTTCGGAAAAACAGCCGCGCAGCGCGGTGTGCAATGCGGCGCGGTTTTCGGAACGGTTCACGGCCACGCCGTCGAACAGATCGGCGATGGCGCGCTCTACGCCGCGTTCGGCGGCAAGCTCCAGCAACGCGGCCACGGCATCGGCATCCAGCCGCTGGCGCGCGAAGTTGGCATAGAGCGGGCCCACGCGCACGGCGGAAACCGCCAGGCGTCGCGGATCGGCCACCAGATCGGCGATGCGCAGATCGGCCAGGCGGATCGCGTGCGGAATGAGGCGGTCGAGCAGTTGCGGGCCTTTCATCGGGAAGCTGCCGTTGGAAGAATCGTGATGTGGATCGCAGAGGGTTTTCCTGCGCCCGGCCGGCCTGATGCAAAAAAACAACAAGCCTTGGATGTGGCGACGAATCCTAGCAGAGGCCACGCGGGTTCACGTCTGCACCCACGCCGCCATGAACAACTATCTTGTTGTTTTTAATTGAAAAATGTGAAACTTCTAGGCAAAAAAAACCCCGCTGGTAGATCCAGCGGGGAGTTAACGGAGTGACGATTACCCAAAAATGCGCCCTGCATTACCTCCCGAAGGGTGCGCGATGTCGCAGCAGAGTCCGGAAGGCGTAGCCAATTTACCACAAGGTTCGCAGAAAAGCCACACTTGGCCGCAACAACTTTGGATGGGTCTGGAAATTCCTGTCCAATCAATGTGCTAGCTTTTCGGCACATCTTTTCTGTACAGCTTTTGTTCAGAAATAACCCTTCCTTCTACGCAAAAGCATCCAGTTCCAGGTTGTCGAGCAGCCGCGTGCGCCCGAGCCGGGCCGTGGCGAGGATCACCAGGCCATCGCGGTCGCCCGCTTCCGGGCGACGCAGATCGGAGCGGCGGCGGAACTGCGCGTAGTCCATGGCGAAACCGGCGGCGGTGAGCCGTTCCTGCGCGGTGCGTTCGATCTCGGGAAGCGCGACGCCCGCCCGCCAGCCTTCCTGCATCGCCAGCAGGGTACGGCGCAGTTCCGGCGCGATGGCGCGCTGCGCGGCATCCAGATACTGGTTGCGGGAGCTGAGCGCCAGGCCGTCGTGGTCGCGGGCGATCGGTGCGGGAACGATGTCGATGGGCAGCGAAAGCTCGCGCACCAGGTACTCGATCACGCGCAATTGCTGGTAATCCTTGCGCCCGAACACGGCCAGGTCGGGCCGCGCCATGTTGAACAGCCGCAGCACCACGGTCGCCACGCCGTCGAAATGGCCGGGGCGCTGCGCGCCTTCCAGTTCTTCCATGAGGCCCGGCACCTGCACCTTTACGCATTGCTGCGCACCGAAGGGATACATGGTTTCCACCGTGGGGCGGAACAGCACGTCGCAACCTGCGTCGGCCAGGCCGCGCTCGTCGTCGCCGGGGGTGCGCGGATAGCGGGCGAAATCCTCGTTCGGGCCGAACTGGGTCGGGTTCACGAAGGACGTAGCGACGGTGCGATCCGCATGGCGCTTGCCCAGTTCGATCAGCGAATAATGGCCCGCGTGCAGGTTGCCCATCGTCGGCACCAGCGCGATGCGCTCTGCGCGGGCGCGGAAGCCTTCGAGGATGCGGCGCAGGTCTTGCAGGGTTTCGACGATCTCCATGCCGGCGCCTTCAATCGAAACCATGCTCGGCAGCAGGGAAAACGCCCTCCCGTACCGCATCCACATAGGCCGCGAATGCCGCCTCGATGCCATCGTTGCCGGAAAGGAAATCCTTCACGAAACGTGGCGTGCGGTGGCGGCCGCGCAGGCCGAGCAGATCGTGCATCACCAGCACCTGCCCGTCGCATTCCGCGCCCGCACCGATGCCGATGACCGGGATGTGCAGCAGCTTGGCGATCCGCGCCGCCAATGCGCGCGGCACGCATTCCAGCACCAGCAGTTCCGCACCCGCGTCCTGCACTGCGAGCGCATCCAGTTCGAGCTTGCGCGCGGCGGCTTCCTCGCGGCCTTGCACCTTGAAGCCGCCGAGTTTCATCACCGATTGCGGCGTCAGGCCCAGATGCCCACAGACCGGCACGTCGCGGGCGGCGAGCGCATGAATCGCATCCAGCATCGGCCCCGCGCCCTCCAGCTTCACCATCGCCGCATTGCCTTCGGCCATCAGCCGGCGCGCGTTGGCGAGGGCCATGTCCGGCGTGGCGTAGCTGAGGAACGGCAGGTCGGCGACGAGCAAGGCGCGCTTCAGGCCGCGCGCCACGGCAGCGGCGTGATAGACGATGTGATCCACGCTCACCGGCAGGGTGCTGTCGTGGCCCTGCACCACCATGCCGAGCGAATCGCCGATCAGGATCAGGTCAACGCCGGCGTGCTCCATCGCGAAGGCGAAGCTGGCGTCGTAGCAGGTCAGCATCGCGATGCGCCGGCCCTGTTCCTTCATCTGGCGCAGCGACGGTACCGTGACCTTGGGCAAGACGGCTTCGGCCATGTCATGGGCTCCTTGGTTTCGTCAATTCGCAAGAGGTTCAACGCCGCTGCCGCCGATGGCATCGCGCAATTCCTGCACCGTGCCACGCTTGCCGATATGCAATCCCGGCACCAGGTCGGCCAGCGGCGCAAGCACGAAGGCGCGCTCGTGCATGCGCGGATGGGGCAGTTGCAGTCGCGGCGACTCCAGCGACTGCGAATCGTACAGCAGCAGGTCGAGATCGAGCGTACGGGGCCCCCAGCGCTCGATCCTCCTGCGGCCATGCGCCCGTTCGATGCCGATGAGCGCATCGAGCAAATCCAGCGGGGGCAGCGTGGTGGACAACTCGGCCACGGCGTTGACGAAATCCGGCTGATCCTCGCGTCCCCACGGCTTGGTGCGGTAGAAGCGCGAAACGCGAAGCAGCGTCGTGCCCTGAAGCTGCGAAAGCCGCCGCAGCGCGGTATCGAGTTGATCCAGCGGCGTATCGAGATTGCTGCCCAAGCCCACGTAGGCCAGCGCGGGAACCTTGTTCATTCGCTGCCGGACTTGCGCCTGCGGCGACGGCGACGGCGCGGCTTGGTGTCGGCTTCGGCAGGCGCGGCGGACAGCAGGCGGGAGAGCGCCTCGGGCGAGGCTTCCTGCGCCTGCTTCCAGAAATCGCGTTCGGCGGCGAGTTCCGGCACCACGCTGGCGCGCAGTTCGAGGAAATCGTAAGCGGCGCGGAAGCGCGGATGCTCCAGGAAGCGGAACACGCGCTTGCGCTGGCGCGTGCCGAAGCGGCTTTGCAGCCACCAGATTTCCTGCATCGGCAGGCTGAAGCGCCGCGGGATGGCGATCAGGCCCTGCTGGCGCATCACCACGCGATCTGCGGCGCGCTGCTCGGCCACGGCCAGCTCGTGCCCGGCGGCGATGAGCTCCTGCAACTGCTGCGCATAGGCCGGCCACAGCAGCGCGGCGAACAGGAAAGATGGCGTGACCGATTTCTCCTGCGCCACGCGCGCATCGGTATTGCGCAGCGCCTGCACGATCAGCGCACGGCACAGGCCGCTACCATCGGCGGCCAATGCCCTGGCCGCATCGGGCATCAACGCGGGCAGGAGGGCGGTCTGTTCCAGCAACTGGAATCCGCGCAGCGCGTGGCCGGCCAGGAACAGCTTGAGGCATTCGTCGAACAGGCGCGCATTGGAGGCTTCGGCCAGCAGGTTCGCCAGGCGCGGAATCGGCTCGGCGCTGGCCGCATCGATGGTGAAATCCAGTTTGGCCGCCAACCTGGCCGCACGCAGCATCCGCACCGGGTCTTCGCGGTAGCGCGCTTCCGGGTCGCCGATCAGCCGCAACGTGCGGGCCAGGACATCGTCGTAGCCTCCAACGTAATCGCGCACCGAGAAATCGGCGATCGCGTAGTACAGCGCATTCGCGGTGAAATCGCGCCGTATCGCGTCTTCTTCGATGCTGCCGTAGATGTTGTCGCGAACCAGCCGGCCATTGTCGAGCTCGCGCGCGCCGGTGCCATCGTCGCCGTTGGCGCGGAAGGTGGCAACCTCGATGACCTCCGGCCCGAACACCACGTGCGCGAGCCGGAAGCGGCGGCCGATGAGGCGGCAGTTGCGGAACACGCCGCGCACCTGCTCCGGCGTGGCGTCGGTGGCCACGTCGAAATCCTTTGGCGACATCCCCAGCAGCAGGTCGCGCACCGCCCCGCCCACCAGGTAGGCCGCGAACCCGGCTTCGTTCAGGCGATACAGCACGCGCAGCGCGTTCGGGCTGATCTGCCTGCGCGAGATCGGATGCTGCTCGCGGGGGATGACGCGAAGCGACGGAGGCAATGAATCCACTGGGTGTCCGCAAGAACGACTGAGGCCGAGGAAACAGCCCCGCGGGAATTGTCACCTCGGGCCTGGCTCTCTATACTACCCGTTCGGTTTGTGGCGGCTCAATCACCGCTGCCAACCCACCGCCCACGCTCCCTTCGTCTAGTGGCCCAGGACATCGCCCTCTCACGGCGAGAACACGAGTTCGAACCTCGTAGGGAGCGCCACTCTTCCTCCCGCCGCCGCCCTCACGATGCCCTTCGTCGTCACCGAGAACTGCATCCGTTGTAAATACACGGATTGCGTCGAAGTCTGCCCGGTCGATTGCTTCCACGCCGGCCCGAATTTCCTCGTGATCGACCCGGACGAGTGCATCGACTGCACGCTGTGCGAACCCGAATGCCCGGCCAAGGCGATCTTCCCGGAAGACGACGTTCCCGCCGGCCAGGAAGGTATGATCGCGCTGAACGCGGAACTGTCCAAGGAATGGCCGGTGCTCAGCAAACGCATCGATCCGCCGCCCGATGCGGAGCAGTGGGACGGCGTGCCGGACAAACTGAAGTATCTGGAGCGGTAAAAAAGATAGTAAGCCGCCCGCTGCGCGGGCTGTGAGTCGCGCCTTCGGCGCCGCGAGAAGTCAGTCAAGCAGGCTCCGCTGACTTCTCACCTTCCTCACAGGCGGCGCAGCCGCCGCCTCGCTGCCTCCCTTACAGCTTCCGTTTCAGCAGTTCCAGCAGCTTTGCACCCGCGCCGCCACTGGCTTCGCGACCGTCCTGGGTGACGGCGGCCACGCGCGACCCCGTGCCTTCGGGCGAAACGCGCACCAACAAAGTTTCGCCCTCGAAACTGACGTTGTAGGCCATCAAAAGGCGTGCGGCTTCATTGATCTTCACGCCGGGAACCTGCGACAGCGCGTCGGAGAGCGCCTCGTAAACCTTTTCCGGATTGTTGGACAGCGTGAACGCAGCGCTGGCCGCCTGCGGCGCGCGCGCGGAGGCCAGCGGCGGTATGCGCACCGCCGGATCGGCCGTGGGCGCGTTCAGGTCGGGGGGGATCTCCAGAGGTCGGTTCTCCGGGGAGGTTTCGTAGCCGGTCTTGCCGCGCATCCACGAACAGCCGCTGCCCAGCGCCACCGCTGCCGCCGCGAGGATCAGAACCCCGCCCTTCATTCCATTCGCCCGGATCTTCATCGACAACTCCTTCAGGATTCTGTTGCTGCGCGCGAAGGCGTCAGGCCTTCCGATACCGCGCTTCCACGGCCGAGGCCGCATCCGCCGCAGCCCGCAGGGCCGCGCGATGCGGCGAGGATAGCGGTACGAGCGGCAGGCGCAAGGCATCCTCGCACAGCCCAAGTTCAGCCAGCAGCGCCTTCAGCGGCACGGGATTGGGTTCCAGCGACAAGGCGGCGTAAAGCGGGGACAGTTCGGCGTCGAGTGCTCGGGCCTTCGCCCCGTCCCCACCGCGCGCCGCTTCGCAAAGCGCGCGAAACGCAGCAGGGGCTGCGTTGGACGCCACCGAGATCACCGCATCCGCGCCATCGAGCAGCACCTGGCAGGCGCTGGGATCGTCGCCCCAGCACAGCGCGAAACCCGGATTGCGCAGCGCCATCAGCGCCTTCACGCGCCCCGCCTCGAACATCACTTCCTTGATGCCGATGATGTTCTGGTGCGGCGACAGCGCGGCGACGGTTTCAGGCAAAAGATCGCAGCCGGTGCGCGGCGGCACGTTGTAGAGCACTACCGGCACGCGCGCGGCATCGGCCACGGCCTCGAAATGGCGGCGCAGGCCTTCCTGCGTCGGGCGGACGTAAGGCGGGGTAACCACCAGCACGGCATCCGCGCCCGCATCGGCGGCGAGCGCACACTGGCGAACGGTCTTGTCGGTGGCCGAAAGCCCCGCGCCGGCCAGCACCGGAATCGCACCGGCGACCTGCCGCGCGGCGGTGTCGATCAACGTGGCGAATTCCGCATCGGAAAGCATCGCCGCCTCGCCGGTGGAGCCGGCCACGACCAGCGCCTGCGTACCGCCGCGCAGCTGCGCATCGAGCAACCTGCGCCATGCGGAAACATCCAGCGCGCCGCCCGTGCTGAACGGCGTCGCCAATGCGGTGATGCTGCCTTGCAATTGCACGCGGGCGAACCGGGAAAAATGCGGGCTGCGATGTTACTTGCGGCTGCAAAGCGCGGGCAAGTATGCTGCCCCGGACAAGCCACGGATGTGGCCGCAAAACGTCCTTTTCATTCTTCGCGCAACCCGCGAAACCACGTCGGAACACCGCTTTGACCGACCCCCAGCCGCGCCCCGCCGCCAACGAAAATTACCTGCTGATCAGCGCCTTCGCGACGCACCCGGATTCTCCGTTGCTGTCGGTATCCCGGCGCATCGCCGATTCCGGCTGCAATCTGATCGATGCGCGCCTGTCCACGGTCGGGCGCGACGTGTCGGTGCTGGCGCTGGCGCAAGGCTCCTGGGATTCGGTCGCCAAGCTCGAATCCGGGCTGGCGCGGCTGGAGCGCGAGGAAGGTTTCCGCCTGGTGTGGTACCGCACCGGCCCGAAACCCGCGCAAAGCAACCTGCTGCCGTACATCGTGGAAGTGATCGCCGCGGACAAACCCGGCATCGCGTTCCAGCTCGCCGATTTCTTCGACCGCCAGGGCATCACCATCGAAGGGATGCAAAGCTCGCGCTACCGCGCCATGCAGACCGGCGCGGACATGTTCTCCGCACAGCTCACCATCGGGATTCCCGGCTCGATGCATATCGCCGCGCTGCGCGACGATTTCCTGGAGTTCTGCGACCACCTGAACCTGGATGCGATCCTCGATC
>CAZHXV010000091.1:0-10919 GCA_964536455.1 uncultured Aquimonas sp.
GCATTCTCTCGACCGAATACGACAGCCGCTTCATCCCCGCCTGGCACAAGCGCGGCAACACCATCGGCATGGGCATGACGGAGAAGCAGGGCGGTTCGGACGTACGCGCCAACACCACGCGCGCTACGCCGATGGCATCGCCCGGCCCCGGCGAACTGTACGAACTCATCGGCCACAAGTTCTTCTTCTCCGCGCCGATGTGCGATGCCTTCCTGGTGCTGGCGCAGGCGCAGCCCGGCATCTCCTGTTTTCTCGTGCCGCGCCACACGCCCGATGGCGGGTTGAATGCGATCCGCATCCAGCGCCTGAAGGACAAGCTCGGTGACTGGAGCAACGCCAGTTCCGAAGTGGAATTCGCCGGCGCAGTGGGCTGGTTGATCGGCGAGGAAGGACGCGGCGTTGCGACCATCCTGGAAATGGTCGCGCTCACGCGGCAGGACTGCCTGATCGGCTCCGCCGGGGTCATGCGCATGGCGCTCGTCCATGCGATCCACCACGCCCGCGGCCGCCGCGCCTTCGGCAAGCGGCTCGTCGATCACGCCTTGATGCGCAACGTGCTGGCCGATCTTTCGCTGGAATCGGAAGCGGCGATGCGGCTTTGCCTGCGCGTGGCGCGTTCCATCGACGCCGCTGGCCGCGATCCGCAGGAAGCCGCCTTCGCGCGCATCGCCACGGCGATCGGCAAATACCACGTCTGCAAGCGTTGCCCGCCCCTCGTCAACGAGGCGCAGGAATGCCTGGGCGGCGCGGGCTACGTAGAGGAATCCATCCTGCCGCGCCTGTACCGGCAGGCGCCGCTGAACTCCATCTGGGAAGGCAGCGGCAACATCCAGTGCCTGGACGTGTTGCGCGCACTGCGGCGCGAACCGGAAACCCGCGATGCGCTGTTCGCCGAGCTTTCCGGCACCCGGGGCGAACACGCCGCACTGGATAGCCAAGTGGCATGGCTGGTGCGCGAACTGGATGATGCCGATGCCATCGAAGCGCGCTCGCGCCTCATCGTCGAACGCCTGGCGCTCACCTTGCAAGCTGGGCTGCTGATCCGCGCCGGGCATCCGGCGGCGGGCGTGTTCTGCGATTCGCGGCTGGCCGGCGCGCACGGGCAGCACTTCGGCACGCTGCCCGCGTCCGTGCCGTTCGAGGCGCTGATCGAACGCGCGTTTCCGCAGGCTTGAGCCCAGCCTTCTGACGGCGCGCTCATTGCACCTTCCCGGCCGCGGCGATACGCGCCTGCGTCGGGGTCGAACCATGATGGTTGCGGAAAGCGCGGGCGAAGGAACTGGCGCTGTCGAAACCGGTGGCTTCGGCAATTTCGCAGAAAGCCAGGTCGCTTTGGATCACCAGCCTCAGCGCGCAGGCAAGGCGCGTGCGCAGGGCAAACTCGATGGGGGTTTCGCCGAACACGCCGCGATGGATGCGCGCCAGGTGGCCGCAGGTCCAGTTCGCGCGGCGGGACAGCGCATCGAGGCTGGCACGCACGCTATGGTCGGCGGCGATCTCGTGCCGGATGCGCAACAGCCGCATCAGCGTCCGGCGCTTGCGGCTGTGAGTGCGGCCGGGGCAGCGCGGCAGCAGGACGCGCAGCCCCTGCTGGGCGGCGTGGAGTTGCGCAAGGATGTCTCGCACCTGCCACGACAGCGCCGCTGCCGGCGCCGTGCGAACCGCATCGAACAGGCGCGCCACGCATTCGGCCAGGCTCGATGGGCAGGCCTCTTCGACCGGAAACAGATCGCCCACGCCAGCCAATCCCAGGCAAGCCCGCTGCCATGCGCCTTCCGGCCCGCTCAGGCAGAACCAGCGGTCGCCCGTGGCCGACAACAGCGTGAGCGGCCTGTCCCAGACGAGAACCCTGCCCGGCCCGATCTGCCACTTGAGACCCTCGGAAAACAACATGGGATGGCCGCCGGCCGACACCAGCACCGTCCACCATCCTGCGGGAATCTCCACCGTGGCCGCCGATTCGTCGCCGCAGATCGCATGCAGCGCCGGTTCCGGCGACGACCGCAGGTCGATGTGGCCGCCGTGCCAGCATTCGGGCATCTGGACGATGCTGCGCGGAGGCAACGGTGCGAACGCATCGCGCGAAACCGGTGGCCGCCAGTGCGGCCTGCCGTGACGGAAATCATCTGCATGGAGGGGCGCGTGCATCGGAGTGCCTGATCCGCAAGGTGGCCTGCCTTGCATGTTGGCGATTGCCGCCGCCACCTCCACCGCGCAGGGATGAAATGCAGGCGGGCGATGGCGAACGGCACGCGAACACGACGAAGCCGCCGGTTTCCCGGCGGCTTCGCGGCTTCAGGATGCGCGGCGGATCAGAACTCGTACTGCACCGAGAACTGCACGCTGCGCGGGTTGACGAAGCTCAGCGGCTGGCGATAGGTGTAGCGCGGCGCGCCGGTATCCTCGTCGCCCACGTCCTGCACGCGGTAATAGTCCTCGCTGTCCAGCGCGTTGGTGACCGCCATGCTCAGGGTCAGGCCCTGCGCCCATTCCGGTTCGTAGTTGAGGCGCAGGTCGAGGGTGCGGACCCAGGGCACGCGGCCGGCGCTGCCGCGCGGATGCAGGTAGGCGGTGTGATCCTTGCCGCTGTCGGCGGCGCCGGTGCCATCGGCGTAGTACCCGCAGTAGAACGATTCCGCCCCGTAGCTGCCCGCGTCCGGGTTGGCGCCGGTGTCCGGGTACAGGCCGAAGCAGTTGATCGGGCGCCCGCTTTGCAGCAGGAGGTTCGCCCCCAGCGTCCATTCTTCGGCCAGCTTGTACGCGCCGAACACTTTCAGGCTGTGGCGGCGGTCGTTGGGCAGGTAGCCATAGCTGCCTTCCATGAGGCCGGGCAGGTCGAAGGAGGTGGTGATGCCCGAATCGTCCTGGCCATTGTCCGAACGCACGTAGCCTTCGGTGTTGCCCCGGTTCTTGGCCCAGGTGTAGGAGGCCTGCAGGAACCAGGTGTCGTCCCAGGCGCGCTCGACGAAGAATTCCAGCGCGCGGTACTTGCGGCTGGCCTTGGGATAGCCCATCACGCTGGCGGGAATGTCCACGCGCGTCAGCGTACCGTCGCCGTCGAGATCGGCATTGATCGAAAGATCGCTGCCGGGGTTGGTCAGGAAGCAGTGGTCGATGGCGGCGCGGATGTTCGCGGCCTGGTCTTCGCTGTAGCCGTTGGCCACCGCCCACGCCTCCGCGCCGGAGCCGTCGCACACATCGTCCATGCCGGCCTTCAGCTTGCGCGAAATCGCGCGCACGCCCAGCGACCACGCCTCGCTCAAGGCCATCTGCGCGCCGAGGATGTATTCGTCCTGGTACATCGGCTCGATCTCATTGTCCACCACGGCGCGCGGATCGGGCACGCCGCCGTTGCTGTTGTAGAAGCGCTGTCCGATCTGCGCGCCCAGTGTCGGTGCGCCGGTGGCAGGATCGATGCCGGTGAAGCGGTAATACTCGATGTAGTCCAGTTCCGAACCGGCCAGGCGCACGTTGGTATTGGCATAGACAGGGATGTAGTAGCGGCCCGCATTGCCGAACAGCTTGAGCGTGGAATCGCCCTTCGCGTCCCACGAAAAGCCAAGGCGCGGCGCCCATGTATTGCTGACATCGACGAACGCGCCCCGTTCGGAATTGAGGTTCTGGAAGGATTCGTTGCGTACGCCAAGATAGGCCATGAAGGTATCGGTGACGTTCCAGTTGTCTTCGATGTACCAGGCGTTGTTCTTGGTCAGGAAATTGCCGCCGTTCTCGAAGTAGCGCAGGCGCACCAGCTCGGTGGCGCCGTCGGGCACGATCCCGCCGTTGGGCAGGGTGGTTCCCGCGGTGGCGTTGTAATAGATCCACAGGATGCCGCCGGGCGTTTCCGGCTCGTAGGCCGTGCCCGAATAGACCGTCCCGTCCAGGGTGGAGAACTCCTCTCGATCCAGCCCGAAGCGCAGCAGGTGGTCGCCCAGCGACCATTCGCCGTCGAAGCGCCACGCCTTTCGTACGTCGCCCGCGTTCGGATCGCCCACCAGGCCGGTGCCGATCCAGCACCCCTGCACGCCGAGCGGCCCGACCGTGGCCGTGCTGCGGGTATCGACCACGATGGGGCAATCCACCGAATTGCTGTCGGAGGATCCGCGCGAGTACTCGCCGCGCCCGTACAGTGCCGACAGCGTGAGATCGTCGCTCAGGTGGCCCGTCCATTTGAGGACGACGTTCTCCCCGCCGGTTTCCGTGTATCCGCTGCCGATCATCCGGCCGCCGCCGATGTTCGAGTCGCCGGGCTCGCGCTGGTAGTTCACCGCGCCGGTCTTGCTGCTGTCCTTGAACGCAGTCAGTTCCAGCGAATGGTTGTCGGTGAGGTTCCAGTCAAGCTTCACCAGTCCCTGCGGGCTGTCCTGCTGCGTGGAGACACTGCCGCCCTCGAACGGGATGTGCGTCTTGATGTCCTCGCCCTGGTACAGCGCGAACAGGAACAGGCGGTCGGTGAGCAGCGGGCCGCTGGCGTAGGCGTTGTAGCGCAGGGCATCGGTCTTCGCGCCTTTCTCGACGGTGTAGCTGCCGTCGCGCTCCGGGTCGTGGCTGAAACGGGTGCCGGTGGAAAGCGAATCCGGGCTCCAGAACGCATTGAGGCCGAACTTCCATTCGTTGGTGCCGCGCTTGGTGATCATGTTCACCACGCCGCCCAGCGAGCGCCCGAACTCGGCGCCGTAGCCGCCGGTTTTCACCTGCTGCTCCTGCAATGCTTCGAACGGAATCTGGCTGAAGGCCAGGCCCTTGGTGATGTTGGTGACGTTGAAACCATTGACGTAATACACGTTCTCCGCCACCGAGGCGCCGCCGAACGAGGCCAGGTTGCCGAAGCGGCCATCGCCGCGCACCGTGCCGGGTGCCAGCAGGGCCACGCTGGTGGAATCGCGCGCGACGGGCAGCATGTCGATCTGCCGCTCGGTCAGGATGGTGGCCGACTCCACGCTGCTCACGTCGATGGGGTTCACCGCCGTGCCGGCCAGCACGGTGACGGTATCCAATGTTGCCGCTTCGTCCTTGGCGGCCTCGAATACCACCGTGGCCGCCGTGCCGACGCTGACGTTGACGCTGCGCGCCGGGCCGGTGCCGCGGTTGACCTGGTACTGGCCGGTGGGCAGCGATGAGAAACGGAACGAGCCATCGGCCCCGGCCGTCACGGAACGGCTGTACCCGGTGGCCGGGTTGGTCACGGTGATCGTCTCCCCGGCCTGTGCGTGGCCGACGATGGCGCCGGAGGTATTGGTCTGCGCCTGCGCGCCGCCGGCAAGGCACAGCCCCAGCGCCAGGCTCAGGACAGTGCGGTGCAGGCGGGCGGCTGCGCGGGGGGAGGTTTGGAGAATGGTCATGGTCGCTCTCGCTGATGGGTTCGGGGTGGATGAACGCGGCCCGTTCCCGCAGCGTGGGGCATCGCCAGGAAACGCAAAGCCGCGTTTCATCCGGTGCCAGACACTAAGGATTTCTTAACAACAACCCTGTGCACGAACGACGATTTCGCCGCTCACGAAACGACGCATTGCTTGCACGCGGTTCTCTCCCTCCGGGAGAAGGAACCGCCAGGGTCACTGCGTGCCGATGGCCGGGCGATGCGCCAGCAACGCCTGCACCTGGCCCCGGTAATTGCGCCCGCTGACGACGCGCCGGCCGGTGCAAAGCTCGATGCGGTAGCGCCCGGAACCCACCGACAGCACTTCACGGATCGCATCGACGCGAACCAGCATCGAGCGATGGATGCGCACGAAGCGTCCGGGATCCAGTTCGGCCTCGAACGAGGCCAGCGTCCTGCGCAGGGTGTACAGCCCCTGCTCGGTATCGATGTCCAGATAGTTGCCCTGGGCCCGCACCACGTTGACGCGGTCTTCGGGCACCAGTTGCACGCGCTGGCCGATCTGCAAGGGGATGCGGCGGGTGTCGGCGGTGGGCGCGGCCTCCTTGCGTTGCTTGAGTTCCAGCCTTTCCTTCAATTGCGCGATGCACTGCGACAGGCGGTTCGCGGATACCGGTTTCAGCAGGTAATCCACGGCGCGCGCATCGAAGGCGCGCGCGCCGTGTTCGGAGAACGCGGTGACGAACACGACCAGCGGCACCGGCCCTTTCCAGTTCGCCAGCGCATCGAAGCCGCTGGCGCCGGGCATCTGGATGTCGAGGAAGATCGCGTCGAGCGGGCGCTGGCTGGCCGCCTGCGCCAGTTCATCCGCGTCGATGCAATCGGCAACCACGATGATGTCCGGGCCTGCGACCTTTTCCAGCAGACGGCGCAGGCGGCTGCGCGCCAGCGGCTCGTCATCGACGATGGCAACGTGCATGCGCATTCATGCCGCCCGCAACGGAACATGCAGTTCAACCACGTAGCTGCCGGCTTCCGATTCGCGGCGAACCAGCCTCGCCTGCCCGCCGTAGAGCAATTCCAGCCGCCCGGAAACGCTGCGCAGGCCAATGCCATTGCCAGCGGCGGCGTGCTCGCCTTCGCCGATGCTGTTTTCCACGCCCAGCAGCAGCATGGATTCCCGGTTGCGCGCGCGGATGGTCACCGTGCCTGCGGTCTTGCTGCGCGCAATGGCATGGACGATGGCGTTCTCCACCAGCGGTTGCAGGATCAGCACCGGCACCGGCTCGGGAAGACATTCCGCTTCCACCTCCCAGACCACCGAAAGGCGCTGCCCCAGGCGAATCTTCTCGATCAGGAGGTAATGCTCCACCAGCGCGATTTCCTCGCGCAGCGGCCGCAGTTGCCGCTCCTCGTTCGCCAGCCCATCGCGCAGCAGCGCGGACAGCGACACCAGCATCTCGTCGGCCTGGTCGGCATCCACGTGCACCATTTCCGCCACCGAGTTCAGCGCATTGAACAGGAAGTGCGGATTGATCTGCGCCCGCAGCGCATCGAGCCTGGCCGCGACCAGCGTGCGCTCCATGTCGGCCAGTTCGCGTTCGCGTTCCCGCGCGCGCCGGTAGAACACGAAGGCATGGCCCACGCCCACCACCGTCCAGCCCGTCATCAGGTTGTTGCGGATGCTGGTGACGACCACTTCGCCGAACCCCGGCAAGACGCCGTCGTACCAGATCAGATACGGGTTGGTGAGGCAGATGTAGGCGGCCTTTACCACGATGATCGCCGCCACGCCCAGCGCATGGATGGCGATGTTGCGCAGCATGTGCCCGCGCCCGATGGGGTATTTCCATGCCAGCCAGAACAGGAACAGGGTGAACGGCACCCACGGCATGTTGCCCGCGAACCCGTAGGCCAGCGCCTGCGACCAGGCGATCGGATTCCCGGTCGCCTCGCCCATCGCAATGAACTGCGTCGCGGAAATGGCCGAGTAGATGGCCCACCACAGCGTCACTGCAAGAAGGAGCCTGAACGCCTTGCTGGCGGAGTGAATGGGCACGTCGATGGCAGCACGACAAGGGTTGGACGCGCATTGTGGCGCATGTCCCTGCCGCTGCCGGATGCCGTCGGTGCTGTTGGTCACGCGCGCCGTGCCGTTCGTCCCAACGCCCGGGCGCCGCATTGCCGGGCAACGATGGCGTTGGCATCGCGCAGCGTGCGCTTGGCCCCATGCGGCTTGTGGCGCGAAGGCGCGCATCGCACCGTGTCCGCGTGCCGCAATGTCCGCAGTCTTTCATCACCGGGATTCACGCCATGCGCCTTTCCCTCTCCAGCTATCCGTGGATACGCCCGGAAACTTCCCTGCACCTCCTGCGCGTGGCCACCGCGGGCTTCTTCCTCGCGCACGCCATCGTGCGCATCTGCAACGGCACGATTCCGCGCTTCGGCGATTTCATGGAAGCGCGCGGATTCGCACACGGCGTGGCCTGGGTGTGGGCGATCACCGCTTGCGAACTGGTGGCCGGCACGCTGATGGTGCTGAACCGGAACACCCGCTGGGCCGCCTCCGCGCTGGCCGTGATCGCCGCGGGGGGCATCGTCATCATCCATCGCCACCGGGGCTGGTTCGTCGGCGAACACGGCTCCGGCGGCTGCGAATACAGCGTGGCCCTGCTGGTGATGCTGCTGGTGGTGGCCGCCTTCGATGGCAAGCGCGGCGTTCGGTAGGGCCTGTCATCGGTTCCCAGGCGGGCCGCGCCCGGTCAGCCGGCGCGAAAGCGCCTGTCGTTCGGAATCCGCGCCAGCTTGCTGGCCGGTTCACGGCCCAGTTCCTCGTTGATCCAGCGCGCGGTATCGCACAGCGCGTCCAGATCGACGCCGGTGTCCATGCCCAGCCCATGCAGTTGATAGACCAGATCCTCGCTCGCCAGGTTGCCGCTCGCGCCCTGCGCGTAGGGGCAGCCGCCCAGACCGGCGACCGAGGCATCGACGCTGCGCACGCCTTCTTCCAGGCAGGCGAGCACGTTGGCCAGCGCCTGGCCGTAGGTATCGTGGAAATGCACGGCCAGCTGCGGCATCGGAATTTCGCCGGCGCAGGCTTGCAGCATCTCGCGCGCCTTTTCCGCGGTGCCCACGCCGATGGTGTCGCCGAGGGAAATCTCGGCGCAGCCCATCGCGTGCAGCGCCACGGCCACGCGCACCACGTCGGCCACCGGCACCGCCCCCTGGTAGGGGCAGCCGAGCACGGTGGAGACATACCCGCGCACCCACATCCCGGCGGCAAGGGCGCGCTCGACCACCGGGGCGATGCGGCGCAGCGATTCGTCGATGTCGCAGTTGGTGTTCCTGCGGTTGAAGGCGTCCGAGGCCGCGGTGAACACCGCGATCTCGCGCACGCCC
Organism: uncultured Aquimonas sp.; assembly: GCA_964536455.1. GTDB lineage: Bacteria > Pseudomonadota > Gammaproteobacteria > Xanthomonadales > Xanthomonadaceae > Denitratimonas. The sequence goes on from CAZHXV010000091.1 coordinate 8,720, forward strand.
GAGGCCAGCGCGCCTTCCAATCCCTTTTCGTTGGGAACCAGCACCGGGTATTGCACGCCCGGCCTGCGCGCGATCCGCGCCAGCACGTCCGCCGCATCGGCCAGTTGCGGAATCCATTTCGGACTGACGAAGCTGGTGGCCTCGACCACCGGAAAGCCGCAGGCGGAAAGCCGGTCGATCAGCGTCACCTTCGTGGCCGTGGGCACCTGCGCGGCTTCGTTCTGCAAGCCGTCGCGCGGGCCGACTTCGACCACGCGTACGAAATCCCCAGCGCTCATGTGGCGTCCTCCTCGAATTCGACCAGCGCCGCGCCTTCGGCGACCTGTTCGCCTGCCGCGACCAGAAAGCCGCGCAGGGTTCCATCGGCGGGTGCGGCGATGGTGTGTTCCATTTTCATCGCCTCCATCACCAGCAGCGGTGCGCCCTTGGCGACCGCGCCGGGCGCGGCGAGCAGCGCGACAATGCGGCCCGGCATCGGCGCGGCCAAACCTGCGCCATGCGCGCCGTGGGCTTCGGCGAACGCGATCGGGTCGTCGAAATCGAGTACGCGCATCGCCTGCCCATCGAACAGGTAAAGCGAGCCTGCGTGCGCGAACGCGGCGATGTCGAGCTTCGCGCCGCCGATGCGCGCGTGCAGCCGGTGCGCATCGCGCACGCCGCACGCCTGGAAGGTTTCGCCATCGGCCTCGATGCGCCAGCCATCGCCCGTTCGCAACGCACGCGCCACGCGCAGGGCCTCGCCTTCGCGCCAGCGCAGCACGCGCGGCGCACGCCCCGTCGCACGCCAGCCGTCGTTCGCGGCCCAGGGCGAATGCGGATCGGCGGCTGCGAGGCGCGGGGCTTCATCGAGCAGCGCGGCCAGCGTCGCCAGGGCGATCTGTTTCGGGGCGGCGGGCATCGCGGGCGGAAACAGCGCGTCGTGTTCGCGCTCGATCAGGCCGGTATCCAATTCCGCCCGTGCGAACGAGGAGCCCTCTGCCACGAGCCGCGACAGGAAGCCCGCGTTGCTGGCAACCCCGACGACGCGCGTGGCGGACAGCGCCTGCCGCATCTTCGCCAGCGCCGCCTCGCGGGTATCGCCGTGGACGATGAGCTTGGCGATCATCGGATCGTAGAACGAGGTCACCGCATCGCCGGTTTCGATGCCGCTGTCCACGCGGATGCCCTCGCCGTGCGGCGGATCGAACAGCGCCAGCGTTCCTGTCGACGGAAGGAATCCGCGATCCGCATCTTCCGCGTACAGGCGCGCCTCGATGGCGTGGCCGCGCAGCGGAACCGCCTCCTGCGACAACGGCAAGGTTTCGCCTGCCGCCACGCGCAACTGCCATTCGACCAGGTCCAATCCGGTGATGCACTCGGTGACCGGATGTTCCACCTGCAAGCGCGTGTTCATTTCCATGAAATAGAACTCGCCCGATTGCGAAGCGATGAATTCCACCGTGCCCGCGCCCACGTATCCCACGGCTTTCGCCGCTTCCACGGCGGCCCGGCCCATCGCGGCGCGGCGTTCGGGCGTCATGCCCGGCGCGGGCGCTTCCTCCAGCACCTTCTGATGGCGGCGCTGCACCGAGCAGTCGCGCTCGTTGAGGTGGATCACGTTGCCGTGCGCATCGCCGAACACCTGGATTTCGATGTGGCGCGGGCGCAGCACGTACTTTTCCACCAGCACATGCTCATCGCCGAAGCTGGACGCGGCCTCGCGTCGGCACGACACCAGCGCGGCAGGAAACTCCTCGCTGCGATCCACCCGCCGCATGCCCTTGCCGCCGCCACCGGCGCTGGCCTTGATCAGTACCGGATAGCCGATGGCATCGGCCTGCGCGTGCAGGAAGGCGGCGTCCTGGTTGTCGCCGTGATAGCCCGGCGTCAGCGGCACACCGGCGCGTTCCATCAGCGCCTTGGCCGCGCTCTTGCTGCCCATGGCTTCAATGGCGGCGACCGGCGGCCCGACGAACACGATGCCCGCCGCCGCGCAGGCGCGCGCGAAGCCGGCGTTTTCGGAAAGAAACCCGTAGCCGGGATGGACCGCCTGCGCGCCGGTCTGCTTCGCGGCAGCAAGGATCTTCTCGATGACCAGATAGCTTTCGCGCGCCGGGGCCGGGCCGATGGGCACCGCCACATCGGCCAGCCGAACGTGCCGCGCATGCGCATCGGCGTCGGAATACACCGCCACGGTGCGGATGCCCAGGCGTTTGCAGGT
>CAZHXV010000092.1:0-2069 GCA_964536455.1 uncultured Aquimonas sp.
TGACCGATCCGGAAAAAGGCTCGCGCGGCATCACCGCCTTCATGATCGACACCGACAAACCCGGCTTCGGTCGCGGCAAGACCGAACCCAAGCTCGGCATCCGCGCCAGCGCCACCTGCGAGATCGAGTTCAACGATTACCTGGCTTCGCCTGAAGATGTGGTCGGCAAGGAAGGCGAAGGCTTCAAGACCGCGATGAGCGTGCTGGACGCCGGCCGCATCGGCATCGCCTCTCAGGCCGTGGGCATTGCGCGCGCCGCGTATGAAAAGACCATCGAATACGTGAAGGAGCGCAAGGCGTTCGGACAGGCCATCGGTTCCTTCCAGATGACCCAGGCCAAGATCGCCGACATGAAATGCAAGCTGGATGCCGCCACCTTGCTCACCCTGCGCGCGGCCTGGCTGAAAGGCCGCGGGGAAAAATTCGGCACCGAAGCGGCGATCGCCAAGCTCACTGCTTCGGAAGCGGCGATGTGGATCGCCCATGCCGCCGTGCAGATCCACGGCGGCATGGGTTATTCCAAGGAAATGCCGCTGGAGCGTTATTTCCGCGATGCGAAGATCACCGAAATCTATGAAGGCACCAGCGAAATCCAGCGCCTGGTGATTGCCCGCAACGAAACCGGCTTGCGCTGAACCCCACCCGCGCCACAATGCGAAGATTCGTGGGCCGTCCGCCTCGTGCCGACGGCCCTTTGCTTGTCGGTTTGCAACGCACTTTCCAGGAAATCCCGATGACCTTCCGCCCGCTTGCCCTTGCCCTTTCGCTCGTTCTGGCCGCCTGCTCGCAACAGGCATCCGAACCCGCCTCCGCGCCCGTCGCGCAAACCCGGCCCGCGCAGAGCGAAACCCAGCGCCTGACCGAATGGTTCGACGCCAAATACGAGGAATCGCTGAAGTTCTCGCCGATGGGCTTGACGATGCTGGGGCGCAAGGACATGAACGACCAGCTCGACGACATGTCCGAAGCCGCCATGAAGCAGCGGCTGGATTGGCAGGCCGCCAGCGTCGCGGAAATGGCCGCGAACTTCGATTACGACCAGCTCGACGCCGAGGGCAAGACGTCCTGGGATCTGTGGAAGCTGCAGGCCGAACGCGCCGCCGCCGCATTTCCCTTCAAACGCCAAGGCTACGTGTTCCAGCAGATGGGTGGCATCCAGGGGCGCCTGCCGACCTTCCTGATCGGTTTCCACACGGTGGAGAGCGAGGCGGATCTGAAGGCGTACGTTTCGCGCATCGCCGCCAGCGAAAAAGCCATCGGGCAACTGATCGAACGCGCGAAGCTGGCTGCCGCCGAAGGCGTGCATCCGCCGAAATTCGCGTACGAGGGCGTGATCGACCAGGCGCGCAAGGTCATCGGCGGCGCGCCGTTCACCGAAGAAGCCGATTCGGCGATCTGGGCCGACTTCCAGCAGGAGGCCGATGCGCTGGTGAAGGACGGCAAGCTCGATGCCGGGCGCGGGGAGGCGCTGAAGGAAGAAGGCCGCAAGGCGCTCCTGGCGCACTTCCTGCCCGCGTTCCAGTCCCTCATCGCCTGGTGCGAGGAGGACAGCGCCAACGCACCGGCAAACCCGGCGGGCGTGGGCACCACGCAGACCAACGGCGCGGCGTACTACGCGCTGCGGCTGCGCGAATCCACCACCACGCCGATGACGGCGGAGGACATCCACCAGCTGGGCCTTGCCGAAGTGGCGCGCATCCACCAGGAAATGACCGCGCTCAAGGACAAGGTCGGCTTCAAGGGCGACCTTCCCGCGTTCTTCACGTTCATCCACGAGGACGAACGCTTCGCCTTCCCGGATACCGACGAAGGCCGCCAGGCGTACATCGACGAGGCCACGCGGCTGATCGACAACATCAAGCAGGAACTGCCCAATTATTTCGGCATCCTGCCCAAGGCCGATCTGGTGGTGAAGCGCGTGGAAGCCTTCCGCGAACAACCCGGCGCGGCGCAGCATTACTACGCCGGCACGCCGGACGGCTCGCGCCCCGGCATCTACTACGCGCACCTGTCGGACATGAAGGCGATGCCCAAGCCCGAGCTTGAAGTCATCGCCTACCACGAGGGCC
>CAZHXV010000092.1:2079-10879 GCA_964536455.1 uncultured Aquimonas sp.
CATCACATGCAGATTTCCATCGCGCAGGAACTGACCGGCCTGCCGCAGTTCCGCACCCAGGCCGGCTTCACCGCGTATTCGGAAGGCTGGGGCCTGTACGCGGAATGGCTGGCGCGCGAAATGCCCGGCACCTATGAAGACCCGTATTCGGAATTCGGCCGCCTGAGTTCCGAACTGTGGCGCGCGATCCGGCTGGTGGTGGATACCGGGATGCACGCCAAGGGCTGGACGGAGGAACAGGCGGTGGACTATTTCCACGCCAACAGCGCCGTGCCGCTCACTGCGATCCGCTCGGAAATCCGGCGCTACCTGGTCTGGCCGGGCCAGGCCACGGCCTACAAGATCGGCCAGATCCGCATCCAGCAACTGCGCGCCCGGGCCGAAGCCGAGCTGGGCGAGAAGTTCGACATCAAGGCCTTCCACGACACCGTGCTTGGCGGCGGCGCGTTGCCGCTGGATCTGCTGGAACAGCGCGTGGATCGCTGGATCGGCGAGCGCAAGGCGGCGTAAGTCCATCCCGCACAGGTGCGGGGAACACCCCGTACCTGTGACACGGTCGCGCCAGCGCCGCCTTCGGTACCATCGCGCTTTCCATTCCCGCGAAGGCAACGACGATGCGCACGATGGTCGCAGCACTTCTCCTGGCGCTGGGGGCCGCCACGGCGGCACAGGCGCAATCGCCCGGCTATTTCCGCTATCCGGCCATCCACGGCGACACCATCGTCTTCACCGCCGAGGGCGATCTCTGGCTGGGATCGACGCATGGCGGCGCGGCACGGCGGCTGACCACGCACGCAGGCGAGGAAAGCCGCGCGGCGATTTCGCCCGATGGCTCGCAGGTGGCGTTTTCGGCCTCGTACCACGGCCCGGTCGAAAGCTACGTCATGCCCTTGGCCGGCGGCGAACCGCGCCGCATCAGCTACGAAAACTCCCGCGCCCTGGTGCTGGGCTGGACGCCGCGCGGCGAGGTGCTCTACGCCGCGCCTTCCGTTTCCGGACAGACCTGGGACATGAGCGTTTCCGCGGTCGATCCCGTCACGCTGGAACGCCGCACGCTGCCGCTGGCCGACGCCAACGACGCAGTGTTCTCGCCCGACGGCAAGCGCGTCTTCTTCGTGCGCTTCGGCCTGGGCGTCACCAACGACAATGCACGCGGCTATCGCGGCGGCGCGCTGGCGCAGTTGTGGCGCTACGACGAAGGAGCCTCCGAAGCGGTGCGCATCGGCCCAACCGATGTGAACCTGCGCGCGCCGCAGTGGTGGAACGGAAAGCTCGTCGTGATCGCCGGCAGCGACGACGCGGAAGCCCTGGCCACGCTCGATCCGGCCACCGGCGAGCTGGCCTATCTCACCTCGCGCGAAGGCTACGGCGTGCGCGAGGCCAGCGTCTTCGGGGATCGGGCGCTGTACCGTTCCGGCGCGGATCTGCATGTATTCGACCTGGCTTCCGGCACGGACACCACGCTCGCGCTCGCGCTGACCGGCGACTTCGATTCCCGTCGCGAAACCTGGCTCGACAAGCCGCTCGACTATCTGGACGATGCGACGCTGGCCGCCGACGGCTCGCGTCTGGCGCTCACCGCGCGCGGCCATGCCGTGCTGGCCGGAACCGGCAAGCTGCGCCGCATCGAGGTTGGCGCGCCCGACGGCGTACGGCTCGCCAATGCGGTGTTCGATCCAAAGGCCAAGGCGGTCTATGCCGTATCCGACGCCAGCGGCGAGGAGGAAATCTGGCGCTTTCCCGCCGATGGCGGCGGCGCGGCCAGGCAGCTCACCTTCGATGGCGCGACCCAGCGCGGCAGGCTGCACCTTTCTCCCGACGGCAGCAAACTCGCGCACGAGGATATGCGCGGGCGGCTGTGGCTGCTCGATCTTTCCGGCAATACCAACCGCCTGATCGACGACGGCGGCGCGGCGGGCAACCAGGAATATGCCGGCGTGGCCTGGGCCGCCGACGGCAAGACCCTCGCCTTCGCACGCGCCACCAATGCCACCGGCCGCAATCAGGTGGCGATCCATTCGCTCGCCGACGGCAGGACGCAATTCCTCACCTCGGACAAATACGACTCCCTCTCGCCAACCTTCAGCCCGGACGGCAAATGGTTGTGGTTCCTTTCCGAGCGCGACTTCGCCCTGGCCAACGGCTCGCCCTGGGGCGACCGCAATACCGGCCCGTTCTTCGACAAGCGCACGAAAATCTACGCCTTGGCCCTGCAACCTTCCGAACGCTTCCCATTCCGCGACCGCGACGAGCTGGCGCCATCGAACCAGGACAAGAGCGCCGGCGGCGATTCGGACAAGCCTTCGGGCGAGGCAAAGAAGGATACCGCCAAGCCCATCGTCTTCCAGGGCCTGGCACAGCGCCTGTTCGAGGTTCCATTGCCCGGCGGCAACTACTCCAGCCTTTCCGCCGACGCCAAGCGGCTGTACTTCCTGGAGCGCGACGGCAAGAAGACCGCGCTGCGCACGCTGGAGCTTTCCCCGGACAAGGCCAGGCCGGAAACCTTCGCGCCGGACGTGGCCGGCTACATGCTCTCGGCCGACGGCAAGACCCTGGGGTACTCCACCTCGGGCGAAACCCCCTCCTTCTACCTCGTGCCTGCCGCTGCGAAAGCACCGGAAAAACTGGACGACCACGCCGCGAACCTCGCCGGCTGGCGGCTGCGCGTGGATCCGAAGGCGGAATGGCGACAGATGTACGCCGACGCCTGGCGCATGCACCGCGATCATTTCTACGATGCGAACCTGCGCGGAGTGGACTGGAAGGCGGTGCGCACACACTATCAACCGCTGCTGGCACGCGTCACCGACCGCTTCGAACTGGACGACCTGCTGGCCCAGACGACCGCCAACCTCGGCGCGCTGCATTCGCAGGTGCGCGGCGAACTTCCCTCGGCCAAGGACGGCGCGCAGGCCGCCTTCCTCGGTGCGCAGTTCGAGCGGAACGCCACCGGTTTCCGCATCGTCCGCATCCATCGCACCGAAGCCGAACTGCCCGCCGCGCGCGGGCCATTGCAGATGCAGGGCACGGACGTGCGCGAAGGCGACGTGATCGTGGCGGTGAACGGCAACAAGGCCAGCGGGGCCGCCGACATTTCCGAACTGCTGCGCGGCACCGCCGGCCAGCAGACCCTGCTGGAACTGGCGCGCGCAGGTTCGACGAAACGCGAGGTCGTCGTGCCCGCGGACGCCAACCGCGAGGCCGAACTGCGCTACCTGGACTGGGTGCAGGGCCGCCGCGAAAAAGTGGAAGCCGCAGGCGATGGACGCATCGGTTACCTGCACCTGCGCGCGATGGGGCCGAACGACATCGCCAGCTTCGTGCGCGAGTTCTACGGCCAGATCGACCGCGACGCGCTCATCATCGACGTGCGCCGCAATCGCGGCGGCAACATCGACAGCTGGGTGATCGAGAAACTGCTGCGCCGCGCCTGGGCCTTCTGGGCGCCGCCGGGCGGCACGCCGAACCCGAACATGCAGCAGAGTTTCCGCGGCCATCTGGCGGTACTGGCCGATGCGCTCACCTATTCGGACGGGGAAACCTTCTCCGCCGGCGTGAAGGCGCTGAAACTCGGGCCGCTGATCGGCACCCGCACCGCCGGCGCGGGCGTGTGGCTTTCCGACCGCAACCGCCTCGTGGACGGCGGCATCGCGCGCGTGGCCGAGTTCCCGCAGTTCTCGGCGCAAACCGGGCAGTGGCTGGTGGAAGGCATCGGCGTTGCGCCCGACATCGACGTGGACAACCTGCCGCACGAAACCTTCCTCGGCGCCGACCGCCAGCTCGATGCCGCCATCGTCCATCTGCGCCAGAAGCTCCAGTCCGAGCCCGTCCAGCCGCTGACGCCCGCCGCGATCCCGCCGCTGCGATGAACGCCGCCGCCACACCCCGGATCAACCTGCGCCGCGCGCTGGCGCAGCACGGATTCGAATCCAACGACGATTACGAATTCGCGCTGCGCTGCCTGTTCGAGGCCGAGCTTTCGCACCTGCGCGTGCTGCACATCGACGGTGCGGCGGGCCGCCGCAAGACCGCCTTCGCCACCGCCCTGGCGCACGCGCTGGAATTCCCGCACATCCTCTACCACGACTTCACCCGGCCCGAACCGCAGGCCCCGGCCGCCGCGACGCCGGAGGCGGACGACATTCCAGCACCGCTCGAAGCGCCGATGAGCGCCTTCGAGCGCGTCGTCACCGAAGCCTGCGCCTACTCCGAAGCCGCGCGCACCGTGCTGGTGCTGGATCAATTGCAGGCCGCCGACTTCGCCGACCACATCCGCCTGCACCGCTTCGCCGACGGCGGCGAATGGAGCCACGGCACGGCCACCGTCGTGGCCAACCCCAGGAACCTGCTGCTGGCGCTGATTTCCGAGCAGCCGCTGTACCATTCCCTGGCCCGGATCGGCTTTCGCATCTTCACCGACGCCCAGCGCGCCTTCCTCGACTATCGCCCGCAGGATTACGGCCTGTCCGACGAGGCGCTGCCGTTGTTTTCCGGGCTTTGCGCGCTCTTTGGCACCGCCGACCTCTCCCCCACGCCGGGCGAATTCTCCCGGCTCCTGGACGACCTGCTGCACCGCGTGCGCAGCGAAGACCACCTGCGCCAATCCCTGTTCGGCCGCATCGAAACCATCGACCGCCCCCGACTCTACGCCCCGGAAACCCAGCCCGCCCTGCATCGCGTCATCGACGCATTGAACGAGTATCTGGGGCACGACGAAATCGAACTGGGAAACTGATTGAAACAGCGCCGCCGCCCTGCTTGAAACAGCGAAACTCCCTGTAACATTCCCGCCTCAGCGCCGGCCTTCGCGGGCGCCCGATTGCCGGGCCGCAACCGGCACGCTCAACAATCTGACATGACGGGAGCAACAACAATGGGATGGATGAATCCGGTGCGCGGCATCGTGGCGGCGATCATGCTGATGGCGCTTGCGGGCGGCGCGCAGGCCGCCGACAGGGTTCCGGTGGAGAGTTTCGCCGCCGACCGCACCTTCGAGAACCCCCGGATTTCCGCCAATGGCACCTATGTCGCCGTCTCCGCCGATCTGGGCGACGACGATCACGGCATCATGATCTACAGGCTGGCGGACATGGCCAATACCGCCTTCCTCAAGCTGCCGAAATACCAGCTCGCCGCCGAAATCCACTGGGTCAGCGATACGCGCCTGGTCTATGTCAAAGGCGGAAGGCTGGACGGGCGCGAACAGATTTTCAGCTATGGCGAAATCATCGGCCTGGATTACGACGGCAAGCACCACGACTATATCTACGGCTACAAGGAATCCACGCTCGGCACCGGCGTACCCAAGGGCTTCGGCGTGGTCGTGGGCCTGCCGCGCGAGCGCAACGGCAGTTTCTACATGAGCCGCGCCTCGGCCGAGAACAGCCTTCCCGCGACGCTGGTGTATGAAGTGGATGCCAGCTCCAGAAGCGGCAAGAGCCGGCTCGTGGGCAGCATCGACGAACGCGACATGAGCTTCGTGCTGGACGCCAGCGGCGTGCCGCGCTTTGCGGTCGGCTGGGACAAGAACGACAACCACCTGCTGTTCGCCGCCGATGCGGCCGGCAAGAACTGGCGCAAGATTTCCAGCGAAAGCCTCGGCGGCGTGTTCAACCCGTTCGCGCTCACGCCCGACGGCAGCCAGGTGTACGGATATTTCTCGGTGGACAACGGTCCGGCCTCGGTCGTGAAAGCCGATCTTTCGCTCGCCAACCGCGAAACACTGGCCACCGACGGCTTCAACACCATCGACAACGTGCTGCTGGACAACCAGGGCCAGCCGCAGATGATCGAATTCAAGGGCGCATTGCCGCGCGTGGCCTATGTCGATGCCGCCAGCGCGGACGCGAAGCTGCACGCCGAATTGCGCAAGGGATTCTCCGGCCAGCACGTGCGCTTCGTGGATCGGAGCGCGGACGGCAACGTGTTGTTGATCTCCATCTACAGCGACAGGAACCCCGGCGAATGGGCGGTGATGGATCGCAGCAAGGACAGCCTGGCGCGCCTGCTGCAGCGCAATGCCGCGATCGACCCGGCGCAGATGGGTGCGCGCCATTACATCCGCTTCAAGGCCAGCGACGGCCTGGAACTGGATGGCTACGTGACGCTGCCCGCAGGCACGGCGGAACCGGCGAAGCTGCCGATGGTGCTGCTGCCGCACGGCGGCCCGCACGGCGTTTCCGACACCTGGGGTTTCGACACCGATGCGCAGTTCCTGGCTTCGCGCGGCTATCTGGTGTTGCAGGTCAACTACCGCGGCTCCGACGATCGCGGCTACGCCTTCCGCGAGGCCGGATATCGCCAGTGGGGCACGCGCATCCAGGACGACCTGATCGACGGCATGCGCTGGGCGGTGGAAAAAGGCTACGCCGATCCGCAGCGCATCTGCGTCTATGGCGCCAGCTTCGGTGGCTACTCGGCGATGATGCTGGCGGCCAAGGCACCGGAACTGGTGAAGTGCGCGGCGGGTCTGGCCGGCCTCTACGATCTGCGCTCGATGGCCAACAAGAGCGACACCTCGCGCAGCTACCTGGGCCGTGCCGCCATCGAACGGTTCGTCGGCAAGAACGACGACGAACTGCGGGCGAACTCGCCGCTGGCGCTGGCCGCGAACATCAAGCAGCCGGTGCTCCTGGCGCACGGAGGGAAGGACGAACGCACCCCGATCGCGCAAGCCGAAGCGATGAAGAAGGCGCTGGAAAAAGCCGGCAACACGCCGGTGTGGATGGCGGTCGCCAACGAGGGCCACGGCTTCTACGCCCAGAAAAACCGCATCGCGTTCTACCAGAAACTGGAAGCCTTCCTGGATCAAAACATCGGCGCGGGCAGATAACGCGCCATACACATTGGGGTATCCGGCTGAAGGAAGGGTCTGGATACCCCCACTCACACCTCCAAGTTTCGCGGATTGCAACGAACGGACACGAACGGCCACAAACAAAAAGGGCCTGATTCTTCGGGATTTTCCCTCCGAATCAAGCCCTTGTTGTACGTCCGCGAACAGGTGCGAGCGTGGTGCTGGTGGTGAAACACGGAACCGAATCCGCATCCGCCATCTGAACAGGAGTCCGCCCACAAGTCTCCAGTCCCGGATTTGGGTCATTTGGCCGTTTCCGTGGACATCCGTCAGATTGGCTGAACACCCCGGCGCGAGGTGATTCGATGGAGCAACTGGTAGCCAGTCACCCTCCGATACTCCGGTCAAGGTTGCAATATCCGCAGGCAATGCACTTGCATTGACATGGTAATGCTATCGCATTACCGTGCAGTGCAGGAAATCCACCACCTTTTGACCGGAGAGCGCCATGGCTGCCATCCTCGAAGTCGAATCCACGCTGACTGACCGCTACCAGACCACGGTGCCGGAAACCGTGCGTCGCGCCCTCCAACTGGGCAAGCGCGACAAGATCCACTACACCATTCGTCCGGGAGGCGAGGTCGTGCTGACGCGCGCCGAGTCCGCCGAGGAAGACGACCCGGTGCTTGGCCAGTTCCTCGGCTTCCTATCCCGCGACATCGCCAGCCATCCAGAGCGCCTGCAGGCCATTGATGCCAGCTTCGTTCAGCGCCTCCAGTCCCTGACCGGTGGCATCGAAGTCAATCTAGACGCTCCCCTGTCGGCGGACGATGAATGAGCAACCGCAAACCTGCACCCTTGCTCATCCATGGGTGGACGGTTTTCGCCCACCCATTGTTTCTCGCGCAACTTGAAGCCTTAGCGCAGCAGATCGAGGCATTGAAGCAGAAGGATCCTGTCGGGTACTTGAAGAAGAACGCCACCAAGCGGCTGGCGGCGATCACCAAGTTGGCATTCGACGTCATCCCGCAAGACCCGACACGACCGGAATACCGGCAAGGCAACACCCTCGGCGACGACCACAAGCACTGGTTCAGGGCCAAGTTCTTTCAGCAGTACCGGCTGTTCTTCCGCTATCACGCGCCCAGCAAGGTGATCGTGTTTGCGTGGGTCAACGACGAGGACACCAAGCGCGCCTACGAGAGCAGCGACGATGCCTACCGGGTGTTTCGCAAGATGCTCGAAAGCGGCCATCCTCCCGACGATTGGAAGCAGTTGCTGGCGGAAGCTCGCGCCGAGGGGCAACGACTGCTGCAGTTCGCCGCGGCCATGCCACAGTAAGGCTTGGCTTCGACGGCAAACAGCGTTGTCATGGAGTCATCTATTCAGGAGAAGAAGACGCGCTACCCTGTGATGACTGAAAGGCACTGACCTGCCGGGTGATTTCCGGACCAGCTGAAAGTTGAGAGGATAGCTCCCGACAGAGCGAAGAGCCCATGTGCAAGTCCTGATTCACCGAAGACCAGATGATCAAGATCCTCCGCGAGGCCGACAAGGTGCCGATTGCGGAGGTGGCCAGGAAGCACGGCGTCAGCGAGCAGATGCTGTATGTGTGGCGCAACCCTTCGCTCATCCCGACCTATGAGCGCCGCCTGCAAACGCTGGAACCGCAGCGCGCGGCTTTGCAGGAAAAGCTCGAAGCTGGCCCGGCACCGGCGCTGGACTTCGAAAGCAGCTTTCGAACCGTACTCCGATTTGTTGCCAACTCGTTGATTTTTTGGCGTTCTGAGAGCCCAAGCTTGAAAAGAACCGCCTTGAAGGCAGCCTTCACCGACAAGCTGGCCTACATCCCCAAAGAAGGCTTTCGAACCATTCCCAAGGCGCTCCCTTTCGAGTTGCTGGAGCGCGTTGGGGCTGGTGACTATGAAATGGTGGAGGTGGCGGGAGTTGAACCCGCGTCCGAAGGCGCTTGACCTCCAGTCCTACATGCTTAGCTCACCGTTG
>CAZHXV010000093.1:0-10798 GCA_964536455.1 uncultured Aquimonas sp.
GGCAGCATGCCTGTGGTGCTGGGCCCGGGCTGGCCCGGCATCCTGCTGCACGAGGCCATCGGCCATGGCCTCGAGGGCGATTTCAACCGCAAGGGCACCTCGGCGTTCAGCAACCGCGTCGGCGAGCGCGTGGCGAGCGAATACATCACCGTGGTCGACGACGGCACGCTCTCGCAGCGCCGCGGCTCGCTCAACATCGACGACGAAGGCACGCCAACCCAGTGCACCACGCTGATCGAGAACGGCCGGCTCGTCGGCTACATGCAGGACACCCTGAATGCGCGGCTGATGGACGTGAAGCCCACCGGCAACGGCCGCCGCGAATCCTTCGCGCAACTGCCGATGCCGCGCATGACCAACACCTACATGCTGCCCGGCCAGGATGATCCTGCCGACATCATCAAGAGCGTCAAGCGTGGCCTGTACGCGGTGAACTTCGGCGGCGGGCAGGTGGACATCACCTCCGGCAAGTTCGTGTTCTCGGCCACCGAGGCGTATCTCATCGAAGACGGAAAAATCACCGCGCCGGTGAAGGGCGCAACCCTGATCGGCAATGGCCCGGAAGCGATGAACCGGGTGAGCATGGTGGGCCACGACCTGGCGCTGGACGCGGGCGTTGGCATCTGCGGCAAGGATGGCCAGAGCGTACCGGTGGGCGTGGGGCAGCCGACGCTGAAGATCGATCTGATGACGGTGGGCGGGACGGAATGAAGCCGGGATTGGAGATTGGGGATGACCAGTCTTCGGCTGTTGAGAAGCGCGGGGGATTCGCAAAGGCGCGGCCTGTTGCGTCGCTTCAATCCCCGTCGCGTTCGTCGGTGCCCTCGTCTCCGTCATCTTCGGCCAATCCCAAATCCCCAATCTCCAATCCCGGCTCTTCCAACCCCTTCAGCAGCTTGAACAACTCCCGAAACGCCTTCGGCGGCTTGTTCTTCTCGCGCTCGGTTTTCGCATTGCGGATGAGCTGCCGAAGCTTCTGCCGATCCGCATCCGGGCGTTCTTCCAGCAGTTCCGCCAGCGCTTCGTCGCCTTCGTCCAGCAGCCGTTCGCGCCAGTGCTCCAGCCGGTGCAGGCGCGCGGTATCGCGGCGGGCGTCCTCGCGGTCGTGGTCGAGCGTGCGGCGGATGGCGTCAAGCACCTCGTCGTCTTCCTTGCGCATGGCTTTGGCAAGGAACTGCATCTGCCGCTTGCGCGCGATCTGCGCGGTGATGCGGCGGCTGTCGAGCACCAGTTCGCGCAGGTCGTCGGGCATCGGCACGGCGGCGAGCTTGCCTGCGGGCAGTTCCATCAACACATGGGCCAGATCCAGCACTTCCAGCGCATCGCGGCGCTGCTGGCTGCGGCTCTTGTCCAGGAATTCTCCGGTGTCCGGGTCGCGTCCGCGCATCGTGGTTTGATCCGATAAGGAATCGGAAAGGATAAAGCAGATGGATGCGGCAACCGAAAAAACGGCGGAACTGGTGCGCGACGATTCGCGCGCGGACATGGCGCGGCTGGCCGGATTGGCGCAGGACGTGCTCAAGCGCTGCCGCGCGCGCGGCGCGTCGCAGGCCGAGGTGGGCGTGGACGAGGATCGCGGCCTGTCGGTCGGGGTGCGGCTGGGCGAGGTGGAAACCATCGAATACACCCGCGACCGCGGGCTTTCGCTCACCGTGTACTTCGGTGCGAAGAAGGCCAGCGCCAGCACCGCCGATCTCGACCCGGCCTCGATCGAGGCCACCATCGAACAGGCCTGCGCGATCGCGCGCCATACCGAAGCCGATGCCTGCGCCGGCCTCGCCGATGCCACGCGCATGGCCACGCGCTTCCCCGATTTCGACCTGTGGCACCCGTTGCCGCCCGACGCCGATGCGGCGGTGGAACTGGCCCTGGCCTGCGAAGCGGCAGGCCGCGACGCCGATGCGCGCATCGGCAATTCCGAGGGCGCGAACGTCTCGCGCAGCGCCAGCGTGAGCGTTTATGCCAACACGCACGGCTTCGTCGGATCCGAGCGCAGCACCTCGCACAGCCTGAGCCTGTCGCTGATCGCAGGGCAGGGCGAAGGCATGCAGCGCGACTACTGGGTCACCAGCGCCTGCTGCGACGCCGATCTGGAATCCGCGCAGGCCGTGGGCCGCCGCGCCGCGCAGCGCGCCGTGGCCAGGCTCGATCCGCGCCCTGCGCCCACCGGGCATTTTCCCGTGCTGTTCGCGGCGGAAACGGCGCGCAGCCTGATCGGCCACCTGCTCGGTGCGGTATCCGGCGGCGCGCTGTATCGCCGCGCCTCGTTCCTGCTCGATCACGCGGGCAAGCGCGTCCTGCCGCCCGGCATCGACCTGATCGAACGCCCGCATCTGCTCCGCGCACCGCGCTCGGCCGCCTTCGATGCCGAAGGCGTGGCCACCGCCGATTCCCCGCTGGTGCTGGACGGCGTGCTGCAGCGCTACATCCTGGGCAGCTACTCCGCGCGCAAGCTCGGCCTGGCTTCCACCGCGAACGCCGGCGGCGTCCACAACCTCCTCGCCAGCACCGGCCCGCACGACCAGGCCGGCCTGATCCGCGAAATGCAGCGCGGCCTCCTCGTCACCGAACTCATGGGGCAGGGCGTCAATACCCTCACCGGCGACTACTCGCGCGGTGCGGCGGGCTTCTGGATCGAAAACGGCGAAATCGCCTATCCCGTCGATGAGGCCACCATCGCCGGCAACCTCAAGGACATGCTCCAGGGCATCGAGGCCATCGGCTCGGATGTCGATCTGCGCTCGCACATCCGCACCGGCTCGATCCGGGTGAACCGGATGATGGTGGCCGGCGCGCAAGGGGATGGCGCATAGGTCTCTTGAACAGCAGGAGCCGCTTGCCAGGTTGCGGTTCCCAATGCCGCATGGGCTATGGAAGACGCGCGCCGGCCCGGCCCGGCGCAACGAAACGACGGCGCTGGCCGCTCCATCACCCCCGCTGCCCGCCCGCGACGCTGCCGAGGATCAGCAGCGTCGCCACCGCCATCGTCGGCGTCGGCGCTTCGCCGAGCAGCAGCCAGCCCCAGGCCACGCCGAACACCGGCACCAGATAGGTGACGGTGGAGGTGCGGCCTGCGCCGATGCGGGCGACCAGCCGGTAATACAGCACGTAGGCCAGCCCGGTGCAGAGCACGCCCAGTGCGGCGACGGCGGCCCACGAAACCGCATCCACGCGCTGCTGCGGCCAGTCCGACAGCGCGAACGGCAACACCAGCAGCGCCGCGCTGCCGAGGCTGGCCGAGGCGAGCGCCGCCGCCGGCAGGCCGGACAGGTGCCGGCGCACCAGGTGCAATCCGATGCCGTACATCAGCGATGCGGCGACGCCGGCGATCACGGCGAGCCCGAGCTGCGGGCTGCCTGCGATGCGGCCGCTGGCCAGCACCACGACGCCGAGCAGGCCGGTGGCGATCGCCATGCCGCGGCGCAGGCCGATGGTTTCGCCAAAGCACAGGAAGCCGACCAGCGCCGCGAACGGCACCGTCATGGCGCTGGTGATCGCGCCGATGCCGGCCGGCGCCGCGTGCGCGGCCCAGGCGTAGAGCAGGAACGGCAGCGCCGAGTTGATCGCGCCGATCAGCGCCAGCTTCGGCCACAGCCGCGGCGGGAACGCGGCGCGGCTGCGCCACAGCGCCGGCAGCAGGATCAGCGCGCCGAGCACCAGGCGCACTTCGACCAGTGCCGCCGGCCCGATCTGCGGCGCGGCCACGCGCATGAACAGGTACGAGGCGCCCCAGATCGCGCCCAGTGCGACCAGTTCCAGCGGTGGCAGGGCGAACCGCTGGGGCGTTGCATCGGCAGTCGTTGCGTTCATGGTTCCGGGCCTCTCAGTCCGCGATGGCGGCGAGGTAGCGGTCGAACGACGCATCGACCGCCGCGCGGCCGCCGCCGATGATGTTGCGGCCCCAGGTGTAGCCATAGACGTCGTCGAAGTCGTAGCCGGCGAGCACCTCGCGCATGCGCCGCACCAGGCGCGGCTTCATCGGGATCTCGTTCGGGTAGCTGTACATGAAGGTCACGTGGCGGCGGTCGAACACCACCTGCAAGGCATCGCCCGGCAACAGCGCGCCGCCGCCGTGCGCGCCTTCGCGCCAGTGCAGCGCGGTGCTGCCGTCGAAGTGGCCGGCGCAGTGCAGCAGGGTCAGCGAATCCGACAGCCGGTGGCATTCGCCGGACCAGAACTCGATCCGCGGCGATCGGCGCCGCACCCATTCGCGGTCGGCCGCGTGCAGCAGGATCGGCACATCGCCCAGCGCTTCGCTCCATTCGAGCATGGAGGCGTAGAAATGCGGGTGCGAGATCGCGATCGCCTGTACACCGCCGCGCGCCCTCAGCGCCGCCACGGCCGCGTCGGTGACCAGGCTCAGGCATTCCCACAGCAGGTTGCCCGCGCCGGTCGGCACGAACACCGCGCGCTGCGGGATCGCGAAGTTCGGCGCGATACCCAGGCCCAGCACGCCGTCGTCCTCTTCGATGCGCAGCGCGTGGGTGGCGGCCAGAAGATCGTGCGTGATCCAGCGCTGGCCGTTCCAGCCCACGTACTGGCGCTCGTCGGTGCAGACGGCGCATTCGCTGGGCGGGGCGGCGGATTCGGCGTACTGGGTGCCGCAGGTCTCGCAGATGAAGCAGGGCATGGCATCGGTTCCGGTGGTTGACCCAGGCGCCATGCTGCCCGGAATATGGCTCCATGATTGATCCAGTTTCTGGAAAGAACAGGGAGCCAGTTTTTGCCGTTCCGCTGGATCTGCGCAACGCTGGCGAAGGCACGCTGGCGATGGCACTGCACCGGCAACTGCGCAGCGCCATCATCGAGGGTCGGCTGGCGGCGGGAAGCGCTTTGCCCTCGTCGCGCCGCGCCGCCGTGGCACTGGGGATATCGCGCAATACCGTGGTCGCTGCCTACGATCTGCTGGTCGCCGAAGGCTACGTGGTGCCGCGCCCCGCAGCGCGCGCCGTGGTCGCGGATCTGGCCGCGCGTCGTGCTTCGCCTCCGGGCCGGGCCGATGTCCGTTCACGCAGCGGCCTGATCGCGGCACCCTGGCAGCCGCCGCCACATGCTCATGGCCCAGCCGCGGCCCTGCCCGAGCGCAGCTTCCGCCTCGGTGTGCCGGAGCATCGCTTCTTTCCGCACGAGGCCTGGCGGCGGCTCGCGGCGCGTGCGTGGCGGCAGTGGTCGAAGCATCCCTTCGGCCATCCGCCCGTCGAGGGCGTGGCGGCGCTGCGCGAGGCCATTGCGCAGCACCTGGCGTTCGCGCGCGCGGTCGCGTGCAGCGGCCAGGACGTGGTGGTGACTTCCGGCGCACAGCAGGCCTTCGACCTGCTCGCGCGCCTGCTGGTGACGCCGGGGCGCACCCGCGTGGCGCTCGAGGATCCTGGCTATCCGCCGCTGCGGCACGCCTTCCTCGCGGCGGGCGCGAAGCTGGTGCCGGTGCCGGTCGACGACGAAGGCTTGCGCGTCGATCTGCTGCCCAGCGATGTGCGCGTGATCTGCGTGACGCCGTCGCACCAGTCGCCAACCGGCGTGGCGCTGTCGCTGCCGCGGCGCGCGGCGCTGCTGGCGCATGCGCGCAGGCACGACGCGGTGGTCGTCGAGGACGATTACGACGGTGAATTCCGCTACGGCGGCCGTCCGCTCGACGCCTTGCAGACGCTGGATCGCGATGCGCGCGTGTTCTACGTGGGCACCTTCTCCAAGAGCCTGTTCCCGGCGGCGAACACCGGCTTCGTCGTCGTGCCGGCCTGGGCGCGCGACGCCTTGCTGGCGGTCAAGCGCATCGGTGATTCGCACGCGCCCGGCCCGCAGCAGGAAACCCTGGCTGCGTTCATCCGCGAAGGCCACCTGGCGCGGCACGTGCGGCGGATGACGCCGATCTACGCCGAGCGCCGCGACGCCCTGCTCGACGCGCTGGAGGGCGGCCTGGGCCGATGGTTGCGCCCGGTGCCGTCGATCGCCGGCTTGCATCTGGCGGCGCACATCGCCCCGAAGGCGGACGCGGGGGCACTTGCCGATGCGCTGCGCCGCTACGCACCGGGGGCGCAATCGGTCGCCGAGTATTCGATGCAGGCCGATGCGCCACCGATGCGGTTGTTCGGCTATGGCGCGATCGACGCACTGGACATCCGCCGCGCCCTGGCGCGCCTGGCGCGCGCCCTGGAATGAACCCGCCGCCTCGTCCGGCTTCCGGGGAGGAATGAATGGCAGCGTCCGGGCGACGCGATCTTCGAGCTTCGCGCGGGTGCCGCCGCAAGACTCAGGCCCAATCGAGGCCGCCAGCAATCACCGTGGTACAGCGCCCGCCTGTCCAGATCGTGCCGTCTGCATCGATCCGCACGGAAAGCCGTGCGTCAAAGCCGATTTCACGGCCCTGGCTCACTTCGTAGCCGCGCGCGAGTTTTCCGTCGGGTTCATGCTGCGCGATCAAGGCCGCGATCAGGCCATTGGCCGCACCCGAGGCCGGGTCTTCGATGATGCCAGCGCCTGCGCCAAAGGCGCGCACGGCCAGCCCATCGCCTTCGCGCGCGAACACGGCCAGGCCCATCGAATCGCTGCGCTTCGCGATGTCCGCGAGCGCATCATGCGCCGGGCGCGAGGCGCGCAGTTGCGCGGCGTGCACAAGTTCGGCGATCCACCAGCGCCGCCCGCCATCGACCAGCGTCAGTCCGAGTTTCCCCAGCGCGAACGGCTCAAGCAGTTCGACAAGTCGCGCGCGATCTTCCGCTTCGCCATCGAGCACGCGCGCAGGCGGGGAGCGCAGCAGCAACACGCGATTTTCGTCGTCGCCTTCCATCCGCACCGGCAGCAGGCCCGCGCCGCATTCCTGCACCAGGGCGCCATCGCGTGGCGAACACAGGCCCGCTTCCAGCGCCGCGTGCGCGCTGCCCACGCTGGGGTGGCCGGCGAAGGCGATTTCCTTCGATGGCGTGAAGATGCGCACGCGGTAATCGGCCTGCGGCGTGGTCGGCGGCAGCAGGAACGTGGTTTCCACCAGGTTCGTCCAGCGCGCGATGGCCTGCATCTGCGCATCGTCGAAGCGTTCGCCCTCCACGACCACGCCCAGCGGATTGCCGCCGGTGCGCGCGGCGGGGAAAACATCCAGGTGCAGGTAGCGGGTGTGCGGCATGGCGATGGCCTGTGCGGGGAATGGGGATTGTAGGCGGCTACCATTGCGCCTTTCCGTTCCCGATGCCTTCCCCATGTCGCTTTCCGTCACCCTGATCCTGGTTGCCGTCACCGCCGTCGTTTCCATCCTGGCGTGGAAGAACACGCGCCTGATCGAGCAGTTGATCCTGTGGCCGCCGGCCATCGCGCGGCGCGGCGAGTACTGGCGGCTCCTGACGCACGGCTTCATCCACGCCGATGCAATGCACCTGATCTTCAACATGGTGACGCTGTATTCATTCGGCATCGGCATGGAGGTGGTGTTCCGCCGCATCGGCCTGCCGTGGCCGTGGGGCTATGTCGGCTTCTATCTTTCGGCCATCGTGATCGCGATCCTGCCGACCTACCTGCGCAACCGGAACAATCCGCAATACCGCAGCCTGGGGGCCTCGGGCGCGGTGTCGGCGGTGCTGTTCGCTTCGATCCTGTTCGATCCGTGGCGGATGTTGCTGCTGTTCTTCATCCCGATGCCGGCCATCGTGTTCGCCGCGGCCTACGTGGCCTACAGCATCTGGATGGACAAGAAAGGCGGGGACAACATCAACCACAGCGCGCACCTGTGGGGCGCAGGCTATGGCGTGCTGTTCACGCTGCTGCTGGAGCCCAAGGTGCTGTCGCTGTTCTGGCACCGGCTGCTGAACCCGGACTGGTGAGGGCGGTTATCCTTCCGGTTCCCACGGCACTGGATCGGCACGCACATGGCTGAAGGCAAACGACGCGGCGGTTGCGCGAAGGTGATCGCATTCGGCGTGCTGCTGTTCGCCATCGCCGCCGCCTTCGCCGGTTGGCGGTTGCATCGGGATTACCTGCGCTTCGCCGAGACGGAGCTTTCCATCGGCACCAGCGAACTGGTGCTGGAAGTGCGTGCCGGGGATTCCTTCGAGCGCGTGCTCTCGCGCCTGCGCAAGCTCGGCGTGCAGGAGGGCCACGACCTGTACTGGAAGGCGCTGGCCTGGGAGACCGATGTGGTGCGCCGCCTGCGCGTGGGCGAGTACGCGCTGCGCCACGGGCTGACGCCGCGCGGGCTGCTGGACAAGCTGGAACGCGGCAGCGTGATCCAGTACAGCTTCACCATCGTCGAAGGCTGGAGTTTCCGCGATCTGCGGCTGGCGCTGGCCAAGGAGCCGGCGCTGGAGCAGACCATCGCCGGCCTGCCCGATGCGCAGGTGATGGCGGCGCTCGACGTGCCGGATCAACACCCCGAAGGCCGCTTCCTGCCCGAGACCTACCACTTCTCGCGCGGCCATCGGGATATCGACCTGCTGCGCCGCGCCCACACCGCGCTGGAAAAGACGCTGGCACAAGCCTGGGATGGGCGCGCCGCCGATCTGCCGCTGGAAAACCCCTACCAGGCGCTGACGCTGGCCTCCATCATCGAAAAGGAAACCGGAAAAGCCAGCGAACGGCCGCGCATCGCGGGGGTGTTCGTGCGGCGGCTGAAACTGGGCATGAAGCTGCAAACCGATCCCACCGTGATCTACGGCCTGGGCGAGGCGTTCAACGGCAACCTGACGCGCGCGCACCTGCAAGCCGACACGCCGCACAACACCTACACCCGTTACGGCCTGCCGCCCACGCCCATCGCCATGCCCGGCCGCGCCGCGATCGAGGCCACGCTGCATCCGGCGGCGGGCAAAGAACTGTATTTCGTGGCGCGCGGCGACGGCAGCCATGTGTTTTCCGCGACGCTGGCCGAACACAACCGCGCCGTGGCGCGTTACCAGCTTCGCCGCCGCAGCGCTGCGGGCGCCGCGCCATGAACCTTCGCGGAAAACTGATCTCGCTCGAAGGCGGCGAGGGCGCGGGCAAATC
Source organism: uncultured Aquimonas sp. (assembly GCA_964536455.1). Classification (GTDB taxonomy): domain Bacteria; phylum Pseudomonadota; class Gammaproteobacteria; order Xanthomonadales; family Xanthomonadaceae; genus Denitratimonas. The sequence goes on from CAZHXV010000093.1 coordinate 8,968, forward strand.
CACCGCGATCGCGTACCTGGCCGAACGCATCGCCGCGCGCGGCGTGGAACTGGTGCGCGTGCGCGAGCCGGGCGGCACGCCGGTGGGCGAGGCGATCCGCGCCGTGCTGCTCGATCCGCGATTCAAGGGATTGGATGCGAACACGGAACTGCTGCTGATGTTCGCCTCGCGTGCGCAACTGGTGGCGCAGGCGATCGAACCGGCGCTGGCGCGCGGCGCCTTCGTGCTGGCGGATCGTTTCACCGATGCCAGCTTCGCCTATCAGGGCGGCGGGCGCGGCATCGACGCCGCCTTCATCGAAGAACTGGAACGGCGCGTGGTCGGCATCCGGCCCGATCTTTCGTTGCTGCTCGATCTGCCGGTGGAAGCGGGCCTGGCACGGGTGCGCGGACGCGGGCCGCAGGATCGGATCGAAACCGAATCCTCCGCCTTCTTCGAGCGCGTGCGCGCCGCCTACCGCGAACGCGCCGCGCGCGAACCGGATCGCTGGCGCGTCGTCGATGCCAGCGGGCCGGTCGCGGACGTGCTGGTGCAACTGGCGGCGGCGCTGGACGAATTCTTCGCACGGTGCGGCGCATGAGCGGGCTGGCTCCGTGGCAGCGGCGCGCCCATGCGCAGGCGTTGGCCGCGCTCGATGCCGGACGCCTGAGCCACGCGCTGCTGGTGACGGGCGCGCCCGGCCTGGGCAAGGTGGAACTGGCGCGCGCACTGGCGTGGCGATTGCTGTGTCCGGAACCGCGTGAAGGCTTAGCCTGCGGGCAGTGCCGCGCGTGTCGGCTGCTGGCGGCGGGCACGCATCCGGATCTGCTCGAGGAAACCCTGGAACTCACCGACAAGGGCGAGCCGCGCAAGGAAATCCTGATCGCGCAGGTGAGAAGGCTCTGCGATGCGCTGATGCTGACGCCGCAGATCGCGGCGGGCCAGGTCGCATTGATCCATCCCGCCGACGCGCTCAACCGCAGCGCCGCCAACGCCCTGCTGAAAACGCTGGAAGAACCGCCCGCCGGCCGCCATCTGATCCTGATCGCCGACCGTCCGATGCGCCTGCCCGCCACGATTCGCAGCCGCTGCCAGGGCCTGCGCGTGGAACTGCCTCCTCGCGAGGAAGCGTTGGCGTGGCTGGTATCGCAAGGCATCGCATCGAGCGATGCCGCCGCCGCGCTGGAGGCCGCCGGCGGCAATCCCGGCATCGCGCGACGCTGGCTGGCCGATGGCGGCATGGCGCTGCGCTTTGATGTGGCGCGCGATCTCGTGGTGCTCGCCCAGGGCCGGAAAGGCCCGGTGGAAACGACGGAGGCATGGGTCAAGGATCGCCCGGCGCAGCGCCTGGCATTTTCCGCGATGATCGTGCGCGGACACCTGGCCGCAGCCGCCGGCGCGGCGAATCCGGACGAACTGGCGCGCGCCGGGTTCGCCGCGCGCCTGCCGGCGGCGGACGCGGCGGCATGGTTCGACCGCGCCAACCAGGTACGCGCCGCGCTCGACACCACCTTGCGCCCCGACCTGCAAATCGCCGATCTGATGCGCCTTTGGCGTCAACTTGTGCGATAACATTCCAGGATGAAGCCAGAAGCCGTTTGCGTGAAATCGCGACAGGGGACGATTCGATGATTCCGAATACCGGTGGCGCCGCCAGACAGGGCGTCCTTTCGATGGCGGTCAAGGACAAGGGCCAGCTCTACGGGGCGTACATGCCGTTCCTGAAAGGCGGCGGCATCTTCATCCCCACGCCCAAGCGCTACGCGCTCGGCGACGAAGTGTTCGTGATGCTCACCCTGCTCGACGACAAGGAACGCCTGCCCGTGGCCGGGCGCGTGGTGTGGATCACGCC
>CAZHXV010000094.1:0-6304 GCA_964536455.1 uncultured Aquimonas sp.
CTTTCCCTGTTCACCACCGCCGAATTCGACTTCGTGCAACTGCCGGCGCGCTACACCACGGGCAGCTCGATCATGCCGAACAAGCGCAATCCGGATGTGGTGGAACTGATGCGCGCCAGCTACGCGCCGGTGGCTGCCGCGCGCGCGGAGATCGAACACCTGCTGTCGCTGCCGTCCGGCTACCAGCGCGATCTGCAGATCGGCAAGGGCGCGCTTGTCCACGGGTTCGATCACGGCCTGGAGGCGCTCGCGCTGCTGCCCGACCTGCTTGCGCAGCTGCAATGGAAGCAAGAAAGGATGCGCGCCGCGATCGAGCCTTCGATGTACGCCACGGACGTTGCCATCGAAGCGGCTGCCACCGGCATCCCGTTCCGTGAGGCGTATCGCGCGGCGGCCGATGTGGCGAACGAAGCGGGGCAGGGGCGCACGCCGGAAGCCAGCCTTGCCGCGCGAACCTCGCCCGGTTCGGCGGCCGATCCGCGTCTTGACGTACTGCGCGGGCGATTGGCGCAGGCTTCCGAGCCGCTTGCCGCGCTCTACACCGAATGATCCGCGCCGCGATGACGACGAACACCTTCCCGGTTTTTGCCGAACAACGCCTTCCACCGTGGAAACGCGCCGTGCTGAAGGTCGGCAGCAGCCTGCTCGCCGCGCCCGGCGGCGGGCTGACGCCGCGCCACGCGCTGGCGCTGGCGCAATGGGTTTCGGCGAACGTGCAGGCCGGGCGCGAGGTGGTGATTGTTTCCTCCGGCGCGGTAGCGGCAGGGCGGGGAATCCTTCCCAAGGCCGCCGCCGACGCCGGGAACCTGCTCGCCGCCAAGCAGGCGCTGGCCGCGCTCGGGCAGGCGCAACTGATCGGCCTGTGGCAACGCTTCTTCGAGCGCCCCGTGGCGCAGGTGCTGCTCACCCACGACGACCTGCGCAACCGCCGCCGCTACCTCAATGCCCGCGCCACCTTGCTGGAACTGCTGGAGCTGGGCGCGCTGCCCATCGTCAACGAGAACGACACCGTTTCCGTGGATGAACTCAAGCTCGGCGACAACGACAACCTGGCGGCTTTCGTCGCGGTGCTGATCGACGCCGACGCGCTGTTCATCGCCACCGACATCGGTGGCCTGTACACCGCCAACCCGCGTACCGATCCGCAGGCCCGGCCCGTCGACGAGATCGCCGCCATTACGCCTGACATCGTCGCCATGGCCGGCGGCAACGGCACCGCACTGGGCACCGGCGGAATGCGCACCAAGCTTGAAGCCGCCGCCAAGGCGGGCGAGGCCGGCATCGGCACGATCCTGTTCGATGGCACCGATGCGGAAGCCTTGCGCCTGATGGCTCAGGGAAAGATGCGCGGCACGCATATCCGCCCCGCACGCACCCGGCTTGCGGCGCGCAAGCACTGGCTGCGGCACGTTCCCGCCGCGCCCGGCGCTGTCCTTCTGGTCGATGCCGGTGCCGAACGCGCCCTGCGGGAGCGCGGCGCATCGCTGCTGCCCGGTGGCGTGGTCGATGCGCGCGGCGATTTCGCACGCGGGGACATGGTGGAAATCCGCATCGAAGGCGACGGCCCCGCGCGCCTGATCGCACGCGGCCTCACCCAGTATTCCGCCAGCGACGTGCGCCGCATCGCCCGCCGCCACACTCGCGACATCGACGCCGTGCTCGGCTTCAACTACGGCGAAAACATCGTCCACCGGGATGATATGGTCGCGTTCTGATGCTGGAGACGCAGAGTCGATGAGTCAGTCCACCAACGAATCAATCCCCGGCGCTGGCCGTTTCGACATCGCCGTGCAGGCCAGGCAGTGCGCCGCCGCCGCGCAGGCCCTGGCGCAGGCGAACACCGATTCCAAGCGCGCGCTGTTGCTGGCGATGGCGGCGCAACTCGATGCGCAAGCCGCCGCGATCCTCGCCGCGAACGCCAGGGACATGGAAGCGGCCGCGGCCAAGGGTATTGCCGGCGCGATGGCCGATCGGCTGAGACTGGACGAAACGCGGCTTTCGAACATCGCCAACGCGGTGCGTGAAGTGGCGTCCTTGCCCGATCCGGTCGGTTTGGTCACGCGTCGCGAAACCCGCCCGAACGGCATCGAGGTCTCCCGCGTGCGGGTGCCGCTGGGCGTGATCGCGATGATCTACGAGGCGCGCCCGAACGTGACGGCGGATGCCGCCGCGCTGTGCCTGTACGCGGGCAACGGCGTGATCCTGCGCGGCGGTTCGGAGGCGATCCATTCCAATACCGCAATTGCCGCCGCGCTGAAAACCGCATTGCGCGAACACGGCTTCGACGACGCGGCATTGACGCTCGTCGTCGATCTTTCGCGCGAGACGATGCTGAAGCTGTTGCAACTCACCGACATCGTGGATCTGGCGATTCCGCGCGGCGGCGAAGGCCTGATCCGTTTCGTCGCCGAACACGCGCGCGTACCGGTGATCAAGCATTACAAGGGCGTCTGCCACCTGTTCGTCGATGCCAGCGCGAACCTCGATCTGGCGCTCGATCTCCTGATCGACGGCAAGACCAGCCGCCCGGGCGTGTGCAACGCGCTGGAAACGCTGCTGGTGCATGAGGCCGTTGCGGAGGCATTCCTTCCGAAAGCGGCGCGTGCCCTGCGCGAGCGCGGCGTGCAACTGCGCGGCGATGCGCGCGTGCAAACGCTGGTCGAAGGCGTCGCGCCCGCCACCGACGACGACTACGCCGCCGAATTCCTCGACCTCATCCTTGCGGTGCGCGTGGTCGATTCCATCGACATCGCGATCGAACACATCCGCAGGTTCGGCTCGGATCACACCGAAGTCATCGCCACCAACGATGCCGCCAACGCGGATCGTTTCGTCGCGTCCCTGCGTTCGGCGGTGGTGATGGTGAACGCCTCCTCGCGCTTTTCCGACGGCGGCGAACTTGGCCTGGGCGCGGAAATCGGCATCTCCACCACGCGCCTGCACGCCTACGGCCCGATGGGCGCGGAATCGCTCACGGTGGAACGCTTCGTCGTGCGCGGTGCGGGGCAGGTGCGGCATCCGCAAAGCCGCACCGTGAAATGAGCGGTGCCGCGCCTTACCGGGCGTTGCCCCGGCGCATCCACGCATGGATCGGAAGCCCGGCCAATACCAGGGCTCCCCCCCACAGCAAGGCCTCGCTGCCGGTGCCGAACAGGGCGTAGCCGCTGTAGAGCAAAGCGAACAAGGCCACGGGTTTGCCGCCGCGCTCGCCGCGCAGCAGCCAGGCCGCGCTGCCGACCAGATATGGCAGCAGGGCGACGGCGGTGGTGAGCAGGATCGCAAAGGTGAACAGCTGCACCAGCGAGCGGCTGGAATTGGCCGCCACCAGCAGCGACGCCAGCACGCTGCTGACGACCACGCCGAAGGCCGGCGTTCCGCCTTTGTCCAGCCAGGCGAACGGTTTTGGCAGCAAGCCATCGCGTGCGGCGGCCAATGGAATCTGGCCGGACAGCAGCACCCAGCCGTTGAGCGCGCCGAGGCAGGACACCGCCATCGCCGCCGCGATGCCGATGCCGGCCCAGGGCCCCCACAGTGCGCGGGCGGCGTCGGCCATCGGTGCCTGCGAATCCTTCAACTGCTCCGCCGGCAAAAGGCCGAGCACGGTCGTCACCGCCAGCACGGTGGCCACGCCGGCCAGCAACGTGCCGACGACGGTGGCGCGCGGGATGGTGCGCCGCGCATCGTCGATGGCATCGGCCGGAATGGTGGCCGCCTCCAGCCCCAGCATCGCCCACAGCGCCAGCGCCACGGTGGCGTTGATGGCCACCGGCATGGTCTCGCCGCTGGGGTTGAACGGCAGGAAGTGGGCGCTATCGACGAACCACACCGCGATGCAGGCGAACAGCGCCAGCGGCACGAACTTCAGCACCGTCAGCAGAAGCTGCGCGCGGCCCGCCGCGCGCATGCCCACCAGGTTGATGCCGGTGCACAGCCACAGCGCGCCCAGCGCAACCAGGGCCGTGCGCAACGGCGTGGCGGTGGCCTGGGGCCACAGTGCGCCCACGCCGCCGGCGAAGGCCACCGCGATGGCGGCGTTGGACGACCAGATCGTTATCCAGTACGTCCATGCCACCAGGAAGCCGGGAAGCTCGCCGAAGGCATTGCGCGCGAACACATAGGGCCCGCCGGTTTGCGGCCAGCGCATCGACAGCCGCGCGAACGTCCAGGCCAGCGCCAGCGCGCCGGAAAGCGTGATCGCCCAGCCAATCACGCTGACGCCGCCGTATTGCGCCATCGACGAGGGCAGCAGGAACACGCCGCTGCCGATCATGCTTCCCACCACCAGCGCGATGGCCGACCAGGTGCCCAGCGGGCGCGGCCGGCTCATGGCAAGCGATCTTCCCGGTAGGCTGCGCGCAGCAGCTCGTGGAAATGATGCACCCCGGATTCGCGCAACGGATTCAGCCGCCCCGGCACGTAAGAGCCGGACGCCAGCCCGCGCTGCACGTCCTCGCAGATGCCGATGTCCTCGCGCTGCACTTCATCGCTGAAATGCAGATCGGCGGTGCGCCTGGCCTCGTCCGCCCCGCCGTTGGCATCGAGTGCGTAGAAGCTGTCGAACAGCACCCGGCAGCGATCCACGCCCAGCGGAACCACCCGGTTGGTCTGCAAGCGGCCCGGCAGCACGTTGAGCATCGTGTTCGGCCACAACCAGTAGTACAGCGCGTCGCCGCTGCCGTAGAGGGAAGGGTCGCTTTCCAGCGGACTCCATTGCAGGCTGTGCCAGCGCGCCAGTTCGGTGCGGTAGCTGCGGTAATCCAGCAGCCGGTTCAGGCCCGGATGCACCTGCGGAACGTGGTAGCCCTCCAGGTAGTTGTCGATATAGATCTTCCAGTTGCAGGCGATGTCGTAACTTGCGCGATGGTGCCCGCCGTAGTGCGCAAGGCCGCGCGTTTCGCCCAGCCGCGCGTCGATGCCGGCGACGAAGGCATCGAAATCCGGTGCGTTGCCCGCATCCACCGCCGCGAACACCAGTCCCTGCCACACCTTCACCGCCAGTTGCGGCAGGCGCACATCGGCGATATCGAAGCCTTCCACGGATTTCATTTCCGGTGCGGTGCGAAGCTGGCCTTCCAGGGTGTACATCCAGCCGTGGTAGCGGCAGCGCAAGGCCTTTGCGCCCGATCCATCGCATTGCGCGATGGGGCCGGCGCGGTGGCGGCAGACATTGTGGAACACGCGGATCGCGCCATCCGTTCCGCGTACCGCCAGCACCGGCAACCCGGCGAGATCGGCAACCGCGTGGTCGCCGGCATCGCGCAGTTGGGAAACGTGGGCGATCAGTTGCCAGCCACGGTCGAAGACCGCACGGCGGTCGATGCCCGCCATCGTCGCATCGACGTAATGGCGGGCAGGCAACGAGGTGGACGTTTCCAGCGGCTGCGGCGAAAGGTCGGTATCCATGCCCGCAGTATTGCGCGAAGGCCGCTGCGGAAAGCAAGAACGCGGCCGGGTCCGCAGGTCAGGAGGGCGCTGCCCCGCCGGCGCGCGAGGTGTGCAGCGTCGCGCCGCTGGAATCCACCACGGCGATGGCCACGTCTACGCCGCTGCGCACGCTTTCGGTGACGGTACAGAAGTTCTCGAACTGGCTCAGTACGCGATCCAGCGATTCGTAGTCGGCGGCCAGGCCGGGAAGTTCCAGCTTCACGGAAATATTGGCCACGCGCACGCGTTTTTCGGCGTTGCGGCCCGTTTCCGACGTGGCGGTGGCGCGCAGCTTGCCGCCAGGGATGTTCTTGAACTTGGAAAGGGAGAACAGCAGGCTCGCGGAAAGGCAGTTCGCCACGGCGGCGGTCAACAGCCGCTCCGGGTTGGGGCCGGCATCGTGGCCCAGGGGCGCGGAAAGGTCGGTGCTGATGTCGGGGATGGCGCTTTCCTCGAACCGCACGCGGAATTCGTAGCCGGAAACCTGTTCCAGGCTGACGCTGACGGTTTCGCTCACGGGATGCTCCTGGGTGGAAGGATTGGTTGGATTCCCATCATGCCAGCCTCGCGCGACGCTGGCGCAGCCTGACGTACAGCAGCGGAATCACCAGCAAGGTGAGCAGCGTGGAAACCGCGATGCCGAAGACCAGCGAAATGGCGAGGCCGCTGAAGATGGGGTCGTCGAGGATGAACAGCGCGCCGCCCATCGCGGCGATGGCAGTCAATGCGATGGGCTGGGCGCGCACCGCGCAGGCTTCGATGGCGGCGTCCTCGATGCGGTGGCCGCGCGCGATCAGGTGGTCGATGAAATCCACCAACAGGATGGAATTGCGCACGATGATGCCCGCCAGCGCGATCATGCCGATCATGCTGGTGGCGG
>CAZHXV010000094.1:6314-7952 GCA_964536455.1 uncultured Aquimonas sp.
AGGCCAGACCCATGTCGCGGAAGGTCTCGTAGGTGATCTGCCATTCGCCGTCCCATTTGATCGCATAGGCGTCGCGCGATTCGGGTTGCGAGAAGAACCACTGTTCCAGCTTCGTGCCGTCGATGGCTTCCGCAGCGATGCGCGACACCAGCGCGAACATGCCGTAGAGCGGGCTGTCGAGTTTGCCGGCTTCATCGGCGGTGACGTAGGCCACCGGCAGGCCGTTCTTGTGCAGGATGGCCTTGTCCCGGCTCGTTTCTTCGCGGCGCACCAGTTCGGACACGGGCACCAGTGCGCCGTTTTGCGAGCGCACGGTCAGCGCCAGCACGCGATGAAGTTCCGCCTGTGCCTGGGCAGGCAGGCGCACCCGGATCGGCACCGCTTCGCTGGCGCGGCCATCGTGAAGGTAGGTGGCGTCGAACCCCGCCACGGCGGTGGACAGAACCTGCGCGATGGAGGAAACCGGAACGCCCAGGCGTGCGGCGCGGTCACGGTCGATGACGAGGCGTTCGCGCGGCGCGTCGGCTTCGACCGTGGTATCGACATCGACGATGCCTTCGGTTTGCCCGAAGCGCGTTTCCAGCCGCTTGGCCAGGTCGCGCACGCGCCGGTAGTCCGGCCCATAGACCTCGGCGACGATGGGCGAAAGCACCGGCGGGCCGGGCGGCACTTCCACCACTTTCACCGAGGCGCCGTAGTTTTTTCCGATCTTCGCCAACTGCGGGCGCACGGCGTGGGCGATCTCGTGGCTCTGGCGGCGGCGCTGGTGCTTGTCGATCAGGTTGACCTGCAGATCGCCCAGGTTCGCGCCGCTTCTCAGGTAATACTGGCGCACCAGCCCATTGAAGGTGATGGGCGCGGCGGTACCGGCATAGGCCTGGAAATCGCGCACTTCGGGCACCTGCGACAAGGCTGCGGCCAAATCCGAGAGCAGCGCGTTGCTGCGCTCGACCGGCGTGCCCTCGGGCAGATCGACGACGACCTGGAACTCGGATTTGTTGTCGAAGGGCAGCATCTTCAGCACGACCAGTTGCAGGCCGGCGAGGGCGACCGCACCGATCAGCAGCGCGACGATTGCACCGGACAGCATCCATCGCCGTTGCGCGCCGCGTGTCGAATCGAAGAACGGCCGAAGCGTGCGCTCGAACAGGCGATGCAGGCGCGCGGCGCCCGATGTGCGCTGCACAGAAGCATCGCCTTCGCGGGAACGACGAGCGGGATCGGGGTTTTCCGCATGGGCGTGATGGCGCAGCAGCTTCAGCGCCAGCCACGGCGTCACCGTCAGCGCGATGGCCAGCGAGATCGCCATGCCGACCGAGGCGTTGATCGGAATCGGGCGCATGTACGGCCCCATCAGCCCGGTGACGAAAGCCATCGGCAGCAGCGCGGCGATCACGGTGAAGGTGGCCAGGATGGTCGGGCCGCCGACTTCATCCACCGCGGGCGGGATCGCTTCGCGCAGGGATTTTCCGCCGCCTTGTCCATTCAAACCGGCCATGTGGCGATGGATGTTCTCGACCACCACGATGGCGTCATCGACGAGGATGCCGATGGAAAAGATCAGCGCGAACAGCGAGACGCGGTTGAGCGTGAAGCCCATCGCCCAGGAGGCGAACAGGGTGAGCGCCAGCGTCAGCA
>CAZHXV010000094.1:7962-10792 GCA_964536455.1 uncultured Aquimonas sp.
CAGCGCGAACAGCACCAGCAGCACCACGGACATCGTGGCAAAGATCAGTTTGTGGATCAGCGTGGCGGCCTTGTCGGCGGCGGTTTCGCCGTAGTCGCGCGTCACCGTCGTCTGGATTTCGTCGGGAATCGTGCCGATGCGCAGGCCATCGAGGCGTGCGCGCACGGCGGCGGTGATGTCGGCGGCGTTGCTGCCCGGTTTCTTGGAGATCGCCAGCGTGACGGCAGGGGCGACGCTTTCGCGTGGGCCATCGCGGCCCGTGGGTGCGCCATGCCAGACGTAGGTGGCCGGAAGGTCGGAGCCGCGCCGCACCTGCGCCACGTCGGCCACGCGCAGCGGCTTTCCATCCGCCAATGCGAGCGTGAGGCCGGCGACTTCCTGCGCATCGGCGAACCACGCGCCCACGGTCAGCGGCACCACGCCATCGCTTCCGATGCGCGCGCCTGGTTCGACGGCCAGATTCGCCGCTGCCAGCGCCGCCGAAAATTCCGTCAGGCTCAGGCCGTGCGCGGCAAGCTTGGCGGTGTCGGGCGTCACCAGCACGGCGCGTTCGGGCGCGCCGATCAGTTCGATGTTGCGCGTGCCCGGCACCCGCGAAAGTTCGTGCCGCAGCGTGCGTGCGACCTCGCTCAGCGCGTCGGCATCCACGGAGGGCGCATCGCTCCACAGCGTCAGTGCGATCACCGGCACGTCGTCGATGCCGAGCGCGCGGACTTGCGGCGCGCCGACGCCGAGGTTCGCCGGCCACAGGTTCGCATTCGCGGCGAGTTTGTCGAACAGCCGCAGCAGCGCATCCTGCCGCGCCAGCCCGACCTGGAATTCCACCGTCGCCACGGCCATGCCGGTGCGGCTGACCGAGTAAACGTGCTTGATGTCCTCGATTTCCGACAGTGCCCGCTCCAGCGGTTCGGCCACGAGGGTTTCCACGTCGCGTGCGGAAGCGCCGGGGAAGGCGACGATCACGTCCGCCATCGTTGCGTCGATCTGCGGTTCTTCCTCGCGCGGGGTGATGAGGATGGCGGCCAGGCCAAGCAGCAGGCCCGCGAGCGCCAGCACCGGCGTCAGGGCGTGTTGCTGGAACGCGCGCGCCAGTACGCCGGAAATGCCAAGGCGCATGTCAGTGGCCTGCGGCGGCTCGGCGACGCGCATCGAGCGCGTCCTGCGCGTCCAGCGCGATGGTTTCGCCAGGCAGCAGGCCGGCCAGCACCTGCGTTTGGCCACCGGAATCCTGCCCGATGCGAACCTGCCGCAGCGCCGGGAAACCTTGCGCATCGAGCACATGCACGGCGACGACTTCGCCGCGCCGGCTCAGGGCCGAATCCGGAACCGTCAGGCGCGGTGCTTGCCCGAGCTGGAACACGGCCTTGGCGGTCATGCCCGGACGCAGTGGGCTGGCATCGGGCGGAAGATCGAGCCGCAGCGTGACGCTGTGCGCGGCGGCATCGGCCTGCGGGAAGGGCACGATCGCGGCGACGGGGAGGCGCCGGCCGTCGCCGGTCGATACGAAGGCTTTGGCTTGCGCGAGTTCCTCGGCCTGGGATTGCGGTACTTCGACCAGCAGCCGCAGCCGTTGCAGCGACAGCAGCGACAGCAATGCACTGCCGGGCGCAACGGTTTCGCCCGGCTGCGCCAGCCGCGCGGCGACCACGGCACGATAGGGCGCGCGGATCTCGGTGTAGCCGACCTGTTCGTCGGCCTCCCGCAGTGCGGCGCGCGCGGCGGCGAATTGCGCCTGCGCCGCTTCGTGCGAGGCGCGGGCCTGGTCGTACGTCGATTGGGAAATCGCGCCTTCCGGCCGCAGCGCGGCGGCACGCTCGAACGCGGCTTCGGCTTCGGCGGCGCTGGCACGCGCAGCTTCCAGCGCGGCGGACGCGCGGCGTTGGCCGGATCGTTGTTCGATGGCGGTGAAGCGCACCAGCAACATGCCTTCGGAAATCTCGTCGCCCACGTCCACGGCCAGATCGGCGATGCGCCCGCCGGTCTGCGCCGCGAGCGTGGCGCGGTCGATGGCTTCTACGATGCCGTCCCAATCGCGTTCGAGCGGCTGCATCGTGGTTTCCACGACGCGGGTTTCGAGTGCGGGCGCAGCGCGTTGTGGCGGCGGCGTCTGTTCACCGCCGCAGGCCGCCAGCGCAAGCGCGAGGACGGCCTGCAGCGACGTATGGCGAAGCGTGGTTTTCATCGTCGGTGGCGGCTCACTTGAAGGCGCAGCCGGACTTGATGCCGAGCCTGCCGAAGAGGATGGCCGCCGGGCAGAAGCCGGTGACGCTGGCCTGCAACAGGTTCAGTCCGACGAAGGCGGCGAGCAGCAGCCACCACGGCGAAACGAAATGCGTGAGCAGCACGCTGGCGAGGATCATCAGGCCGGCAAAGGCGAGGACGGCGCGGTCGAGGTTCATGGCGGTTCTCCTTGGGTCGGGTCGAGGCCGCCTTCCGGCGGCCGGTTCGGCGGCCTGTGAAAGCCCGCTTGCGCAAAATATTAGTAATTACTAATATTAGTGTCAACTAATAAACGAGGCGTGCGACGATTGCGGTACTGTCTGCGGCCACTACCGGATGAACCTGATCGGCATGTCTGCGCGCCCGTCTCCCGCTTCCGTCCTCGATCCGTCCGCGATGCGCGAGCATGCAGGTGCCGCCGCGCAGTTGCTGAAGGCGCTGGCGAACGAGAAACGCCTGCTGATCCTGTGCCTGCTGGCCGAGGGCGAGCGCTCGGTCGGCGAACTGAATGCGATGCTGGACCTGAGCCAGTCGGCGCTGTCGCAGCACCTGGCCGTGCTGCGCGAGGAGCGGCTTGTGGACACGCGGCGCGAGGCGCTGACGATCTACT
>CAZHXV010000095.1:0-4579 GCA_964536455.1 uncultured Aquimonas sp.
TCGAAATCCAGGTGCTGGTCGTTGCCGCGCATCACGTAGAAGAAGCGCGCCGCATCCGTGCCCACTTCCTCGCGCAGTTCGCGCAGGGTGACGAAGCTGCCGGCGCGCGTGGACATCTGCACGCGCTCCCCGCCGCGGTAGAGGATGGCGAACTGCACCAGCTGGATCTCGATCTTTTCCGGATCCAGCCCCAGCCCCTTCGCGGCAGCCTTCAGGCGCGCGATGTAGCCGTGGTGATCGGCCCCGAACACGTACAGCGCGTGCTCGAAGCCGCGCTCGAACTTGCTCAGCAGGTAACCAAGATCGGAGGCGAAATACGTGGTGACGCCGTTCTCGCGCACCACCACGCGATCCTTGTCGTCGCCGAAGGCGGTGGCGCGGAACCAGGTCGCGCCGCCTTCGTCGTACAGGTGGCCACGTTCCCGCAGGAGGCCGATGGCGCGCTCCACGTAGCCCTCGGTCATCAGCGAGCGTTCGGAGAAGAAGTTGTCGTGCTTGACGCGGAACTGCGCCAGATCCTCGCGGATGTCCGCGAGGCAGAAATTCAACCCGGCCTTGAACAGCAGTTTGTAATCGTCCGCGCCGAGCAGCGTGCGGGCGCGGGCGATCAGCGCATCGACGTGCTTTTCCTTGTCGCCGGGCGCTTCCGGCGTACCTTCGCTCTCGTCCTTCGGCAGGTCCGCGGTGACATCCGGCGCTTTGTGCAGCAGGCGGTCGCCTTCCTTCGCGCGCAGGGCGCGGGCGATGTCCACCACGTAATCGCCCTTGTAGCCGTTGTCCGGGAAGCGCACCGTCACGCCGCCCAGTTCCAGGTAGCGCAGCCACACCGAAACCGCCAGGATGTCCATCTGGCGGCCCGCATCGTTGACGTAGTACTCGCGCTGCACGCGATGCCCGTAGGCTTCCAGGATGTTCGCCAGGCTCGCGCCGTAGGCCGCGCCGCGCCCGTGGCCCACGTGCAGCGGGCCGTTCGGATTGGCCGAGACGAACTCCACCGTCACCGCTTCGCGCGATTCCTCGGCCTGCCAGCCGAAACGCTCGCCCTGCTCGAACACGCGCCGGATCGCGCTCTGGCGGCAGGAGGCATTGATATGGAAATTGATGAAGCCCGGCCCTGCGATCTCCACCTTTTCCAAGTGCTGCGACTTGGGAATGCTCGACGCGACAGCCTGCGCCAGCTCGCGCGGATTCTTCCGCTGCGCCTTGGCCAGCAGCATCGCGACGTTGCTGGCGTAATCGCCGTGCCCGGCATTCCGGCTGCGCTCGATCACGAAATCCGGTTCGCCCTCGAACTCGACGGTTCCGGCGCGCTTGAGATCGAGCAGGGATTGCATCACCAGCTCGCGGAGATGGTCTTTGAACGACATGGGACTTCCTCGGAGAGCCGCGCAGTTTAACAGCGAAGCGCCAGCCGCAAGGAAAACGTCCCGATTCAGCTTTGCGGTTGCGTCGTGGATGACAAGGCTGCCGCCACGTCGCGGAACGACGCCAGCGCCGCCTCCAGATGCTCGACGATCTCCTGCGCCAGCACGTCTGGCGCGGGCAGGTTGTCCAGGTCATCCAGACTGTCGTCCTTGAGCCAGAAAATATCCAGGCTGGCCTTGTCGCGCGCGAGCAGCGTTTCGACATCGAAGTAGCGGAAACGCTCGCTTTCCTCACGCTGGTGGCGGTTCTCCGGGCGATAGGCCGCGACGAAATCCTGCAAATCCTCGCGGCGCAGCGGCCGCGTTTTCAGGGTGAAATGCTTGTTGGTGCGCAGGTCGTAGATCCACACGCCCTTGGTCTGCACCCGACCGTCTTTTGGTCGCGCATCGAAGAACAGTACGTTCGCCTTCACGCCCTGCGCATAGAAGATGCCGGTCGGCAAGCGCAGCAGCGTATGCACATCGCAGGTTTCCAGCAGCTTGCGCCGGATCTTCTCGCCCGCGCCGCCCTCGAACAGCACGTTGTCCGGCAGCACCACGGCCGCCTTGCCCGTGGTTTTCAGCATCGAGACGATGTGTTGCAGGAAGTTCAACTGCTTGTTGCTGGTGGTCTGCCAGAAATCCTGCCGCTCGTAGGTCAGCGCGTCGCGGTCTTCCTCGCCGTCCTCGTTGGTGATCGTCATGCTGGATTTCTTGCCGAACGGCGGATTGGCCAGCACGTAGTCGAAGGTTTGCGCAGGCGTAGCGATCAGCGCGTCGGCGCGCTCCACCGCTGGTTCGCCGTCCATGTCGCCGACGTTGTGCAGGAACAGGTTCATCAGGCACAGACGGCGCGTGGCCGCGACGATCTCGTTGCCGAAGAAGGTCTTGCGGCGCAAAAACTCCTTCTGCCGCTTGTCCAGCGTCGCGCCCTTGCGCGTCAGCCAGTGGTACGCGCCGAGGAAGAAGCCGCCGGTGCCGCAGGCCGGGTCGGCGATGGTCTTGCCCGGTTCCGGCCGCACGCATTCCACCATCGCCTCGATCAGCACGCGCGGCGTGAAGTACTGGCCCGCGCCGCTTTTGGTGTCTTCGGCGTTCTTCTGCAACAGCCCTTCGTACAGATCGCCCTTCACGTCCGTACCGAGGCCGATCCAGTTTTCCGCGTCGATCATCTGCACCAGCCGCGCCAACTTGGCCGGATCCTGAATCTTGTTCTGCGCCTTGAAGAAGATCGCGCCCAGCATGCCCGGCTCCTCGCCGAGCTTGTGCAGCACCTTCAGGTAATGCGCTTCCAGCGGCTCGCCGGTCTTGCTGCGCAGGCTGGGCCAGTCGCAACTTTTCGGAACGTGCGTATCGCGGAAGTAGGGCGGCTGCGAGTACTCGTGCGCCATCTTCAGGAACAGCAGGTAGGTGAGCTGTTCCAGATAGTCGCCATAGCCCACGCCGTCGTCGCGCAGGGTGTGGCAGAAGTTCCAGAGCTTCTGGACGAGGGTGGAGGCGTTCATGGGGGAAGGGTACACTGGAAAAACCATGAAGCAGACGGCCATCCACTACGACTTCCGCATCGACGCCCTGACGCCGGAAACCCTGCGCCTGGGCCGTTTCGTGGACTATGTGGATGCCCTGCGCGGCGTCTTCGACGCGGGCGACGACGTGTATTTTCATCAGGTGCGCAAGGGCAGCGCGGTGCTCGAATTCGCCGCCAGCCACAAGGCTGTTGCGCGCATCGAAAAGCGTCTGCGCCTGCTCGGCAGCGCCGACATGCCCGCCGACATGGCCGCGCATTGGGCCAGCATCAACCGCTTTCTTCGTCGCGACGGCGCCAGCGCCAGATTGGCGCGCAAGGGCAGCAAAATCGTGTTGGCGCAGTTCGCGGGTGTGCGCACGCCTCTGGCGCAAGAGGCCATCGTCCACGAAAACGGCACGCTGGATGGCATTCTGGTTGGCGTGAAGGGCGTGGACGACAGTGTGCCGGTCTGGCTGAAAACCGACGATGGCCTCGTGCTCAAGTGCAACGCCAAGCGCGAAATCGCCCGCCAGCTTGCGCCGCTGTTCGATGCCTATGTGCGCGTGGCAGGCAAGGGCAAGTGGCGACGCGGCGACGATGCGCGCTGGACGCTGGAAGAGTTCGACATCCAGAGCTTCGAGCAATTGGACGAAACGCCGCTGACCACGCTGGTGCAAAACATCCAGGCCATCGAGGGCAACGGCTGGAACGAGCTGGATGATGCGCAGGCCGTGTGGCGCGAGCTGAGAGCGGATTGATGCCCGTCGTCTTCGACGCCAACGTCCTGATCGACCTGTTCGATCCGCGCATCAGGGGCGACCGCCGCGCCAAGCTCGATGGCCTGCTGGAACAACACGCGAAAACCAAAATCATCGTTCCAACGCCAAGCCTGACCGAAGTTCTGGTGAGGGCGGACAAGGCGCGCGATGAGCTGATGGCGAAACTCTCCACCAGTCGCGCGTTCAGCATCGCGCCGTTCGACCAGCGCGCGGCGACCGAATGTGCGCTGCTGCTGGCCGATCATTGGGATTCGGCCTCGCGCAAGCAGGTGAGCCGCACCAAGTTCAAGTTCGACTGGCAGATCGTCTCAATCGCGCTGTCGCGCAATGCGACGCGCATCTACAGCGACGACGCCGACCTGCGCCGCATCGCACAGCCGTTGTCGCTGACGGTGACGGGCATCGACGAGCTGCCGATCCCGGATTCTGCGCGGCAACACAAGTTGCCGCTGAACAAGTAATCCTGCTTACGCCTTTTGCCTTCCGCGCTTCTTCGCACCCGGCTTCTCGGCCCGTCGCGCGCGGATGCGGGCGAGGAGTTCGCTGGCCGGTTCGTCGTTTTCGTCCTGCGGGACGAGTTGGCCGCTGAAGGCGGCGCGGAGCAGGTTCTGGCGTTGCGCGGCGGCCAGTTTCAGGCCGTGGGCGATGGCGTGTTCCTGTTCCTTGCAGGCGGCGAGGGCGGTTTCCAGGTGGGCGAGGATGGCGTGTTGTTCGGCGAGTGGCGGGAACGGGACGGCAATTTGCTTAATGCGCTCTTGGCCGATGTTGCGCATGGACTCCTGATTCCCTGATGCCAGAGACTCAATTTGCTTGCGGCCGTGTTGACTGCGAAGCACGATCAAAATCCACGGCGCGAGCGTAGGCTCGACAAATACGAATCGAAGAATTTT
>CAZHXV010000095.1:4589-10736 GCA_964536455.1 uncultured Aquimonas sp.
TTTTGTCGCTCAACATGATGTGCTGTGTCACGTGCTCTGCGATAACGCACGCACCAACAAGGTCAATCGTGTTTGCACGCGAAAAAAGAAAGTCGCCCTTGCTGACAAATAGACTTTGGTTCACCAAATTTTCGTCGCGGCAGGTTTTGCTTTCGGCTTCGTCGTACTCGCCCCAAGTCACGGCACTGACTTTGACGACGCCAATTTCTTCTTTTGTCGGTCTGCGTTCTTCGCACTTGAAGCTTTTGCCCGCTTCGATGCGGACAAGCAATTCGCCCAACGGCTTCCATACCCAACCAGTCGGCAGTTCTCCGGCGGCGGGCGTATTGCCGCGCCAGTCGGCGGTCAACGCGCCTTCCACGGCGGCTTTCAACAGGGATTGGCGGTATTGGGCGAGCTTGCGTTGCGCGGCTTTCAGTTCGGCCACGCCCGCGTCGAGGTCGGCGAGCAGGGATTCGAGTTTTTCGACGATGCGGGTTTGTTCGGCGCGGGGCGGGACTGGCAGCTCGATTTCGCCGATGGTCTTGGACGACAAGTGCTTGACCGTAATCGACGGCGTATGTGCATTGATGGCTGCGAGATAGCCGGGCAGGACGTAGCCAAGCAATGCCTTGTCGTAGAACGCTTCATCGGGCGTGAGCTTGCAAACGCGCTGATTGAGCAGCGCGGGTTGCGTGCCCCAGAATCCAGTGTGGAAATCACCATCCATGCCAACCAGCAAGTCGCCTTGCTTCAGTACATGGATTTCTTCGTATGCGCCGCTGTAGTACGTCGTCGATTCGCCAGAAAGAACATCGCGGATACGCGCCAACGCAGTGCCGGTTGTCGGATTGAAGTGTGCTGAATCGAACGGTGCGCCGTTCAGGATTTCCACAACGTCGGAGAGCGTGATGCGCTCCCAAGACTCATGCTTGCTCAACAGTCCAGTCTTGTCGTCGGCAATGATGTCCGCGATTTTTGCGGTGAACGCCATTACGCCACCAACTCCTCGTTCATCCCGCCGAGCAGCGTATCGAGTTCGCCATCGAACACTTGCCACGCACGCTGCAACCCGCCTTTGCCTGCCAACTGCGCGTAGTCAAAATCCTCGCGCTCGATGCGGCAGGAGGTGGCGATGTGGTCCTTCATCAAGCGCAGCCAGTCCATCTGTTCCGGCGTGAACGCCGTCGCCCGCTTGCTGTTGTGCCGCCAGATCCAGTCCGCGAATTTCCTGTCCACGCTGTCGGCGAAGGGCGCGAGTTCCGCGTCGAAGCCGAGCGCGAAGCGCAGCAGCGAAACCAGATCCGTCATCTGCCGCCGCGCACTCACGCCGCGCACCTGGCCTTCCCGCACCCGCGCATAGGCGCTCCAGAGTTTCTCCGTGGTCAGCATCAGCGGCGGGCGCGAGAGTGTGTCGTGCAGTTCCTCGACCATCTCCAGCGTCAGTGCGCGGCGCGCATACGGCTGGTCGTAGAAGAAGCCGAGCGCGGCGATTTCGTCGCGGTTTGCCTTCAGAAAATCCTCGAACCTCCGCACGGCGGCTTCGGCGTTGGCTTGCGCCTGTTCTGAGAACTCGCTGCGGATCACGCTGTCGGCGTTGAGTGTGTCGATGAT
This sequence comes from uncultured Aquimonas sp., assembly GCA_964536455.1. Lineage (GTDB taxonomy): Bacteria > Pseudomonadota > Gammaproteobacteria > Xanthomonadales > Xanthomonadaceae > Denitratimonas. Next base: position 6,183 of record CAZHXV010000095.1, read on the forward strand.
CTGCTCGCGTTCGCGCCGCGCGCTTTCGATCAGTTCGCGCAAGTTGGGCGAGTCGAACGGTTCGCAGGCGGCGGCGATGCGCTTTTGCTTCGCAGCGAGAAGTTCTGCGTCGGTCAGCGTCTCGATGCTGCGGGTGATGCCTGCGGTCTTCGCGGCGTCCAGCGCATCGGCGGCGATGCGGTCGGGATCGAGCGATTGCACCAGATTCCGCGCCAAATCCTGCAAGCCGATGCCGTTCGCGGCCTGCTTGATCTTCGCCAGCGCCTTGTCGTCCAGTTGCTTGCCCAGCCGCACCAGACGGTTGCCGAGGCTTTGCACGGTGTCGTCGTCGTGCGCGCCGACGGCGATCTGTTTCAGCAGCGCATCCAGACTCACGCCGGGCTTGCGTTCCAGCGGGCGGGATTCAGTCTTGCACGATTTCTCCACGCCCACCGCGTCGATCAGCACGAAGCGGGTTTTCGCGCCGTTGGCCGAAGGCGTGACGCGGCGCAGCGGTTCGCCGTCCAGGCTGCGCACGCCGCGGCCTTTCATCTGTTCGTAGTAGCCCTTGGAACGCACGTCGCGCATGAACAGCAGCACTTCCAACGGTTTCACGTCGGTGCCGGTGGCGATCATGTCCACGGTGACGGCGATGCGCGGGTTGAACTCGTTGCGGAAGTCGGAAAGTACGCTGTCGGCATCGTCGCCGGGAACGGGTTTTCCCGCCTCGTCGATGCCGGCGCGGTAGGTGACTTTCTTGCAGAAGGCGTTGCCTTGGCCGTACACCTCGCGCACGGTGCGGATGATGTCGTCGGCGTGGCTGTCGGTCTTGGCGAAGATCAGGGTTTTCGGCGTCTCGCGGCGTTCGGGGAAGATGCGGGTTTCAACCGCTTGCTTCATCGCTTCGATCACGCTGCGGATCTGGTCGGGATTGACTATGGATTTGTCGAGGTCGCTTGCGCCGTAGTCGATGTCTTCCTCGGTCTGCGCCCAGCGTTTGGCGCGGGTTTCGCGGTCGCGGTGATCCACCCATTCCTTCGCTTCAACGATTGCGCCCTGCATGGTGATAGCGGTTTCGATCTCCCACACGTCGTAGCCGACGTTGACGCCATCGACCACGGATTGCTCGTAGTTGTATTCGGCCACGACGTTCTGGTTGAAAAAGCCATACGTGCGTTTGTCCGGCGTGGCGGTGAGGCCGATCAGGAAGGCATCGAAGTAGTCCAGAACCTGCTTCCAGAGGTTGTAGATGGAGCGATGGCACTCGTCGATGACGATAAAGTCGAATTCCTCGATCGGCACGTTCGGGTTGTATTGCACAAGGCGTTCGCGCAGGTTCGCGGGCGAGATTTCCACGCCGCCGATGTCTTCGGCGTCTTCGGAAAGTTCGGTGTTGGAGAGGATGGAATACATGCGCTGGATGGTGCTGATGCAGACCTGCGCGTGCGGGTCGATGCGCGAGGACGACAGCCGCTGCACGTTATACAACTCGGTGAATTTTCGGCCGTCGTCCGGCGGCGTGTAGGCCATGAATTCCTGATGCGCCTGCTTGCCGAGGTTGCGGGTATCGACAAGGAAAAGAATCCGCTTCGCACCGCCGAACTTGAGCAGGCGATAGACCGCCGTGATGGCAGTGAAGGTCTTGCCTGCGCCGGTGGCCATGTGAATCAGGGCGCGCGGCTTGTTTGTCGCCAGTGATTTTTCCAGCCCGGCGACGGCGGTGATCTGGCAATCGCGCAGATTGCGCGTGGGCAGTTCCGGCATCCGCTGCAAGCGGGCGCGCAGCGTATACGGCTGTGCGGCCCATTCGGCCAGGGTTTCCGGGCGGAAGAAGTGGAACAGTTCCCGGGCGCGCGTGGCGGGATCGGCGGCATCGGTGAAGTGGATGATCTGGCCGGTGGCCTCGTACAGGAAGCGCAAAGGGATGTTGTCCTTGCGCCATTTCAGCGTGGCGTTGGCGTAGCGCTCGCTCTGGCTTTCGGCCACGCGCAGGTTCGCGCCCGCGTTGTCGCGCTTGGCTTCGATCACGCCCACGGGTTCGCGATTGGCGAACAGGAGGTAATCGGCGGGGCCGGAATCGGTGGGGTATTCGCGCACCGCGACGCCGATGCCCGCGCCGAGGTTCAGTTGCTTCATGTCCTGCACGATCCAGCCCGCCGTTTGCAGCTTGGCGTCGATGAGCTGGCGGGCTTGGGATTCGGGCGTCATGGCGCGCCTGGGGGCGTGGGCGTCGAGAGCGGGATTGTATGCGCTGGTTTCATGCGTCAATGCGCGGCGGATTTTTCCAGCCCATCCAGCAGCGCCACCACTTCCTTCCTCGCTTCAACGCCATGCACCGGCAGCACCAGCACGTCGCCGGGCTGCGCCCAACCGAGCAGGGTGCGGGCGGCGTCGGGTTCCTCGGCGACGAAGGAAATCGCGGTGTCGGGGATGCCGTGTTCGATCAGCGCGGCGCGCAGCACGGCGGCGACTTCGCCGGATTGCCGGCCGCGTTCGTAGCCTGCGATGTCTTTCAGCAGCACTTGGTCGGGCGAAAAGCGGGCGGCGGTGGCGGCCAGTTCGCGGATGTCGGCATCCAGGCGATTGCCGGCATGGCCGAGGATCAGGCCGAGGCGGCCCTGGCGTTGCGCTGCGACGGCATCGAGCAGGCCGTGCAGGCCGTCGGGGTTGTGGGCGTAGTCCAGCCACACATCCACGCCGCCGATGCGCCAGTGTTCCAGGCGGCCGCGATTGTCTGCGTTGTGGCGTCCGAACCGGGACAGCACCTCGGCGATGGTTTCCGGCGGAATACCGAGCGCGGCGGCGGCGAGCGCGGCGGCGGCGGCGTTGGCGAGGTTGTAGCGCGCCCGGCCATGCAGGCTGATCGGCATGGCGTTGGCGCAGCCCAGATCGAATGGCATTCCATCCGGCGGCGACAGCACCAGATGGCCCGCGCGCAGGCCGCAGGTGGCTTCCTTCCTGGCGCGTGCGGCGACCAGTGGCGGGGCGTCGTGGTCGAGCGCGAACCAGGCCAGCTTGAAGTGGTGGGATTCGGGAAATGCGATGGCGGCTTCGCGCAAACCTTCGTCGTCGGCATTGAGTACGAGGGTGCCGTCTGCATCGAGCGCGCGGGCGACGGCGAGCTTCACGTTCACCAGATCGGCCAGCGCATGCACGCCGTATTCGCCGAAGTGATCCGCGCTCACGTTGGCGACCACGGCCACATCGGCGCGCTGCACGGCGAGGCCACGGCGCAGGAGGCCGCCGCGGGCGGTTTCCAGCACGGCGGCGTCGATGTCGGGCAGGCGCAGCACGGTGCGCGCGCCGACCGGGCCGGAATAGTCGCCCGCTTCGATGGTCTCGCCTTCGACGAACAGGCCATCGGTGCAGGAAAAGCCGGTGCGGCGATGCGCGGCGCGCAGCATGGCGGCGATCAGGCGCACGGTGGTGGTCTTGCCGTTGGAGCCGGTGACCAAGGCGGTGGGGATGGCGTGCAGTTGGTTCCACGGGATGTCGGCGGGCGCGGGCAGGGCATCGAGCGGAAAGTTCTGCCCGCCGTGGCCGCTGCCCAGCGTGAGCAGGTCTTCGCCCACCAGCGCGGGCAGGCGATGGGCGGCGGCGGCGTCGAGCAATGTGATCAGCGCAGGTTGCGCTTCTTCCTTTGCCAGTGCGGCGAGCGTGGCGCGGGCGGCATCCTCGTCCCAGGTGGCGGCGTGGCCGGGTGCGTGCAGGCGATGGGTGCCCAAGGCGCAGCACAGCGCCCATTCGTTCACTTCAGTGGCGCAGAAAAGCTGGTCCGCGGGCGCTGCGAACGCGAGGCTTGCGCCGCTGGCGTGGGGGCGTGCGAATACGGCTTCGTCCGGCCAGCCCAGCCAGCGGCGCGCGGTGGATATCCGTTCGCGCCATGCCGCGACGATGGCCCCGTCGATGACGATGCCAGGCGCGGTTTCCAGCGCCGCACCCGGCTGCGCGAGAAAGGGCGACGGGCCGGTGAGGCGGCGCGATTCGTCGAAAGGCAGCGCGTCGCTTGCGCTCAATCGTTTTCCTCCCGCGCAAACACGATGCCGCGCTCGTCGCGCACGGTGCCTTCCATCGCGGCGGCGAGCGCGGCTTCGATCTCCGGCGAGGTCACCGGCTCCGGCAGCGCGGGCTTGGCGGGCGCGACGCCGGGAAGATCGGGGCGGAACTTGATGATCTGCTTCCATGAGCGCGTCAGCGCATCGGCGAACACCAGCAGCAGATCGCCGGGCTTGGCCATGCGCAGTGCGGCATCGAGCGCCTGCTGTTCGTCGGCGATCTTCTGGATCGACGATTCGAGCACGCCGGCGGCGATGAGCCCGCGTGCGAGCAGGCGCGGCACTTCGTCGCCGTCGCGGCCGCGGGTGTTGTCGTCGCGCCGCACGATGTAGTGGTCGAACCTGCCGGCGGCCACGCGCGCGATGTCGAGGATGTCCTCGTCGCGCCGGTCGCCCGGTGCGGCCAGCACCACGATGCGGCGACCGGTCACGTCCAGTCGCTGCGCCAGATCGGCCATCGCGGCGATGGCGTGGGCGTTGTGGCCGTAGTCGAACAGCACCTTGAACGGATGCTCGTCGA
>CAZHXV010000096.1:0-10684 GCA_964536455.1 uncultured Aquimonas sp.
GATGGCCTGGTCGGCGAAGTACATGGCCAGGAAGGCGCCTTTTTCGATGCCGGCAGGGGAGTCGCAGACGACAAAATCGAAACCGTCGGCGTCCAGGTCCTTCAGCACTTTTTCCACGCCTTCCTTGGAAAGCGCGTCCTTGTCGCGTGTCTGCGACGCGGCCAGGATGTAGAGCGTGTCGAATCGCTTGTCCTTGATCAGCGCCTGCTTCAGCGTGGCCTCGCCCTGGGTGACGTTGACGAAGTCGTACACCACGCGGCGTTCGCAGCCCATGATGAGGTCGAGATTGCGCAGGCCGACGTCGAAGTCGATGACGGCGGTCTTGTGGCCGTGGCGCGCAAGGCCGACGGCGACGCTGGCGCTGGTCGTGGTCTTGCCCACGCCGCCCTTGCCGGACGTGACGACGATGATCTGGGTCAAGTGAAGGCTCTCCGTTTGGGTCGGGATTGGGGATTGGGGATTCGGGATTGGCGCTGCGGCAATCAAGCGATTTCGGCCATGTGCAGGGTGTCCTGCTCCAGCCACACCTGCACCGGCCTGCCGCGCAGCTCCTTCGGAACTTCCTCGATCACCTTGTAACGCCCGGCGATCGCGACCAGTTCGGCATGGAACTCGCGGCAGAATATACGGGCTTTCTCGTTGCCCTGCGCGCCGGCCAGCGCGCGGCCGCGCAAGGCGCCGTAAATGTGGACGGAACCATCCGCGATCACTTCTGCGCCGGCACCGATCGCGGCCACGACGGTGAGGTCGCGGCCCTGCGCATACACCTGCTGTCCCGAACGCACCGGAGTGGTGTGCAGCAGCGAAGCTCCCTCGCCCGCGTGCGGCAGCGCGGCGGCGGGCTCGGCGGGCGGCTCCGGCACGGGCGGTGAGGGTTTGGGTGCGGCAGTAACGACCTGCGCCGCGTCGGATTCGGACTGGGCACGGAACTTGGCCAGCAGCGGCAGGCCCAGTTCCTGCGAAAGCCTTTCGATGGCCGAGGTGCCGTAGGCCAGCGCCACCGGCAGCACGCCCGTTTCCTTCAGCGCATCCAGCAACGCCAGCGCGCTGGCCGCATCGGGGGTTTTGGCCAGTTCGCCGAAATCCACCACGACGGCGGCGCGCGAAAACAGCTTGGGCGCGCGCTCCACCCGCTCGCGCATTTCTCCGGCCAGTTTCGGAATATCGAAACTGCGCACGCGCAGGTTGGCGATGCCGACCTGGCCCATCTTCAGCTCGCCGGCCTGCTCCAGGCTGGAAGGCGTGGAGGCCATCCTCAGCCCTCGCCGCGCTGGCGCGCCGCAAGCCAGGGCACGTCCGGCAGCCTGCCCTGGTAGCGCTCCTGCACCCAGGCGTAGCTGGAAAGCTCCTTCACCAGCAACGACACCGGCAGGCCGTTCTCTTCCATCGTATGCCGGCCCGTTTCCTGGAAGCCGGAGGTGCCGTGGAACAGCAACAGGGCGTCGTTTCGCGGCTCCAGGAAAACCTCGCACGCCAGCAGCGGAGCGCGCGCCTCGGCGAAGCTGGTGACATCGGCATAGAACAACCGCCCCAGCCCGGCGCCGCGCTGGGCGCTGCCCACGACCACGCGATCCACGTAGATGAAAGCCGGATAATGCGCCTTGAACCATTGGTAGTTGCTGCTGGTGTAGGCGCTGTCCTGATCCATCGCGATCAGGAAGCCCACCGCCCGCCCGCCGACTTCGGCGACGCGGAAATACACGGCTTCCTCGTAGAAGAACCGCAGCTTCTCCATCGTCAGCGCCAGGATCGTCGGCCCGGCGACGTTGTTCAGATCGAGCACCGCGCCCAGATCGCGTTCCCGCACATCGCGGATCAGAATCGTCATTCCATCTCTCCGGAACACCTTGCCCGCCACGGGAGCAAGGCCATGCACAAGCGCCGAATTATCGCATGGGCTGGCCGAAAATCCGCCAGAACACCGCCATTCCCACCGCTCCGGCGGCACCTCGCCCCGCCTTGCGCCGCCACTTCTGGCACGATAGGCCGATCCCACGCGAACCTGATCCTTCCGATGAACCAGAGCGTCCTCGTCGATCTGACGAAACTGCGCCGAAGCTGCGCGCAATGCACCCTGCAACAGTTGTGCCTGCCCGCCGGCATCGGCCAGAACGACATGGAGCAGCTCGACCGGCTGGTGCGCCGCCGCAGGCCACTGGCCCAGAGCGAACGCCTGTTCAGGATCGACGCTCCGATGGAAGCGCTGTACGTGGCGCGCGAAGGCGCGTTCAAGACCGTGGCGATCAACGACGAGGGCGAGGAGCAGATCATCGGCTTCCACCTGCCCGGCGAGCTGATGGGGCTGGATGCCCTGGGCAGCGGCCGGCACCGCTGCGAAGCCGAAGCGCTCGGCCCGGCGCAGGTCTGCGAGGTGCCGCTGGAGGCGCTCGATGCGGTATCGCGCCAGGTTCCCGGTTTGCAGGCGCAACTGTTGCGCGTCATCGGCCTTTCCGTGAACCGCGACCAGGAACACCTGGAAATGCTGGGCCGACGCCAGGCGCAGGAGCGCATCGCGTTGTTCCTGCACGGCCTGTCCGAACGCTACAGCCGCCTGGGGGCTTCCGGCACGGATTTCTCGCTGCCGATGAGCCGCGAGGACATCGCGCACTACCTGGGCATGGTGATCGAAACCGTCAGCCGCGCCTTCACGAAGTTGCAGGACGAGGGCTACATCAAGGTGCGCGGGCGCAAGCTGCACATCCTGGACATGCCCGCGCTCGCCGCGCTGGCGCACGGCAATCCGGCACCGGCGCGCGCCGCCGCGAGGGCATGATGCGCGCAGGTTCCGCCTTCCTGGCGCTCGTCCTCGCCCTGCCCGCCTTCGCAGCGGAACCGGATGCCCCAACCGCCGCGCGCAAGGCCGGCATCTGCGGCGGAATGCCGTCGGATATCGAACGGCTGGCCTGCTACGACGAATTGTTCCGTCTCAAACCGGCGGATACCGCCGCCGCCGATGCCGCCGCCGATGCGGCAGCGCAGGCCATGCCGGAACAAGCCCTCGCCGGCCTGATCGAAGCCTACCGCAAGGGCGAAGAAGCCACCCAGGACGAAGTGCTGCCGATCGATGGCCGGCACCATGCGCAAGCGCTCGCCAACGCCGGGCGCGGCTCGCTGCTGGATCGGCGCTGGGAACTGGCCAAGGATTCCAAGCTCGGCGTTTACAACCTGCGCGCCTACAAGCCGGTGTACGCGCTGCCGTTCTACTGGAACAGCGCCACCAATCCGAACCCGCAATCGCCCAATCCCAACAACAGCGTCGAGGACGGCCGGCACACCCAGCCCATCGAAGGCAAATTCCAGCTCAGCTTCAAGACCAAGCTCTGGGAAAACATCTTCGGCGACAACGGCGACCTGTGGGGGGCCTACACCCAGAGCTCCCACTGGCAGATGTTCAACAGCGAGGAATCGCGCCCCTTCCGCGAAACCAACTACGAACCGGAACTGATGCTGGTGTTCCGCAACCGCTACCGCCTGTTCGGCTGGAACGGACGCATGGCCGGTATCGGCCTCAACCACCAGTCCAACGGCAGGGGCGATCCGGAATCGCGCAGCTGGAACCGCATCGTCGCCAACATCGGGCTGGATCGCGACCACTGGGCGCTGGTGCTGCGCCCCTGGTGGCGGCTGCCGGAAGGCGAACGCGAGGACAACAACCCGGACATCGAGGATTACATCGGGCGCGGCGAAGCCATGCTGGTCTATCACCGCGACGGCTACGAACTGGCGCTCACCGCACGCCACAGCCTGCGCAGCGGCAGCCGCTCGCACGGCGCGATGCAGCTGGAATGGAGCTTCCCGCTGGACGGCCCGCTGCGCGGCTACGTGCAGATCTTCGATGGCTACGGCGAAAGCCTGATCGACTACAACCACAAGGCCACCTACATCGGCCTTGGGATTTCGCTGCTCGACTGGTTCTGACCCTTGCGCCGCGCTATCGCGGCGCGCCCTGCGGCTGGTGCAGGCTCAGCACATTGCCGTCCGGGTCGAGAAAATCCAGCGTCAGGCCGCCATCGGGCGCTTCGCTGACCGGCACCACGATCTCGACGCCATGCCGGGCGAGCGCTTCGGCGCAAGCGTCGATGCCGCCGGGAAGTTCGAACACCAGCACCGGCGATTCCCCGGCGCGCGCCGGGCGCGGGATCAGCACCAGCGTCACCGGCCCGGCGGATGCGGTGGCGATCGCGCCCTCGTGGCTTTCGAGGACTTCGGCAGGCAGGCCCAGGGTATCGCGGTAGAAGCGCAGACTGCGCTCAAGCGAGGCCACGAACAGCACGACGGTTTCAAGGCGGGCGGAAGCAAGCATGTTTCGATTCCTCATCGGGATGGTGGAAGGGCATCGGACGACGGCGCGCGGCGCGTCGATCCGATAAACACCTGGTTGCCGCCCGGGGGCGAAACGTGAGGAAGGGAGCGGATCGCCAGTGCATGGCCGTCGGGATCGTGCGTGGCCAGCCCCGGCTTCCACGCCAGCGCAGCCTTCAGTGCGCGGCGCGATGCGATGAAGGGAGGCGGCGTTCGCCACGCGCCGGGCCGCTGCGCCAGCGCGCGCAGGTTCGACCGAAGTTCCGGCGGAGCAACCGCGACGGCGCTTCGCAAGGCCGCTACACGCTGGCGGAACGCCGCAGGCGACAGGCCGAGCAACCAGCGGATTTCGACCGGCTCCAGCCCATGCAGCGCCAGCACCGCCAGCTGCCGCAAGGCCCGTGGCCGCGCCGCGATCCACGCCGCCAAGCCGGGCGCGGCAGCGCCCTCGCAAGCCTCCTCCGGCGAATCGGCTGGCGCGATGCCTTCGGCCATGCCTTCGCGCACCAGACGCCGGCCGGCGCTGCGCCAGGCCATTGCCGCCTGCTTGCGCAGCACGCCATGCAGGAATGCCGCATCGCTGCGGCCGGCGCACAGGCCCGCGAGCAGGGTTTCCTGCACCAGATCCTGCGCATCGGCGGGCGTGGCGGCGAGCCGCAGGGCATGGCGCAACAGGGCTTGGACGGTCTCGCGCTGCATGGCATGTCTTGGAGCTGGCAAGCCGGTCATTCTGCACGAAACCGGGCGCAATCGCCGTGGAAGGAACAACGACTTTCACTCCGGGACGCTGTCCCGGTACGCGATCCGGAGATGGCCATGTCCGGTTTCCCCGCCGTTTCCTGTTTCTCCCGGAAGCCCGCCACCCGTTCGCGGCCTTCCGGAGACATCACGATGCAACCCACCCTCTTTCCAGCCCTGTATCTGCTGGCGGCCTGCGGCCTGGCCTGTTCGCCCGCCAGCGCGCAAACGCCCGTCGCGCCGCAATCCATCCTCGTTCTCGACGCTTCCGGCTCGATGTGGGGCCGGATCGAAGGGCAACCGAAAATCGCCATCGCGCGGCAGGCCGTGGGCGCGATGCTGGAGGGCTGGAGCGGCGGCGACCTGGGCCTGATGGCCTACGGCCACCGCCGCAAGGGTGATTGCCAGGACATCGAGCTGCTGATCGAACCGGCCGGCCTGGATGCCGTCGCGATCCGCCGGCAGACGGATGCCCTGAACCCGAAAGGCATGACACCGATCTCCACCGCCGTGCGGCAGGCCGCCGAGCATCTGCGTTTCACCGAGCAAAAGGCCACCGTGATCCTGGTCAGCGATGGCGAGGAAACCTGCAACGCCGATCCGTGCGCGCTGGGCAAGGAACTGGAAGGAATGGGCGTGGACTTCACCGCGCATGTGATCGGTTTCGATATCGAATCCGGCAGCAAGGCGCAGCAGCAGTTGCAATGCCTCGCCACCAACACCGGCGGGCGGTATCTGGCGGCCAAGGATGCCGGGGAACTCAATCGCGCCCTGCAAACCATCGCGCAAGCGCCATCGCAACCTGAAATCCGATTCAACGACGGCTGTGTGGCCTACGATCAGGAAAATTACGCTGGCACTGCGTTGCAGATGGGTGGCTCGGCGGATGGCCGGGTGCGCGAGGTGCCGGAGCCTTGGCGGCATGGCATCAAATCGCTCGCGTGCAAGCCCGGTTGCGGCATTCTGGTATTCACCGAGCCGGGCTACGACGGCGAAAATTACAGCATCCCCGACGGCTCGCAGTTTCCACGCTTGCCTGCCGACTATGCCCGGCCATTCGGTTCCTTCGAGGTGGGGTGCAGCGCGATCATGGAACCAGAAGCATCCAGCAACGTCCGCGCGAAGGAAGGCGAGCCGTGGATACCGGGCGCTGCATTGGAGGTGGTTAACGATGTCACCCTGAATCCCGAAGCGCACGCGGCACTGGAAAACCGCGATTTCACCACCGACCAGACCGCCGAGGATTGCCGCGCCCTGTGCGATGCCGATGCGAACTGCGCGGGCTGGCATTACGAACCCACCGGCAGCTACTTCGTGGATCACCCGCGTTGTCATCTCAAGAACGGCGCGTTCGCCGTGCGGCTGCGCACCCAAGGCGAAGGCTGGGTGGCCGGCATCAAGCCGGGCGTGAAATTGATCCTCGACGAACAACCCACGGAGTGAGCCATGCGCACCATTGCTTTTCTTGTTCCCGCGCTTCTGATGCTGGCCGCGTGCGGCGCCCAGGAGTCCGCACCTGCCTCATCCTCACCTGCCAATGGAATGCGTGACGTCGTCGATGCTGCCGCCGCGAAACTGCCGCCGCCGGATGCACCATTGCAGCCCGGTCAAAGCGTGCAGGGCGTCATCGAGGCCGACGTCGGCAAGGGCACGCAATCCTTCCGTTCGCTGGCAACGAAGGTGGCCGAAGACATCGGCGCGCAGATGGACGAAAAACTTGCCGGCAGCGAAGGCCGCAAGGCCATCGACGAGGCCAATCGCGCTCTGGACAAATCCGGCATCGCGCAGAAGGTGGATGCCGCCGACGTGCGCGCCATCGTCGGCGGCATGGCGGGTAAGACCTTCCACGATGCTTCGGTGCGGCAGATCGACATCATCCACCAGTTGCAAGTCAACCTCAGCGGCAAGGCGGGCGACGGCAGCCAGTTGCAACTGGACATCAGCTTCGACGACAGCACGTTGAAGATGCAGGATGCCAAAGTGACCTTTCGCCCCAAGACCAAATCGATGTTCGATTTCCACGAAAGCAAGGATGTGCAGGTGAGCATCGAACGCTTCGAGCGCAATGCCGATGGCAGCTATGCGTTGACGGGCAGCTTCACCGCAAAGGATGTGCCCGCATCGAACATGGCGAAGGAACTCAAGGGGAAGGTGTTGGCCTTCGCCAGTGGCCGCTTCGACTATGCGGCCTTGCCGTTGAAACAGATGCCGAAGATCGGCGGTTGAGATTCGCCATCGGGCGACGATCAGATGTCCTTCTTCGCAATCTTCCCGTGCAGGTCGCGAATCGTCATCAGCGCGGCACTGCCGTAATAGACGTGGTACTCGGCCACCATTTCGCCTTTCTCGATCACCGGATCGGTGGCGACGAGGCGTTTGGCTTCGTCGATGTCCGCCGCCGCCAGCACGAACAGCCCGCGCCAGCCGTCCACGCCATCCAGCGGGCCGGCCAAGGCGAGTTTTCCTTCGTCGGAAAGACGTTTCATGTTGACGAAGTGGCCGCGGAACATGGCATCGCGTTCCTCGCCCTTGGGCACCGGCGTGCCGCTGCTGCGCAGGATCACCAGCACGTAGGAACGCATCCCGTAATCGTCCGCACCAAGCGAGCGGGCCAGGGCTTCGTCGTAGCCCGCTTTCACGTTTTCCGTTTCGGTGGCGGCTTCATCCCTGGCGGATGCGCCGCCGCAGCACAGCAGTGTGCCGAGCAGCAGGAAAAGGATTCTGTTCATCGAAAGGGCCCGGTGAGAACGACAGGAACGATCACTGCGCGTGCAGCGCTTGCAGTCTGGCACGGAACGGTTCGGCTTGCGCGCCGAGTCTTGCGAACAGGGCATCGGCTTCGTTCAACGCCTGCCGTGCCGCATCGGTTTCGCCGCGATGGCGATGGCGCTCGGTGCGTGCCAGTGCAGCGCGCAATTGCAGGGAAACGGGCAAGGTGGCGGTGTCTTCCGCGATGAAGGCAGCAAGCGGTTCGGCGGCATCGTCGAAGCGTTGCAGGGCGAGCAGCAGTTCGGCGCGGGTGATGCGCGTGGCCTGGGTGAGCGGGCTGGCGGAACCGGCGTGCTGCTGCGCCATCGCCTCGGCTTCGCCCGCGTATTCCAGCGCATCGCCGTAGCGTTCTAGCCCTTGCAGCACGCGGGCATAGTTGCCGATCAGCGCGGCAGTTGCGGCAGAAGGGCCGAACAGTTGCCGACGCAGTTGCAGGGCATCGGCGAATGCGGCTTGCGCGGACACCAGATCGCCCTGGCGGAACTGCGCGGCGGCGAGGTTGTTGAGCGTGTTCAAGGCATCGTTGCCGGATTCCAGTTTCAGCGCGCGCCACAGTGCCATCGCTTCCTGCGAGGCGGCGATGCCTTCTTCGATGCGCCCGGCCTGCACGTAGGCCACGCCCAGGTTCGTGTAAAGCGCGGCCGTCTCGAAATGCTCCCGGCCCGAGCGCTGCAAACGCTGCGGCAATGCGGCTTCCAGCGTGGCCAGCGCGCCCGCCGCATCGCCGTTTTCGCGTTGCAGGCGGGCCTGCAACATGCGCGAGGCGAGCAGTACATCGGCATGGCGCGCAGGTTCGGTTTCCCAGAACGCCTGCGCGTGTTGCAGCAGCTTCGTCGCTTCCTCGCGCTGACCCATGCGCAACACGACTTCGGCCAGCGTGGCGCGCACGTCCGCTGCCGCAACCCGATCGCCAATGACGGTTTCGTTCGCCAGCCAGCGCCGCAACAGCGGTTCGGCAGCGGCGTAATCGCCGATGTGGAAATGCAGTTCGCCGAGCGCGTGCAGCATCTGCGCGTTGGTGGCCGGATCGTCCGCGAAATCCGAAGCCACGCGCGCGGCGGCCTGGTCGAGCACGGCCTTGGCGGTGAGCGGCGCGCCTTCGCGGGCGTGCTGGCTGGCGTCGCGGAACATCAGCGAGAGGTAATCACGCACCGCCCGGTTGCGGCGCGCTTCGGTCTGCGCGATGTCGCGTTCCCGCACCGCTTCCCGTTGCGCCAGCGAGATCGCCATCAAGGCCGCGATCAACCCGGCGAACACGAACAGCAACACGCTTGCCGCCAGCCAATAGCGCCGCAGGAAACGCCGTGCGCGATAGCCGAAGGCACTGCCACGCGCGGCTACCGGCTCGTGCGCGAGATACCGGCGAACATCCTGTGCCAGCGCCTCGGCGGAGTCGTAGCGCGCCGCAGGTTCGGGCCGCAGCGCCTTGTGGACGATGGCGTCCAGATCGCCGCGCAGTTTTTTCGCGATGGCGCCGGATGCAGCCTGCGAACTGGGTGCAGGCGGTGGCCCGGCCTGCGCGCGTTGCAGCAATGCCAGCACGCCTGCGCTTGCGATGTCGCCCCACGGCGAGCGATCCGTGAGCAATTCGTGCAGCAACAGCCCCAGCGCATAGACATCCGTCAGCGTGCTTTGTTCGCCGCCGGAAAGCTGTTCCGGCGCGGCGTATTGCGGAGTAAGCCGCAGATCGCGGGTGTCGCTGCCTGCGCCATCGATGGGACGCGCGATGCCGAAATCCAGCAGCACCGGCTGGCCATCGGCGCGCACCAGGATGTTGTCCGGTTTCAGATCGCGGTGGACGATGAGGTGCCGGTGCGCGAACGCCACCGCTTCGCAAATCCTGGCGAACAGCGCCAGCCGTGCGGGAAGTTCCAGCCCGCGTTCGCGGCAATGGCGCAGCACGGGCACGCCTTCCACCAGTTCCATCACCATGTACGGCGCGCCATCGGGCAGGCTGCCCGCGTCGATCAGGCGCGCGATGTTGGGATGTTGCAGCCGTGCCAGCAGGCGTTGTTCGCGCAGGAAGCGCGGCGCATCCTCAACGCCGTGACGCAGCAGTTTCACCGCAACGTGCTGCTCGAAGCGGCCATCGGCGCGTTCGCCCAGCCACACCTCGCCCATGCCGCCGCGCCCGATGCGGCGAACCAGTTTCCATGCGCCCACGCGGCGGCCTTCGTGTTCGACTGCCGGCGCGGCGGGTGCTTCGAGGAAGCCTTCGGAAGCCGTTATCGCGCGCAACAGTTCCAGCACTTCCGCGCGGATGGCCGGATCGGATTCCTGCGCGTGCAGGAAGGCCTCGCGTTCGGCTTCGGGCCGCTCCATTGCTGCATCGAGCAGTGCCTCGACGCGGACGAAACGTGCCGCGTCAGCCGCATTCATCGGGTGCGCCCTCGCCCAGTTCCCGGAACAGCCAGGCCCGCGCCTTCACCCAATCGCGCCGCACGGTGCGATCGGTAAGGCCCAGCGCCTGTGCGGTTTCGATTTCGCTGTAACCGGCGAAGAAACGGCATTCCACCACCTGCGCCAGGCGCGGACTCAGGGCCGCGAGCTTTTCCAGCGCATCGTTCACCTGCACGATCTGCTCATCCGCCGCATCCGGCGCATCCACGCCCGCATCGGACAGGCTCAACGGCGTTTCGCCTTCGCCGCGCCGCGCGGAAAAACGTGCCTGCGCATCGTTCACCAGCACCTGCCGCATCGCCAATGCCGCAGTGGCGAGGAAATGCTGCTGATCCTGCCACGCAGGGGTGCGTTGCAACTTCAGCCACGCCTCGTTGACCAGCGCCGTGGTGCACAGCGTTGCCCCCGCGCCCACGCGGAACCGCTCGCGCCGCGCGATGTGGCGCAGATCGCCGTAGAACAGATCGACCAGCGC
>CAZHXV010000097.1:0-10641 GCA_964536455.1 uncultured Aquimonas sp.
CGATGGCCTGGCCGCCGGCAAGGGCGTGGTCGTCGCACCGACCCTGGACGAAGCGCGCGAGGCCGTGCGGGACATGCTCTCCGGCAACCGTTTCGGCGCCGCCGGCGCGCGCGTGGTGATCGAGCAATTCCTCGAAGGCGAGGAAGCCAGCTTCATCGTGATGAGCGACGGCGTCCACGCCCTGCCGATGGCCACCTCGCAGGATCACAAGCGCGTCGGCGAAGGCGACACCGGCCCGAACACCGGCGGCATGGGCGCGTATTCGCCAGCGCCGGTGGTCACGCCCGAGGTTCATGCGCGGATTCTTCGCGAAGTGATCGAACCCACGCTGGCCGGCATGGCGCAGGACGGCGCGCCGTTCACCGGGTTCCTCTACGCCGGCTTGATGATCGATGGCACCGGCGCGCCGCGCGTGATCGAGTTCAACGTCCGCTTCGGCGACCCTGAAACCCAGCCCGTGCTGCTGCGGCTGAAGTCGGATTTCGTCGAACTGATCGAAGCCGCGCTGAAGGGACGGCTGCACGAAGCGGTTGCGGAATGGGACGCGCGCCCTGCGCTGGGCATCGTCGTGGCCGCGCACGGCTATCCCGAAACCCCGCGCACCGGCGACGTCATCGAGGGCCTGGAGGCTCCGGCCGCCGCCGACACCAAGATCTTCCATGCCGGCACCCGGCCGCGCGACGATGGAAAAATCGTCACTGCCGGCGGGCGCGTCCTCACCGTCTGCGCGCTCGGCGACAACGTCGAACTTGCCCAGGCGCGCGCACTGGAAGCGTTGAAACCGATCCGGATCGACGGCGCCTTCCACCGCCGCGACATCGGCTGGCGGGCGATCGCGCGGGAAAAACGCTAGCGCCAAGCCAAGGTCATTCGAGTTCGAGCGAGAACCCGTCTGCATCCATCCATGCGGGAAACCGCTCCCGGTGCGAGGCCAGCGCCTGTGCGGACAGCGTAACCACGGCGGTCTGCGCCTGCGCGCCCAATTCGATCATCGGGTTTCCGACCGGGTCGATCGCCGCCGAATCCCCGGAATAGTGCAATTCGTTCCCGTCCACGCCGACGCGATTCACGCCCACGACATAGGCCAGGTTTTCCATCGCGCGGGCACGCAGCAAGGTGCGCCAGGCATGGCGGCGCGGCGTGGGCCAGTTCGACGGATACAGCGCCAGGTCGTAGTCGGCGCGCGGCGGATCGCCGTGCCAGCGGTTGCGCGAGAACACGGGAAAGCGCAAGTCGTAGCAGACTTGCGGCAGCACGCGCCAGCCGCGGTACTCGATGATTTTCCGTTCGCGGCCCTCGCCGTAGCGCAGGTGCTCGTTCGCCATGCGGAACAGGTGGCGCTTGTCGTACCCGTGCAGGCCGCCGTCCGGCTGCGCCCAGAGCAGGCGGTTGTACACCGTGCCACCCTCGGCGATCAGCAGGGACCCGGTCACCACGGCGCCGACCTGCGTTGCCAGTTCGCGCAGCCACGCCACGCTCGGCCCGTCCATGCCTTCGGCGGAGACGATGGCTTCCTGCCCGAAGCCGCTGGTGAAGGTTTCCGGCAGCACGATCACATCCGCCACGCCTTTCAGGCCCAGCACGAGATCGCCATACAAGGCGCGGTTGGCGGCGGCATCGCGCCAGATCGTGGCGGCCTGCACGAGGGCGATGCGCAGGTCGATGGTTGGGTGGCCCTCACCCACCGCTTGCTCTGCAAGCGGTTCCCCCTCTCCCGCTACGCGGGCGAGGGTAATTTGGCGGCGATCTTCGATCGCGGATGGCTTGGGGGCGGTCATCGTCTTTCAACCGGGCATGGAATCCGGCGCAGCATACGACTGTCGCAAGGCATCAGGGCCGATGCGGGCGCTCCAGGTATTCGCGCGACTGCATTTCCGTCAGGCGGCTGGCGGTGCGTTCGAACTGGTGCGCGACGCGGCGGCCGTGGTACAGGGCCATTGGTGCGGCGTGCGCGGAGGCGATGAGTTTCACGCCGCGGTCGTAGAGCTCGTCCACCAGCAGCACGAAACGGTACGCCGGGTCTTCGTTGTCGCGAGTGAAGTCCGGCACCTTGGAGAGCAGCACGGTATGGAAGCGCCGGGCGATGGCGATGTAGTCCGCCACCGAGCGCGGGCCTTCGCACAGCGCGGGAAAATCGAACCAGACCACGCCCGCGCCCATCGCCTTCACGGGGATGCTGCGGTCGTTGAGCGCCAGCGCGGTGTCCGATTCCTCCACGCCGTCGCGCGTGAGCGCATCGAAGCGTTCGCACAAGGCGGCTTCGGCGCCCTCGTCGGCGGGCACCATCCAGGTGGAGGCGCGGTGCAGCGCGCGCATCCGGTAATCGCGCGGGCTTTGCACCTCGAACACGACGCAGTGCTTTTCCAGCGCCGCGATCGCCGGCAGGAAGCTGGCGCGTTGCAGGCCGTCGCGGTAGAGGTTTTTCGGTTCGGTATTCGAGGTGGTGACGAGCGCGACGCCGCGTGCGAACAATTGATCCAGCAGGCGGCCAAGCAGCATCGCATCGCCGATGTCCGAGACGAAGAATTCGTCCAGGCACAGCAGCGTGAATTCCTGTGCGCAATCGGCGGCGATGGCGGCCAGCGGATCGGCGTGGTTCCCCAGGGCGCGGATGCGCGCGTGCAGTTCGCCCATGAAGCGGTGGTAGTGGACGCGGCGCTTCTTCGCCAGCGGCAGGTGCGCGTAGAACAGATCGACGAGGAAGGTCTTGCCGCGCCCCACGCCGCCCCACAGGTACAGGCCGCGCACCGGCGCTGGCGCGCGCAGGCGGCGCGCGACGCGGCCCAGGAGGCCGGTGCTTTCCCGTTCCAGCAGTTCGTCGTGGATGCGGTCGAGCTGCGCCAGCACTGCGAGCTGCGCTTCGTCCGGCTCCCAGCGGCCTTGTTCCACGCCGCGCCGGTATGCGGCGGAAGGCCGCATCGGCGATGTATCCAGCGGCGGCGTCACGCGGGCGTGGCGGGCGGTTCGGGCGGCAGGTTGGCGCGCACGCCGTTCTTGATCGCGCCGCGCAGATCCATCATGCGGCGATGGAAGAAATGGCCGGTCTCGGGCATCCGCACCAGGGTGGGTTTGTCCTGCAGCGCATCCACGTAGTCGTACACCGCCTGCGGATCGACCACGTCGTCCTCCTCGCCCTGGATCACCAGCCACGGGCACGGCGGCGGCGAAAGCTGCGAGAAATCCCAGCGCCCGACCGGCGGGGCCACGGAGATCATCTGCCGCACCGGCAGATCGCGCGCACCGCGCAGCGCGACGTAGGAACCGAAGGAAAATCCACCGAGCCAGAGCGCATCGCCTGGCCGATTGCGCATCGTCCAGTTCGCCACCGCCAGCAGATCCAGCGTTTCCCCGCGTCCATCGTCGAACTCGCCTTCGGACGCGCCCACGCCGCGGAAGTTGAAGCGCAGCGTCGCAATACCCAGTTCCACCAGGCTGCGCGAGGCCATCGTGACCACCTTGTTGTGCATCGTTCCGCCCTGGATCGGCAGCGGATGGCAGAACACCGCCACTCCCGCCCGCGCCGCGCCGGCATCGGGCAGATCGACCGCCACTTCCAGCGCGCCGGCAGGGCCGGGCAACAGCAGCGTTGTCGCGGTTTCGGGGAAGGCGGGGAAGGTCATGCGGGAGATGATAACGGCTGGCGCGCGTGCGCAGGGTCATCAGGCTTTCGCGCAACGTGAATGGCGACGATGCCGAGCGACAATCGCTCGAACGCAACGTCTTCGAATCCACATTCCCGTAGTTCGCCGGCGAGCTCCTCGGCGGTGGGGAACTCCCGGATTCCATGAAGCAGGTACTTGTACGCGGAGGAATCGCCGCCGGTCGCGAGCCAGCCGAGCACCGGCATACAGAAGGACATGTAGACCAGGTACGCCCGGTGCAGCCGCCGCCAGGGGATATTGGACGCCTCCAGGACGATGAGCCTGCCCCCGGGCTTCAGTACCCGGAACGCCTCGAGCATCGCCAGTCTTCGATCGCATATTTTCAATCCAAGCGAGATGGAGTATGCGTCGAAACTTCCGGCCTGGATCGAGGGCATGCTCTCGGCATCGAGCACGTTCAAGCCGATGGCCGCACCGTGGCGCGACAGCCGCTTCCCGGCGATGGCCAGCATTTGCGGGCTTATGTCCGACGCCACGATTGTCCGCCCCTGCACGGAAGCCTGTTCCACCACTCGGAGAATGATGTCTCCCGTTCCAGTGGCCCCATCCAGAAGCGTGTTCCACTCCTCGCTGGCGATGCGTCTGGCGACCCGCCTTTTCCACAGGCGATGGATTCCGAAACTGAATGCATCGCACAGCTTGTCGTATCGCGCTGCGATCCGCCCGAAAACGTCATCGTGCCGCCAAGCGAATTCGGCGGCGTTGTCGGAGGATGCTTTCCCGATGCTGCCCATGCGTGGTACCCGGATCGGTTTCCCTACACGCGGAGCGGTTGCCGGCTCATTGCTCGATGCCCAGCACCACGATCACAGGATCATGGTCGGAGGAGCGATACGGATCGGCGGCGTACCATGCGGGGCTGAGCTTGTTGCGCGAAGCGTAATCGAAGGCTTCGGATTCGTCGGAGTTGATGTGCCATTCCGCGGTGGCTTTGACGTGCGGGGCGAGCGATGCGGAAACCAGCGCGTGATCCAGGCGCCCGACGGCACCGCGATAACTGAAACTGTATGGCGCCTGCGCCTTGGCGAGCGCGAAGGCATCCTGCCAGCCGGCGTCGCGCAGGGCGCGCACCGGGTCTTCCTGGGCGTAGCTGTTGAGATCGCCCAGCGCGATGGCGTGCGGGCTGGCGCTGCCGGTGGGGTCGGATTTCATCCAGGCATCGAATTCCCTGGCGGCGGCGAGGCGACGGGCGTTCCAGCAGGATTGGCCGTCGCGCAGGTCGCGGTCGGCCCCCGTGGCTTCGTCGCAGCCGCCCTTGGATTTGAAATGATTGGCGGCAAGCGTGAAGACGACGCCGGGTTTTCCGGCCACGGCGAAGCTTTGCGCCAGCGGCACGCGGTTGCGTTCGGCAAACGCGCCGGAATCCAGCACCGCCGGTTCGCCGCGCGGATCCAGGCGCCCCGCGCGATAGACGATGGCCACGCGCATCACGTCGCTGCCCGGCCCCTTGCCGGCATCGACCAGGCGGTAGTCGCCTTCCGGCCAGGCCGTGTTCAAGGCGGAAACCAGTTGCGCCAGGCTGCTGGTGCGGCCGAAGCCGTCGTTCTCCACTTCCATCAGCGCGGCGGCGTCCGGTTGCAGTTGCACGATGGCGGCGACGAGTTTGTCGCGCTGGCGGTTGGCTTCGCGCAGGGTTTGCGCGCCGCGCTCGGTGGGGAAGCCACGGCCCTGGCCGTCGCCGTTGAACCAGTTGAGCAGGTTGAAGCTGGCGATGCGGATGCCCTCGGGCAGTTCCGGCGCATGCGGGCGCAGGGCCTGTTCGACGTGATCCAGCTCCTTGGTCAGTTGCAGCCGCCAGCCATAGGGATGCTGTTGCAGGATGCCTTCGGCGCCGTGCAGCAGGCTGCCGGCGCGCAACGGGGCTTGCTGCGACAGCGGCTCGGGCAGGAACCAGAAGTTTTCCGGGTATTCGCCGTCGCGGTTGTCGTCCAGGATCAGGCGGCGGCGCTGGTTTTCCGCCTCGACGGCGCGCGCGGCCTCGCCCGGCAAGGCGATCTCGGTGCCGGTGAAAAGGCGCGGGCCGAAGCTGGCGGTGAGTTCGCCGAAGCGCAACAGGTTTTCGTTGCCGGCAAGGCTGAGCGGCACGTCGATGCGCAGCCACATGCCTTCCAGGCGCTCCCATTCCTGCAAGGCTTTCGGGGCTTCCTTGATGGCGACGACGGCGGCTGCGCCGCGCCCGAGCACGTTGATTTCGGTGGCCTGCACCGCCGTCTGGCCGTCGCCGTCGCGGCCCAGTTCGGCCACGCTGCCGGCCACGCGCACCCGATCCCCGCGCCTTACCCTGGGCGCACTGCCATTGGGCCAGACCACGAAGATGCCGTCGGAAGTGGCCGGATCGCCGTCGTCCTCGCCGGTGGCGTCCTGCATGAAGAAACCGCCCAGGCCGGCGACGAAGTTGCCGGTGACCACGCCTTGCAGTTCGACCCGCTGATCCAGGTACGGACTGATCGTGCCGCTGCCCTGAACCTGGCCGATGGGCAGCGCGACGGGTTTGTCGCCATTGCCGGAACCGGGGGCGCTGCAGGCGCTGGAAGCAAACGCCAAGGCGAAGACCAGCGCAGCGGGAAATGCCGCGCCAAGACGAAGACGCCGCCCGGAGGCGGCGTCGGGAACGCAGTATTGCCCGCCAGTCGCGATTATTTGAGGTTGTCCAGCATCCATTTGACCGTCGCCTGCATCTGCTCGTCGTTCAGCGCAGGATTGCCGCCACGCGCCGGCATCAGGCCGGCGGCGCCCTGGTAACCCTCGATGGAGTGCCTGAGCAGCGTATCCACACCCTGCGCGATGCGCGCATCCCAGTGCGAATGATCCAGCGTGGGTGCGCCGCCCGCGCCAGTGCCGTGGCAGGCGCTGCACAGCTTGGTGTAGATCACCGAGCCGTCGAGCGTACCGTCGTAGGCGACCTGCGAAGCCGCCGCTTCCAGCGCGGCCTTGGCGGCGGCGGCCGCCGCCGCGGCACCGGTCTCGCCGGCATAGACCGCGCCGACCGGCTTGATGCGTTCTTCGACGCGCGCCTGCGCGCCGGGCGCCGCCTCGTGCGGCAGGCGGTGGGAAAGCAGGAAGGCGAGCGCGATCAGGATCAGCGCCACCAGCAACAGGAACGCTATCACCATCGAAAAGCGTTTCAGGAATTGCAGGTCGTGGTTATGCACGCGACACCTTTGGCGAATCGGCTGAAGGCAAGGACAGCGCGGCATGATACCAGCCAGCCCCGGCTTGCCGGAAGCCCGCGCGCGGTCGCCGTTTGCGGAACCGTCCGCGATCAGGCCAGCAGCGCGTCCAGCAGCGCCTGCTGGGCCGGCACCTGCACCTGGCGCGAAAGCCGCCGCGCCCGCACGATGGCGCACAGATCGTCCAGCGCGCGTTCGAAGCGATCGTTGACGACGACGTAGTCGAACTCCGGCGCATGCGAGATCTCCCCGCGCGAATCGGCCAGCCGCCGCACGATGGTTTCGTCCGAATCCTGGGCGCGGCTGCGCAGCCGGCGTTCCAGTTCAATGCGGGACGGCGGCAGGATGAAGATCGTGGTGCAGTCGGGCACCAGCCTGCGCACCTGGCGCGCGCCCTGCCAGTCGATTTCCAGCAGTACGTCGCGGCCTTGCGCCAACAACGGTTCCACGGATTGCCGCGCGGTGCCCTTGTAGTCGCCGTGCACGATGGCGTATTCGAAGAAATCCCCGGCCTCGATCATGCGGCGGAATTCGGCTTCGGACACGAAGTGGTAATGCTGGGCGTGGCGCTCGCCGGGGCGCGGGGCGCGCGAGGTGAAGGAGATCGAGAGCACGATGTCCGGTTCGCGCGCCAGCACCGCGTTCACCAGCGAGGATTTGCCGGCCCCCGAAGGCGCGGCCACGATGAACAGGCTGCCGCGTCGCGTGCTCATGGCGCAAGGCCTGCGCGGGGCGATCCGCACCCGATGAAGGCGGCAGCAACGATGCCGCGATGCGCGCAAGAGGCAAACCCCAAGATGGCCCGAATCAACCCCGTCTCCGACGACGCCGGGCACGCGCCCGACCGAGCCTGCAACTGTATCGCAATCAGAACACGAAGGTCAGCGAGATGATCTCCGCGCCGTTGGCGGTGATGCGCACCCGGCAGTCCAGCGTCTGTTTCGATTCGCCGGAGAGGCCCGCATCCAGCACGATCGGGGCCCGTATCAGGAACGCATCTTCGCCATCCGGCGTGGCATGGGCGGCAAGCGCCTTGGCATTCAAGTCGATGCTCTGCCCTGCGGCCTTGGCCTGGGCCGCTTCCAGGCACACTCGCGCCGCCTCGTCGGCTCGCCCGCCGCAGCCAGCGGCCAATGCCGCGATGGCCTGCGCTGCCAGGATTCGTTGCCATTGCGTTCCCATGCGCCTTGCTCCCATGCAAGCCCGACACCTCAACCGTGATGCGTGTCGCATTGCATCGTGGCTGTCAACATAGCGCAACCGGCGTACTGTGAACATTCGTGACGCGCCGTGCGGGAACGGCAGCCCGGCCGGCCTGGATACACGCAATCTCAGTAACGCGGCACCGAGGGATCGACGTCCAGCGACCAGGCGTCGATGCCGCCTTCCACGTTGTAAACGTCGTGGAAGCCCAGTCCGCGGAAACGCTCGGCGGCCTGCCGGCTGGAATTGCCGTGATGGCAGATGAAGGCGATGGGCAGCTCCTTCGGCAGCGCTTCCAGCCGCGCGAGCGAATCCTCGTCCAGCACGTCGTGCGGGCCGGGGAAAGGCGCGATGGCGCGCGCGGACGCCGGGCGCACGTCGATCACGTCGATGCTGCCGGCGGCGATGCGGTCGTGCAGTTCGCGCACGCCGATGGATTTCACCGGCGCAGGCGCGTTCGGGTTGCGGATCGCCAGCCCCGCGCCGCGCGCATCGTCGATCCAGTCGATTTCCAGGCCCTTCGCACGCTGCGCGCTGGACGGATCGAAATGCACGCGGATACCCGCCGATTCGGCCACGACTTCCCCGCCGCGCACCGGGCCGAGCTGGAATTGCGCCTCGAAGCGCAGGTCGATGGAAAGGTGCAGGAACTGGCCGGGGCCGGCATCTTCCAGTGCGGCGGAAATCGCGCGCGCGGCGGCATCGCTGATGCGGATCGACGGTGGCGTGCGGTCGGGCGCGGCCACGCCGAGCAGATCGAACAGGTCGCCGCTGTCGTACAGGTTCTGGAGGATGTCGCTGCCGCCGACCAGCTCCCCGCGCACGTAGAGCTGCGGGATCGTCGGCCAGTTGCCGAAGGCCTTGATGCCTTCGCGGATTTCCGGATCGGCCAGCACGTTCACGCCGTGGAAATCCACGCCCAGGCTATCGAGGATGCCCGAGGCGCGGGCCGAGAACCCGCACTGCGGCGCACCGGGCACGCCTTTCATGAACAACACGATGGCGTGTTGGGCGAGGAGGGATTCGATGCGTTCGCGGGTGGCAGAATCGGGCGACATGGCGAAGGTTCCTGGGTGGAGTCTGGCCGCAAGATAAGGGCGGCGGAAAGGGTTTTCGAGTGCGCCGGAACGGGGCATTCAGCCGGCGCGGCGGATTCACGCGGCCAAGGCTTGTTCCAGATCGCGCCGCAGGTCTTCGACATCCTCCACGCCTACGCTCAGCCGCACGAGGTTGTCCGTGATGCCCAGCGCCGCGCGGGTTTCCGGCGGGATCGAGGCGTGCGTCATGATCGCCGGATGGTTCGCCAGGCTTTCCACGCCGCCGAGCGATTCGGCGCAGGCGAAAAGCTGCGTGCGCTCCATCATCCGCCGCGCCGCCGCCAGCCCGCCTTTCACGAAGACGGTGACCATGCCGCCGAAGCCGCGCATCTGGCGAGCGGCCAATTCGTGTTGCGGGTGCGAAGGCAGGCCCGGATGGATCACCTTCTCGATCGCCGGATGGGCCTGAAGCCAGTGCGCCAGTTCCAGCGCGTTGTCGCAGTGCGCGCGCATCCGCAGGTGCAGGGTTTTCAGCCCGCGCAGCGCGAGGAAGCTGTCGAACGGCCCCTGCACGCCGCCCACGGCGTTCTGCAGGAAGGTCATCTTTTCCGCCAGCTCCGCATCGTCGCCGACCACCACGATGCCGCCCACGATGTCCGAATGGCCGTTGAGGTATTTCGTGGCCGAGTGCATCACCAGGTGAGCGCCCAGTTCCAGCGGGCGTTGCAGCATCGGCGAGGCGAAGGTGTTGTCCACCGCCAGCCGGATGCCGCGTGCCCGGGCGAAGCGCGCGAGTTTCTCGACATCGACGATCTTCAGCAGCGGATTGGTCGGCGTCTCGCACCAGATCAGCTTCGTCGAAGGCTTCACCGCTGCGGCGAGCGCGGCTTCGTCGTTCAGATCGACGAAGGAAATGTCCAGCCCGGCCGAACGCCTGCGCACGCGCTCCAGCAGCCGGAACGTGCCGCCATAGACATCGTCCATGCAGATCACGTGGCTGCCCGAATCCAGCACGTCCAGCACCGTGGACGTGGCCGCCAGCCCGGACGCGAAGGCGTAGCCCTGCGCGCCGCCTTCCAGCGCCGCGATGCAGCGTTCGTAGGCGAAGCGCGTGGGATTGTGGCTGCGCGAATACTCGAAGCCCTGATGCTCGCCGGGGCTCTTCTGCGCGTAGGTGGACGTGGCGTAGATCGGGGTCATCACCGCGCCGGTGGAAGGATCGGGCGATTGGCCGGCGTGGATGGCGAGGGTACCGAGGCCGTAGGAAGCGGTCTGGTTCATTGGGAGTCTCACTGCACCCGACGGCGCAGGTAGTTCAGAAGGTCGATGCGGGTAATGAGGCCAAGGAAGCGTTCGCCATCGACGACGATGGCGACGTGGCCGTGGTCGAAGATGGGCAACAAGGCCTCGACGGGGGATTTCACGCCGATCTTTTCGAGCTTCGTGGCCATCGCGGTGGCCACGCTGTCGCGGAAGCGGGCTTCGTCGCCATAGACGTGCAGCAGCACGTCGGATTCGTCGAGGATGCCGACGATGGCATCGCCGTCCATCACCGGCAGTTGGCTCACG
>CAZHXV010000098.1:0-1758 GCA_964536455.1 uncultured Aquimonas sp.
CCACGTCCTCGCGCCGCAGGAGCTCCAGCCCCGCCTCGGGCGAAAGCGCGCCGAGGGTGCGGATGTCGTGCAGGGACAGCAGCACATCGAGCGCGGTGGCGACCGAGGCGTTGTCGTCGATGATGAGGACGGTGGGCATGGAATGACCGATCGAGGGCGAAATCAGGAGAAAGCGCACGTGCCGCGGCACGGCGGAGTTTCGCGGCGCAGTGGCGGACGCCGCATTGTATCGGCCGCAGATTGCCCGGCGGCTCAGGCCGTCCTGGTGGCCACCGCCGGGGATACCGCCGCCGCGCGCTGCGCCGGGCCGAACACGGCAACCTGGCCGAGCAGCCACAGCGCCACGGCACCGATGGGCAGGTAATACAGCGGCAGCCGCGCCAGCTCGTACGCGCTCATCAACCACAGGTTGATGCCGTAGGCGGCCAGCATCCCGAGCACGATGCCGATGCCGGCGAGCAGGAAATTCTCGGTCTGGAAATACCGCAGGATCTGCCCCCGGGTCGCGCCGAGCGCACGCCGCACGCCGATCTGGCGGGTGCGTTGCTGTACCCAGAAACTGGCCAGGCCCACGATGCCCAATGCGGTGATCAGGAGCAGCGCCACGCAGACGATGCCCAGCAGCCAGGCCATGCCGCGCGGTTGCTGGTAGAACCTCTCGCGCAGTTCCGAGACGGTGGTGGTGTTGTCTTCCAGGACGATCCGCGGCGGCCCGCTGCCGCGCAGCGTGGCCACCGCGGCGGCCAGCACCTCGGCCCGGCGCTCGGGCGTGGTGCGGATCAGGTAGTTGCCGCCGAGGTTGTAGTTCGGCCGCAGCGGGAAGACCATCGCGAACTCGCGGGCCGCCGGCCCGCCCTGCATGCTCGGGCGCACCAGGTGTTCCACCACCCCTACCACCGGGATCGGTGCTTCGCCCCAGCTGTAGAAGACCTTGCCGATCGGGTTCTCGCCCGGAAACAGCCGGTCCGCCAGTTTCCGCGTGATGATGGCCGCCGGGATCGAAGCGGGATCCTCGCTGCGCTGGATGTCCGCAAATTCCAGGTATTCCCCGGGCAGGAAGTCGCGCCCGGCGACCAGGTTCAGCCCCAGCGTCCGGATGAACTGTTCCTCGGCCATGTAGTTGGTTGCGTTGAGCGTGGATTGCTGCTGCTCGGGCGAAAGCCGCACGCCGCTGTTCCAGGACGAATTCACGAACGGCACCTGGTTCAGCACGGTCGCCGCCGCGACGCCCGGCAGGCCGCGCAGCGCCGCCAGATCGGAGCGCGTGCGCGGGCCGGCGTCGGCGTCGTCGCCCACCGGAACGATCTGCACGCGCACCAGTTCGTCCTCGGCCAGGCCGCTGGTTTCGGTGATCTGCGCGAGGCGCTCGCCGATCATGAACAAGGCGTTGCAGATGATGGCGCAGGTGACGGCGATCTGGAGCACGATCAACGCCGACGCCGTCTTGTGGCGCATCAGGGTGGAAAGAATGGGGCGAATTTCCATGGGTCAAGATCCGGGATTGGTGATGGGGGATGACCAGCCTTTGGCTGTTGTAGAGCGTCCGGGATTGGCGGGGGCAAGGTTCCGGGATGGCGTTTGCCAATCCCCAATCTCCAATCCCGGTTTCACTGCGACTTGAGCTGCATGGCCGGCGTCACCTGCATCGCGCGCCATGCGGGAAGCAGGCCGGCGAACAGGCTGGCGAGGATGGCCAGGACGAAGGTGGCGACCAGCATCGAACCATCCAGGTGCGCAAGGCCGGCATAGCTCATCGGC
>CAZHXV010000098.1:1768-8393 GCA_964536455.1 uncultured Aquimonas sp.
CGCAGGAACTTGGCCAGCAGCAGGCCCACGGTGTTGAGCAGGCACACCAGCAGGAAGCCCAGCCCCAGCCACATCTGCATCACCACGTCGCGCGGCACGACGCGGTTGTAGTCCAGCCACTGCATCACGTTGCGCAGGCGCACATTGGTGGGCCGCTCGAAGCGCCCGGCCTCGCGTTGCCGGTCGGAATAGGCCGTGAGGTAATCCAGATAGGCGCGGTGCCCGCTCGAAGATTCCAGTTCCACCCAGTACTGAATCCAGGCGCAGGGGGCATTGAGCGCCGTGCTGTCGGCACCGGAATTGCCCCAGCAATCCATGCTGCCGTTGCGCCCCATGCTCAGGTCGCGCGAGGTGGAAAAGGGCAGGATCACGTCCTCCTGCTCGCCGTAGCGATCGGAGTTCATGTCGTAGAAGCGCGGTGTCGGCCGCCAGGTGTCGGTCACGCCGACGATGGTGAAATCGGCCTGATCCAGCCGCAGCGTCCTGCCCACGCTGTTGCCGCCGCCGAACAGGCGCTCGCTCAATTCCTTGCTGACCACGGCCACGCGCGCCCGGTTTTCGTCCTCCGCCGCGCTCCAGCCCGCACCGTGCAGGAAGGGCACCTGGAACATGGCGAAGAAATCCGCGCTGGTGTAGCGCGCATCGCTGATGAAGGGCGGCAGGTGGCTGTCCTGCGGCGTGATCGACAGCCCGCCGCCGGTCATCATGGCCTGGCGCAGACCGTGCCTTTCCCGCAGCAGCGTCTCGGCGTCGAAACGGGTGCTCTGGTAGTTCGGCTCCTCGCCGGGCGCGTAGCCCTGCATGGAATCCGGATCGAGCTGCACGTAGAACAGCCGGTCGCTCTTGTCCGGAATGGGGTCGCCGCTCAATACGCGGAACACGGTGAGCGTGGTCATGCACGCGCCGATGCCCAGCGCGATGGCGAGCACCATCAGCGCGGTCAGCACCTTGTTGCGGCGGAAGCTGCGCAGGGCCAGGTGGGCGTAGTAGCCGATCATCGTAAGTCTCCTTGGAATCCGTTGCCTGCCGTCAAGCGCTGCGCGTGGCGATGGCGGGTGGGATGTTGGCGGCACGGCGCGCCGGGCCGAGCACGGCGATCTGGCCGAGCGACCACAGCAGCGCTGCGCTCACCGGCAGGTACTGCCAGGGCAGGCGCGGCAGTTCGTACTTGCTCATCAGCATCTGGTTGATGCCGAAGGCCAGCAGCATCCCCAGCGCGATGCCGCCGCTGACCAGGATGAAATTCTCGGTCTGGAAATAGGCCAGGATCTGCGAGCGGGTCGCGCCGAGCGCACGCCGCACGCCGATCTGTTTGGTGCGCTGGGCCACCCAGAAGCTGGCCATGCCCACGATGCCCAGCGCCGTCACCGCCAGCAGCGCCACGCAGACTGCCGTCAGCAGCCACACCACGGCGCGGTCGCGGCTGTAGAAGTCGTAGCGCATGGCTTCCAGCGTCTGGCGCTGGTCGAAGATGCGATTGGGATCCAGGCGTGCGAGGGTTTCCTCGGCGGCCTTGAGCACCTCGGCGCGTCGCCCGGGGTCGGTGCGGATCGCGTAGCTGCCGTTGGAGACGCGCAGCGGCAGGATCATCGAGTAATAGTCGCCTTCGAGGCCGACGAAGCCGGTGCCCGGCGCCAGCAGATCCTCGATCACGCCGACCACGCGCAGCGACGTGTCGGCATCTTCGTGGATTTCCTTGCCGACCGCCGATTCGCCCGGGAACAGGTGCTGCGCCAGCGTCTTTCCCAGGATCACGACCGGTGGCGTTCGCGCACCGCCGGTCGAGGTTTCGACCGCGCTTCGATCCTGATACTCCTCCGCATCGAAGTTGCGCCCTGCCACCAGCCGCAGGCCATAGGTCTGCATGAGATTTCCGTCGTCCAGGTATTCGGTGACGGTGACGCCGGCATCTTCGGCCTGTTCCGGCGTGGTCGCCACGCTGGAGGCCCAGACGTTTCCGCCGTAGGGAATCTGGTTGATGCTGGAAACCGACGTCACGCCGGGAATCGCCGCCAGCGCGGCGAGGTCTTCCAGGCGGATCGCATCGGCGTTGCGATCCGCCTGGATGCTGCTCACGTCGATCACCAGCAGTTCGTTTTCCACCACGCCGCTGGGCCGGTGCATGTGGCCGATGCGGCTGCCGATCACGAACACCGTATTGCAGACGATGGCGCAGGACAGCGCGATCTCCAGCACGATCAGCGCGGCGGTGGTCTTGTGGCGGAACAGGGCGGAAAGGATGGGATGGATGTTCATGGGAAGGATCGTGGTTCGGGATGACCAGCCTTTGGCTGTTGTAGAGCGTCCGGGATTGGAGATTTGGGATTGGCAGGAGCGGCGGTCTTGCGGGGTTCTGCTTTTACGAATCCCCAATCTCCAATCCCCTTTTCATTGCGTCTTCAACTGCACTGCGGGCGCGATCTGCATCGCGCGCCATGCGGGCAGCAGGCCGGCCAGGATGCTGGCGAACAGCGCCAGGCCCAGCGTTGCGGCCAGCATCGCCAGGTTCATGTGCGCCACCTGTGCGTAGTTGTCCGGCTGTTGCCGCACCAGCCACAGCCCGAGCAGCGCAAAGCCCAGGCCCAGCAGGCCGCCCGCCGCGCCGACGCAGCCGGTTTCCATCAGGCATTGGGCGAAGATGGCGCGGCGCGAGGCGCCCAGCGCGCGGCGCACGCCGATCTCTCCGCTGCGGCGCAGGAACTTGGCCAGCAACAAACCCGTGGTGTTGACGAGGCACACCAGCAGGAAGCCGAACGCCAGCCACATCTGCATCCGCACGTCGTTGGGCACCACGCCCTTGAAACCCAGCCAGCCCATCACGTTGTCCAGGCGCACGTTGGCGGGCCGTTCGAAGCGCCCGGCGGCGCGCTGCTGTTCGGAATAGTCCTCCAGGTACTTGAGGTAGTCGGCGGCCTGGCCCGGCGCGGTCAACTCCACCCAGTACTGCACCCAGGCGCAGGGCGCATTGAGGCTGCGGCTGTTCTCTCCGTTCTGGTTGGGGTTGCCCCAGCACCAGGTGCTGCCCTGGGTGGGCAGGGCCATGTCCATCGCGGTGGAAAAGGGCAGGAACAGCTGTTCGCTGCCGCCGAACTGGCGGTTGCTGAGGTCGTAGAAGCGCGGGTTGAGCGGCCAGTCGTCGAGCACGCCGATCACCTGGAGCGCGCCTTGCGAAAGAGGCACGCTGCGGCCCACGGCGTTGGCGTCGCCGAACAACCGCTGCGAAAGCTCGCGGCTGACGACGGCCACGCGGGCGCGGGCGCCGTCTTCCTCCGCATTCCAGCTTCGCCCATGCAGCAAGGGCGCATCGAACATCGGGAAGAAATCGGCACTGGCATAGCGCGCCCGTGCCCGGAACGGTTGCATCGCCGCGCCTTCGGGCAGGATCGTGGTCGAGCCGCCGCTCATCAGCGCCTGCCGCGCGCCGCGCGCATCGCGCAGCAGCGCCTCCGCATCGAAGCGCGTCATCTGCTCCATCGGTTCCGGGTCCGGTTGCGCGTTGCGGCCAAGGCTGCGCGGCTCGATGCGCGGATAGAACAAGGTGTCGCTCTTGTGCGGGATCGGATCGCCGGAGAGCACGTAGAACACCGTCAGCGTGGTGCTGCTGGCGCCGATGCCCAGCGCCACCGCCAGCACCATCAGGGCCGTCAGCGCCGTGTTGCGGCGGAAGCTGCGCAGCGCGAGTTTGAGGTAATAGCCGAACATGGTCGTATCTCCGGGTTCAGGCGCTGCGCGTGGCGGTGGCCGGCGGTACGCTCGCCGCGCGGCGCGCCGGCCACAGCACCGAGAGTTGCCCGAGCGCCCACAGCACCACCGCGCCGATCGGCAGGTAGTGCCAGGGCAGGCGCGGCAGTTCGTAGCGGCCCATCAACAGTTGATTGATGCCGAAGGCCAGCGCCATGCCCAGCGCGATGCCGCAGCTTGCGAGGATGAAGTTCTCGGTCTGGAAATAGGTCAGGATTTGCCCGCGGGTTGCGCCGAGCGCGCGCCGCACCCCGATCTGGCGGGTGCGCTGGGCCACCCAGAAACTGGCCAGGCCCATGATGCCCAACGCCGTGACCAGCAAGAGCGCTGCGATCACCACCGCCAGCAGCCAGGCCATCGACTTGTCCTGCTGGAAGAAACTTGCGCGCAGGTCGCTGAGCAGCCCCTGCTCCACCACCAGCAGGCTCGGGTCGATGCGGCGCAACGCATCCTCGCCGTCCTTGAGCACTTGTGCGCGCCGCTCAGGCGCGGTGCGCAGTACGAACTGCACGCCGGGGCGATATTCGCGGATCGGGAAGATCATCGAATACTGGCCGTTGCCGAAATTGTTGGGTCGAACCAGTTCCTCCACTACGCCAACCACCGGAATCGGCGCATTGCCCCAGCTGTAGAAGACCTGGCCGACCGCGTTCTGGCCGGGGAACAGGCGCTGCGCCATGGTGCGGTTGATGATCGCCCCCGGCACCTTGCCTTCGCCGCCGGATTTCTCCAGTACCGCCAGATCCTGATACTCGTCGGCCTGAAAATCCCGGCCCGCAATCAGTTTCAGGCCGAAAGTTTCCAGCAGATTGCCGTCGTCCATATAGACCGTGGCGTTGAGGGTGCTGGTCTGTTGATCCTCGGACAGGCGCACGCTGCTGTTGTTGCTGGAGTTGCCGAACGGAATCTGCGAGGCGATGGTGGCCTGCGTAACGCCCGGCACGCGCCGCAGCGTTTCCAGGTACTCGCGCGCGGCGGATTCGTGCACCTCGTTGCCGGCGCCGAGCTGGCGCAGGCTGGCCGCCTGGATCCGCACCAGCTCGCTCTCCGCGATGCCGCTGGGCATGGTGATGCGTTCCAGCCGCCCGACGATCAGGAACAGCGCATTGCAGACGATGGCGCAGGAAAGCGCGATCTCGATGACGATCAGCGTCGCGGCGGCGCGGTGCCGGCGCAGCGTGGAGAGGATGGGACGGATTTCCATGGGGTCTCGGGATTGGTGATTCGGGATGACCAGCCTTTGGCTGTTGTAGAGCGTCCGGGATTGGCGGGAAGGTATTCGCACGGGATTCCGTTTTTTACGAATCTCCAATCCCGTTTCATTGGGTCTTCAACTGCACCGCCGGCGCAATCTGCATCGCCCGCCATGCCGGCAACACGCCGGCCATCAGGCTGGCGACGAGCGACAGCGCGAAGGTCAGAAGCAGCATCGCGCCATCTAGATGCGCCAGCGTGGCGTAGCTCACCGGCTGCTGGCGCACGCCCCACAGCCCCAGCAGCGCCAGCGCAAGGCCCAGTACGCCGCCGGCCAGGCCGACGACGCCGGCCTCGATCAGGCATTGCTTGAAGATCTCCATGCGCGAGGCGCCCAGTGCGCGGCGCACGCCGATCTCCCCGCTGCGGCGCAGGAACTTGGCCAGCAAGAGGCCCACGATGTTGACCAGGCACACCAGCAGGAAGCCCAGCGCCAACCACACCTGCAAGCGCACGTCGCCGGGCACGAACTGGTTGAATTCCAGCAGTTCCATCACGTTGCGCAACCGCACGTTGGGCGGGCGCTCGAATCGCCCGGCCTCGTGCTGCTGGCTGGAATAGCTGGTCAGGTAATCGCGGTAGCCGGCGGCCTGATCCGCCGATTCCAGTTCCACCCAGTACTGCACCCAGGCGCAGGGCACGTTCAACGCGCGCGAGTCGCCGCCCGAATCGCCCCAGCAATTGGTGCTGCCGCGCGTGCCCATCTTCAGGTCGCGCGAGGCGCTGAACGGGATGAACAGGCTTTCGGTGGCGCCGTATTCGCCGGTGTAGAGATCGAAGAACTTCGGCACCGGACGCCAGCGGTCGAGTACGCCGACCACGGTGAACTCGTTGCCGTCGATGCTCAGTATCTGGCCGGCGCTGTCGCCGCCCCCGAACGCAGTGTCGTTCAATTCCGGGCCGATCACCACGACCCGCGCGTGCGCCTCGTCCTCCGCCGCATTCCAGGCGCGGCCATGCAGCAACGGCACCTCGAACATCGCGAAGAAATCCGCCGTGGCGTAGCGCGAATCGGCCAGGAACGGCGTCTTGCCCTCGCGTTGCGGATCGACCACCACGTTGCCGCCGCTGGCCATCGTCTGCCGCAACCCGCGCTTTTGCCGCAGCAGCGTTTCGGCATCCAGCCGGGTGAGCTGGGTTTCAGGCTCCGCACCGGGGCGGTAGCCCTGCATGGATTGCGCATCCAGCTGCACGTAGAACAGGCGCCCACTCTTGTGCGGGATGGGATCGCCGCTCAATACGTGGAACACCGTCAACGTGGTCATCGACGCACCGATGCCCAGCGCCACCGCCAGCACCATCAGTGCGGTCAGCACCTTGTTGCGGCGGAAACTGCGCAGCGCGAGCTTGAGGTAGTAGCCGAACATGGAGGGCTCCGGAAAAGGTCAGGCGCTGCGCGTGGCGACGACGGGCGGGATGGCGGCGGCGCGCAGGGCCGGGCCGAGCACGGCCAACTGGCCGAGCGCCCACAGCAGCAATGCGCCGACGGGCAGGTAGAACCACGGCAGGCGCGCCAGTTCGAAAAACCGCATCAGGAACAGGTTGGCGCCGTAGGCCAGCAGCATCCCCAGCGCGATGCCGAAGCCTGCGATCAGGAAGTTCTCGGTCTGGAAGTAGCGCAGGATGTCGC
>CAZHXV010000098.1:8403-10601 GCA_964536455.1 uncultured Aquimonas sp.
CCGCGGGTCGCGCCCAGCGCGCGGCGGATGCCGATCTGCTTGGTGCGCTGGGCCACCCAGAAACTGGCCAGGCCGACGATGCCCAGCGCGGTGACCAGCAGCATCGCCGCGATCACGCAGACCAGCAGCCAGGCCATGGCGCGGTCGCGCTGGAAATAATCCGCGCGCAGCTCGGACAGCGGGCGGCTCTGGCTCTGATCGAGCATCGCCTCGGGCACCGCCTGCGCCACCGCCTCGCGCACCGCCGGCATCGCGCGCGGCAGTTGCGCCGGGTCGGCGCGCAGCACGTAGCGGCCGGAATGTTCGGCATCGAGCACCGGCAGGATCACCGACCACTCGGAACTGGCGACGCCGTTCTCGCTGCGGCCGGGATTGGGCCGCGCGAAATGCGCCAGCACGCCGGCCACGCGGTAGTGGAACTCGCCCATCCAGAATTCCTTGCCGAGCGGGTCTTCGCCGGGCCACAGGTGGTCGGCGAAGGCCTGCGCGACCCAGACCTCCGCCTTGGCCGGCATCGAATACGCCACCGCCGGCTGGAAATCGGCGGGCGCGAAGTTCCGGCCGCGGCTGGCTTGCAGGCCGAGCGTGGCGATCGCGTCCGGCCCGAAGGCGTAGAAATGCGGCACGCCGCCGAAGCGCGTGCCCTCGGGATCCAGCGTGACGCCCGCATCGCCGGCGCGTTCGCCGAACGGCGCGGCATTGAGGACGCCCGCCGCGCGCACGCCCGGAACCGAGCGAATCGCGGCCAATACGCGGGCATTCACGTCGGCGGGGTGGCAATTTTCGCAGCCGCGCAGCGCCACCAGGGCGAGCGAAGCCTCGTCCACGCCGCTGTCGATGCGCATCAGCTCCAGGCGCGCGGCGATCAGGAAGAAGGCGTTGCACAGCACCGCGCAGGCCAGCGCGATCTCCAGCGCGATCAGCGTGGCGGCGACGCGGTGGCGGGACAGCGCGGAAAGGATCGGTTTGATGTCCATGCGTGCGATTCCCTACAGCGTCTTCAGTTGCATCGCCGGCACGATGCGGGCCGCGCGCGAGGCCGGGAACAGCCCGGCGACCAGGCTGGCGGCCAGCGCCATCGCGAAGGTCAGCGCGAACATCGGCAGATCCAGATGCACCAGGTCGGCGTATTCGACCGGCTGGCGCCGCACCGCCCACAGCCCGAGCAGGGTCAGGCCCCAGCCGAGCGTGCCGCCGACCAGGCCGATCAGGCCGGCTTCGGTCAGGCATTGGGCGAAGATCGCGCGCCTGGATGCGCCCAGCGCGCGGCGCACGCCAATCTCGCCGCCGCGCCGCAGGAACTTCGCCAGCAGCAGGCCGACGGTGTTGAACAGGCAGATCGCGAGGAACGCCAGCGCCAGCCACGATTGCAGGCGCACGTCGCGCGGCACGATGCGGTTGTAGTCCAGCCACTGCATCAGCGAAAGCAGGCGCGCGTTGCCGGCGTAGCCGATGCGCCCGGCGTCCTGCTGCTGCGCGGCGTAGGCGGCGACGAAGCGGCGGTAGTCGGCGAGCTTTTCGGCGTCGTCCAGTTGCACCCACAGTTGCAGCCAGACGCAGGGCGCGTTTTGCAGGTGGCCCGGCGTTTCCGGGATCGACCAGCAGGTGAACTGCTGGAAATGGCCGTCGTTGATCTCAAGGCCGGTGAAGAACGGCACCATCACGTCTTCGGGTTTGGCGTAGTAGCCGGCGGTATCGCCCTGCGCGTAGTTGCCGCCGGCCAGCGTGTAGAACTGCGGCGAAGGCCGCCACGGCTTCAGCACGCCGACGATGCGCACCTCGCTGTCGCGGATGCGCAGCATGCGGCCGACGCTGTCGCCGCCGCCGAACAGCCTGTCGTTGAGGTCGGCGGAAATCACCGCGACGCGCGCGCGCTTGTTATCGTCCTCCGCGCTCCAGCCGCCGCCGTAGGCGAAGGGCAGGTCGAACATCGGGAAGAAATCGGCGTGCGCGGACAGCATCAGCGTCATCATCGGCGGCACCGCGCCATCCGGTGCGTGCAGTCGGATTTCGCTGTCCACCACCAGCGTCTGGCGGTCGGCGCGCGCGGCGCTCCACAGATCGAAGGCCGAGGTGTAGTCGAGCATGTCCGGCGGGTTCTGGCGCGGCTTGTCGCCGGGCATCGCATCGACCTGCACGTGGAAGAGTTGCCCGCTCCTGCCCGGCAGCGGATCGCCGGAGAGCAGGTGCATCACCGT
>CAZHXV010000099.1:0-4098 GCA_964536455.1 uncultured Aquimonas sp.
GTACTCGGCTTCTTATTTATTGTATCTGCATTAGGGTGCGCATTTGCTTGGGACTATTGGTCCTTGTGTACATTCAGATTTATTGGCGGGCTGGCGATAGGCGGTTCTTCTGTCCTCGGGCCAATGTACATTGCAGAGATATCCCCGGCAAAGCTCCGGGGTCGTTTGGTTATTTTATTCCAGTTTAATGTATGCCTGGGTATTCTTCTGGCCTATTTCTCCAATGCGATGATTGAATTATTAAACCTGAATGAGCTTTATGTTCAATGGAGAGTGATGTTAGGTATGGGTGTTGTACCGGCCCTGGTGTTTACTGCTATGTTATATACTATTCCAAATAGCCCCCGGTGGCTGGTGTCGGTCAATAAATATGATGAAGCCCGCAAAGTGTTGAGTCAAATCGGCGAAGTGAAAATAGACCAGGAGATGGCAGAAATTACAGCATCATTAAAATCAAATGTTGGTCAATTTAAAGAAAAGCTGTTTCAGAAAAAATACTTTTACCCTATATTTCTCGGGGTTGCAGTTGCGGCTTTCAATCAACTTTCGTTTGTAAACGGTTTTTTATATTATTTGAATGATACATTAAATGAAATAGGCGCCAAATTTGGAGGTAAATTTCAACCTGTTATCATTGGTCTTGCAAATGTAATTGCTGTAACAGTTGCCTTATTAACGATTGATAAGATAGGCAGGAAAAAACTGCTGCTGATCGGTTCCTGGGGGTCGGCAATTCCTTTGTTTTTTTGTGCTTACATAGCATGGACCAGGAACTTAACCGAATTATTCCCCTGGAGTATAGCAGCTTTCATTTTATTTTTTTCATTCTCTCAGGGAGCTGTTATCTGGGTTTATATAAGCGAAGTATTTCCAAACAAGGTAAGAAGCAAAGGACTGTCTTTAGGTAGTTTCACACATTGGGCACTGGCAGCTATTGCAGCTCAGGTGTATCCGGTGATTATTGCCATTCCTAAAATTGGTTTATCGATCCCGTTTATTGTAGGTGCGGTCATGATGATTGTACAATTTTTTGTTGTTTGGTTTTTATTTGTTGAAACCAAAGGAATTCCATTAGAGCAATTGGAGGAAAAACTGGGCGTAAACCCCAAAAGGAATCTGACGGTGGATTCCATAACCACGTAACGGTGTAATTAAGAAGATGACATGGATAAATGAAGCTTTGATAATAAAAAAATAGTATGCACTTTATTGGAATTGATATTGGTACAACTTCTATCTGCGGCATTGTATATGATTTTTTAAATGAAACGACAGCTTCAATAACTATAGAAAATGAATCTAAGATTGATACGGGTAAGCCCTGGGAAAATATCCAGGATCCTGGATGGATCGTTAATAGTGTTATGCGGATCATTAAGCAACTCGAATCGAAGTATGACGTTATTAAAGGAATAGGGATAACCGGACAAATGCATGGCATTGTTTATGTGAATAATAATGGTGAGGCGGTAAGTCCCTTATATACCTGGCAGGATAACCGAGGTAACATGATCTTAAATAGTCACATTACTTATGCTAAATTTCTAACTGAAAATACCGGGTATAATCTTTCAACCGGGTACGGCATAGTGACACATTTTTATAACATAAAGAATGCAATAAAGCCGAAGAGTGCTGTGAAGCTTTGTACCATTATGGATTACGCAGTAATGAAACTAACGGGGAGAAAGACGCCATTAACAGATTATACAAATGCAGCAGGTCTTGGGTTTTTTAACGTTAAGGAAAACAAATTTGATCTTTCATCCTTAGATAACATTGGTATTGATGCTTCCATATTACCTGAAATTGGTGAATCCGCTGCATTTTCAGGTTATTATAACTCGAATATTCCAGTATATTCCGCTATTGGTGATAACCAGGCAGGCTTTATTGGATCTGTAAGAGATAGGGAAAAATCAATACATGTTACGATAGGAACCAGCAGCCAGTTGTCCGTCTATTCTGAAGATCTCATTCAGATGAATACATTAGACACAAGACCTTTTCCGTGGGGAGGTTATATTCTTGTAGGTGCAGCGTTGTGCGGAGGCCAGTCTCTCATAATGCTCAAGTCATTTTTTGAGAGAGCGGTTAGCTTATTTAATGGAAATGCCGAAAAAGTCAGAGACTTTTACGAAATATTGAATAACATAGATTTTAAGAAGCATTATAACGACATCCTTTCTGTTAAAACCCATTTTAACGGTACACGATCTGAGCCTTTTTCAAAAGGTAGTATTTCTAATATCTCATCATCTAACTTTACTCCGGAAGTTTTAATTCTTGGATTTGTAAAAGGTATTTGTAATGAATTATATGATTTCTATAATGCGATACCTGAAAATTTAAGAAAGAACAAGGATTTGCTGGTAGGCTCTGGGAATGCAATTGAAAAAAATAATTTACTTGCTGGCGTGCTTGAAGAAACGTTTAATTTCCGGGTTGTCAAATCGGAAACTGATGAAGATGCAGCTTTCGGAGCAAGCATCGCTGCCTTGGTTGGCGGAAAGCATATTTCCGACTTTGGCAAAGTACTGAAACACGGTGTGTAAAATTATCTGCAATTTGCTACAATAAAAGACTTGAGAGAGGTTTGGTGTAAGGGTAGCCTGCCTCACCGGGGGCTTTATGGAAAGGGTATGCCGGCACCGACATCCGGAGTTCGTAGTACAATTACTATTAAAAATATTTTTCTATCGTTTAAAAAATTTAACTGTCTTACCTACCAGTTTTCCTGAATCAAAAGCCTGGAGCAGGTATATGCTATTTTGTAATTCAGTGGTTGATATTTTGTTATTGGTAATCTTACCATGCTTAACAACTCTACCAGACATATCCACGATCCTGAAATCCAATGAAGTGAGTACCGGTTTGCTGAATTCAAGAGAAATCTCTTCCTGAACCGGGTTAGGAAAGGCCTTAAAAGTCAAGGGATAATTCAATTCTCTCAACGAATAACCATCTACTCTTATATTATCCAAAGCCAGAAACATAAAATTCCCCCTGATGCTGTCGTTTGTTCCCAGCTCAGCTGTAAACCTTATTCGCATAACCTGGGATTTAAGGGAATCCAAATTCTTAAAAACCCTAGGAGGCAGCAAATCCCAAATCTATACACCGTCAAATACTCTTGCAGGTCCGAAAATATTGCTCCGGTTTTTTTTGAACACTATGTGCCATTTATTGCGTTAAACACTTCGGCAGATATATATGCCGAATCTATGACCCGGGAAGCCGGATTTACCCAATACTGGTAATCGAAGCTGAGCTTGAGATCGTAGTATTGGCTTGCATCAAACACAGGGGATGTGATGGCTACGGTTTTACGATCAGTATATCCAAACGAGCTGTAGTGCAGGTAGCAGGTGCTGTCGAGGTTGCCCATTTCAAAATATGCATCATTGTTCTTTTCAAATACATTAACTACCTGTATGTTCCCGGTAGTATCCGGCCGGATTATTTTGGCATTCCAGCTACCCAGGGTACAGGTTTCATTAAAATCATTCAGCAGCAGCAGCTTCGACTTTTGTCTGTAATAAGGAGCTCTGTATGAATACGTATTGTTACAATAGCCGCCATCCAAGAACTGCCGGATATCAATACGATGGTTGGCGCCATCGGAAAAGATATCTTTTACTATGATCGTTTGCGGAGAGTTACCAAAAGAAAATGCTATGGGTTTGTGATTATTTAAATATTCATAGATTTGTTTAAACCAAACTAGCTTGTAGTGAAAGATGAAATGATTATTGAACGGTTAGAGCAAAGGGATAAAATTGCTTTTGATTATTTATTTAATTATTATTATTCATCTCTCTGTGCTTTTGCTTATCCTTTTATTGAAGATCGAAATGTAGTAGAGGATGTAGTTCAGGACTTTTTTGTTTCATTATGGGTACATCCTCCTCAATTAAGAAGTACA
This sequence comes from uncultured Aquimonas sp., assembly GCA_964536455.1. Classification (GTDB taxonomy): domain Bacteria; phylum Pseudomonadota; class Gammaproteobacteria; order Xanthomonadales; family Xanthomonadaceae; genus Denitratimonas. The sequence goes on from CAZHXV010000099.1 coordinate 3,926, forward strand.
GCTTCACTAAGATCCTATCTTTTTACATCTATTAAGAATCGTTGCTTAGATTATCATAAGCATCACAAAGTAGTTGAAAAACATAAATCTTATACTCTTTTTTTTACTAATGAAGGAGTTGATTCTACGGAAAACTTCCTCGCCGAATCTGAACTTAGGCAAGCAATTCAAAA
>CAZHXV010000099.1:4108-4540 GCA_964536455.1 uncultured Aquimonas sp.
AGTTTTTGAAAATTGCCGGCTAAATGGCTTGTCAAATCAAGAAATATCTGAGAAGCTGGGTTTATCAAAAAGAACAGTGGAATTACAAATTTCGAATGCACTGAAGATTTTGCGGCAGGAGCTTGCAGAATTTCTTCCATCCTTCATCCTTATTTGGTTAATTGATTAGAATATTACCTGGTCATATGTGTGATTTAAAGGTTGATCGTCTTATTCTGTAATAAGCAGAATGGCAGTGCTTTCCAAAATTAATATTACTTATAATGGATAATGGGTTGAATGGGATAGAAGAATTGCTACCAGGTTACTTTACGGAGGAACTTTCTGAAAATGATCGGGTAAAAGTAGACAATTGGAGATTGCTTTCATGCTCTCTTGAAAAACAACTTCGTTATCACCTGAAAGCAATCTCCAATTGTCTACTTTTACCCG
>CAZHXV010000099.1:4550-9670 GCA_964536455.1 uncultured Aquimonas sp.
AGAGAGCATGAAAGCATGGCAGGCTATACCTCAGCTTCACGAAATGGAAAAGTTCAATTCATTTGACGCGTTAAAAAAAATCAACGAAAGAATGGTAATCTCCCATTCCGTAAAATGGTGGTTCTATTTCCAAAAGATAGCGGCTATATTGCTTCTTCCACTTTTGATTTATTCGGCATATAATTATGTAAAGTATAACTCATCGAAGAAACTTCAGAAAGATAATGTTTTGATGCAAACTATATCATCGAGGCAAGGTATGGTTAGTTATTTTGAGTTATCGGACGGCTCAAAAGTTTGGTTGAATTCCGGCTCTGTTTTGCAAGTACCAATTTTATTTAATGGTGATTTTAGAGAAGTAAAATTAACTGGAGAGGCCTTTTTTAAAGTTGTAAAAAACGAAAAGCAACCATTCAAGATAGATGTAAACGGTATCAATATAGATGTATTAGGTACTTCGTTTAATGTGGTAAGCTACCAAGATGAACAGCAGGTTGAAGTAGTACTTGTAGAAGGTAAAGTGGAACTTTCTTCAGCGATAAATACGCACAACGAAATGCTCGGAACTTTGAGCCCAGGGCAAAAGGCTACTTATAGAAGAGGCAGTAAAAAAATTGAGTTGGAAAATGTTTCAGTAGAAAAATATATTGCCTGGCGAGAAGGAAATCTTATTTTTCAGGACGACAAAATGGAAGATGTTGTGCGTAGATTGAGTCGTTGGTTCAATGTCGAAATAGTTATTGAAGATCCAGAAATAAAAAACTATATATACAAGGCTACGTTCCGAAATGAGAGTCTTACTCAGGTATTAAGTTTATTGAAAATTTCGGCTCCAATTGATTATACCGTTATTGACAATGGGCTTTTACCCAATGGCGAATATTCAAAGCAAAAGGTTTATCTAATGAAAAAGAAAAAATAAAACCGGGGAGGATGCGAATCGTATCTAACCCCGGCAATACGCTTGCACTTTCCGTCAAAAGTGCAGCGCGGCAAATAGTATTAATTAACTAAAACCAATTCAAAGGTATGGGAAATTTGTATTACCCTAGGGAGGCGTATGTAAAAAATATGTATCTCCGGAAAATTTTTATGACTATGAAGCTTTTAACCTTCCTTCTTTTTCTAGCTATCTCGCCAATAATGGCTCTTGAAACGTACTCCCAGAGTACACGTTTGTCTATTAATTTTAAATCCGCCACAGTTAAGGATGTTCTAGAGCAGATTGAGGAAAAAAGTGAATTCTTTTTTTTATACAATACTAAGCTTATTGATGTTAACCGCGTGGTTTCAGTTTCGGTTAAAGAAAAAAAAATTAGCGAAATCCTAGATGATCTATTTCGGGGAACCGATGTTGTGAGTACTGTGGTTGACAAACAAATTGTATTAACAAATAAGAGTTTTCAAACAGAGATCCTTGAGGTTATCAGTCAGCAACGCCAAATGTCAGTATCGGGAAGAGTAACTGATTCAAGTGGTATGGCATTGCGTGGTGTTTCCGTAATGGTAAAAGGCACATCTATTGGCACAAGTACAGATTCTAATGGAAATTATTTATTGTCTGATATTCCAGAGAATTCCATTCTTCAGTTTTCATTTGTAGGGATGGAAACGCGTGAGATTACGATCGGTGGCAGAGGAAGGATTGATGTGATTTTAAATAAAGTTTCGTCAAAAATTGATGATATCCTTGTAATTGGATACGGTACCCAAAAAAAAATAGACTATGCAGGAGCAATCTCGACTATTAAGAATAGTCAGTTTCGCAATATTCCGGCATTGAGCGTAGATAATATGTTACAGGGTAAGGCGGCGGGAATGCTTGTAACTGCCACTACTGGGGAACCAGGAACGGCCGCATCAATTCGGATTCGCGGAAACAATTCTATAACTGCCGGAAGTGAGCCCTTATACGTTATTGACGGAAATGTTGGAGGAGCAAATATTAATAGTATTAACCCTAATGATATAGCTAGTATTACAGTTTTGAAAGATGCGTCTGCTACAGCTATCTATGGTTCTCGCGGTGGAAATGGAGTTATCTTGGTAACAACAAAGAGAGGAACTGAGGGAAAAGCAAGAGTTAATGTTAGCTTACAGCGTGGGCAACAATGGTTGCCACGAAAAATTGATATGCTGAATGCTGCAGAATATGCAGAAATGTTGAATGAGTCGCAGACTTTGCGAAACCTATCTCCAATTTTTGATGATCCTAAATCATTAGGAGAAGGTACCGATTGGCAGAAAGAAATTACGCAAACTGCTCCGGTTACAGATTTGAATGTTTCAGTAAATAAAGGCAATGATGACATCAAGTTTTACATTTCTGCAAATTATTTTAATCAAAGAGGTATTATTATCAATTCGGGAGTTGAGCGCTATCAATTCAGGGCGAATCTTGATACAAGATTAAATGATAAAATTAAAATTGGTTCGTCCATTAATTTGAGTAATCTGAACTACGATAATAATACTATAAAACTTGCTGAAAGGGATGGGGCGTTAATGGCAGCACCCACAATGCCGGTTTATAATCCTGATGGAAGCTTTTACTCAAAGCATCCACACCCCAATTTGCCGGCACCTTTCAATAATCCGGTAGCATTAGGCACACTTAATTCAAATATTACTAAAAACAAATCCTTGATAGGGAATCTCTTTCTGGAATATGCTCCTATAGATTGGATAAGCATTAAGTCCAACTTTGGGGTCAATGTAAATATGAACAACAATCACAATTATATCTCAAGTCAACTCCCTAACCAGATTTTTACACAGCGTGGTGGTGAAGCCACTATCACCAATACAGACAATGTTTCCTGGCAAAGTGAAAATATGATAAATATTAACAAGCGCATTAACAATGATCACCTCATCGAATCAATGTTAGGATTTACCTATCAGGCAGGGAATAGTAGTTCAGTAAACGCCGGAGCAATTAAATTTTTATCTGACCTGTCTACAGTTTATAACTTAGGTGCTGGCGATCCCACCACACGTTCAATAGGGTCATATCATACAGAATGGGAACTTGTTTCCTACCTAGCAAGAATTTCATATAAATTTAGAGAGAGATATCTTGCAACAATAACAGGACGATATGATGGATCATCCCGGCTGTCCAAAGGCAATAAATATGCATTCTTTCCATCACTTGCGGTTGGCTGGATTCTATCTAATGAGGCATTTATTAAAGAATTAAACGCTTTTTCATTTTTAAAGTTGAGAGCGAGTTACGGTGTTTCCGGTAATCAAGCTGTCGCAAGTTACCAAACTTACCCAAGGCTAAGTTTAGCCGGAAATCTTGTTCAAAATAATGCTGTGGTTACCGCATATAGACCATCAACAATAGCAAATCCCAATTTAAAATGGGAAACTAAAAATCAATTGGATATAGGGTTGGAAGTTGGGTTTTTTAATAATCGGCTTAGGTTTGATGTGGACTATTACGATGCAACAACAAACAACTTATTGCTGGATGCAGAAACTCCAACACAAACAGGTTATGCAACGTTTGTAGATAATAACGGAAAAATTTCAAATAGAGGATTTGAAATTGGAGTTACCTCTACCAATATAGAAAATTCACAACTTGTCTGGTCAACTAATGTGACTGTAGCCTCAAACAAAAACAAGGTGATCAAATTAGCAGGGAAGGGAGATATTATTACCAATAGCTTCTGGAATGTCAATCCTGTTGGTTTGCTCAGAGAAGGAGAAGCGATAGGCTCCTTTTATGGAGCTATTTATGAAGGAACCTGGAAATCTGCCGAAGAAATTTCCAATGTTGGCACCATGCGAACTGCAACTCCTGGATCACAGCGATATAAAGATTTAAACGGAGATGGTACATTCAACATAAAAGACTATGTTATATTAGGGAACGGAGATCCCAAATATTATGGCGGCATTGGAAATACATTTAAGTATAAGGGATTTGAATTGAATGTCTTTTTCTACGGCTCTTACGGAAACAAGATATATAATATTAATGCTGGATACTATAGAAGTTCAGATGCCCAATATAATCAATATAAGGAGGCACTTAATAGATGGACTGCTGATAATCTTGCCTCGGCTATTCCGACTACCAATATTGCAAATAGGGAATTAGTACCTAGTACGAGATGGATATATGATGGATCTTTCCTGAGGCTGCAAACGCTCGCTTTAAGTTATAACGTGCCACTAAATAATGTGATAAAAAGATACTTACAAAATATGACCATAAGTCTGACAGGAACCAATCTTTGGCTATTATCAAATTACAAACACGGTTATGATCCTGAAGTAAATACATCTGGACAAAATTCCGTTTTACGGGGTTTTGACATAGGGGCTTACCCTAAAAACAGATCTTTTATGATTGGGTTGAATGTTACTCTTTAATTAAAATTTAAACTCTTTATAATGAGAAATATTAAGTTGTTTGTCTTGGTATTTAGCTTTTTGATTTGTCAGTCTTGCAGTAAGCAATTTTTGGAGGAAGATCCGCGCGGGCTGGTCATTCCTGATATATTTTTCCAAAATGCCAGCGAGATATCTCAGGCTGTGAATGGCGTATATTTCTATCTCGGGAATGCTGAATATTACCGGCAAACGCATTGGAATAAAGGTGGAGCACCAACGGATGAAATGACAGTACGTCCAGATTTACGCAAGGGAGAATATGTATTTGACGATCCCTCTTTAGAATTACCCGGAACATGGAAAGAATTGTTTGCCGCGATCAATGCTGCAAATGTTACAATCAAGGGAATTAAAGCTTCCCCTGTATCTGAAGCGGTTAAAAATCCTTATTTGGCAGAGGCCAGGTTTTTGCGTGCCTTAACCTATTTTAATGCTACTTTATTTTGGGGAGAAGTGCCGTTAATTACCGAAGAGACCCCTTTTACCGAGTCCGTCACATTAAGGCGTGCTAAATTGAATGAGATTTGGTCTTTGATCATTGAAGACATGAAATTTGCTGAAAACAATCTCCCGGATAATTATGGAGGCAACGTTACTAAAACTTTAAAAAGTAGAGCTACTAAATGGGCTGCAAAGGCACTCCTGGCAAGAATGTATTTGTATATAAAAGATTGGGAGAATGCACGCGACAAAGCATTGGAAGTTGTTAA
>CAZHXV010000099.1:9680-10591 GCA_964536455.1 uncultured Aquimonas sp.
TGATGTATTTGAAACAGCAAATGAGCAAGGTCCGGAAGCTATATTCACTACCGAATACAAAGCGCTGGTTAGAGGAGGGCTTAGGCATACGAGCTTTTTGCCAAGGAAAGATGTAGAAGGATATGCAGACCTTACGGGTTATGGTTCATATTTGCCTACAAAATATTTAATCAGTCTTTATGAAGATAATGACAAGAGGAAAAATGCCACATTGATGACAAGTTATAAAGGACAGCCACTAACTAGAACTTATTTTGGAACAAAGTTTATTGATTTGTCTTCAAATCCTGAGCAAGGAGATAGAGATTACATAATTATACGCTACGCGGAGGTCCTGTTGATCATTGCTGAGGCTGAGAATGAGTTGAATGGTCCAACTACATTGGCATATTCGAATATCAACGAGATTCGGGACCGTGCCGGATTACTCCCCTTAGATGGTTTAACTAAGGATGAATTTGTAAATGAACTACGCAAAGAAAGAAGTAGAGAATTGGTAGGCGAGGGGCACAGGAGATGGGATCTGATCAGATGGGGCATATTCATTCAGACGGTTAAAAGTATAGATCCTTTCGATCTGACACTTGCTCAAGAAAATGTTTCGGAGAGGCACAATTTATTCCCTATACCTAGCGTGGAGATCGCAAAAAACCCTAATCTTTTACCCAATAATCCAGGTTACTAATTAAATTTTTTAAATAGGGTAGACTCAATTCCATCCAGATTGTCGATCAGCATTGCGGTTATTTTCCTGCAATGATTTAAGTATAAGCTTAAAACTGCGATAGTGTGCTTTTAAAACACCAGCAAATAGTGCTGGTGCTTCTCCCTAGATATTTAAATTAAGCTATGACATGAAAAAGGTATTTTTAGTAATTAGGAATTTTCTATTTTATAGCTTTATCTATAAA
>CAZHXV010000100.1:0-1182 GCA_964536455.1 uncultured Aquimonas sp.
CCAATGGCTTGAAGTCACTGGATGCCCGCCTTCGCGGGGATGACGAGTAACGAACCGACGGGACACGACACTACCCCGCCCCACCGCCCGGCTTGCCGTGGATGCCGCCCTTGGCGAGCAATGCGGGGTCGAGCAGGCGGCGAAGTTCCTTTTCCGGCAATCCCGTGGCCTCGCGGGCTACGTCAAGGATGGGCCGGCCCTCCTTGTAGGCGCGTTTGGCGGTAGCCGCGCCTTTTTCGTAGCCGATCACCGGGTTCAGCGCGGTGACGAGGATGGGGTTGCGTTCCAGCGCCTGCGCGAGGCGCTCCTTGCGCACGGTGAAGCCGGCGATGGCCGAATCGGCGAGGAGGCGCGAGACGTTGGCGATGAGTTCGATGGATTGCAGCAGGTTGTAGGCCACCAGCGGCAGCATCACGTTCAACTGGAAATTGCCGCTGGCCCCGGCGACGGTGATCGTGGCGTGGTTGCCCATCACCTGCGCGCACACCATCGCCACCGCTTCGGGAATCACCGGGTTGACCTTGCCCGGCATGATGGAACTGCCCGGTTGCAGCGCCGGCAGTTCGATCTCGCCAAGGCCGGCGAGCGGGCCGGAATTCATCCAGCGCAGGTCGTTGGCGATTTTCGTCAGCGCCACGGCGAGCACGTTCAACTGGCCGGAATGCTCCACCGCCGCATCCTGCGAGGAGATGCCCTCGAACAGGTTCTTCGCAGGCTTGAACGGCGCGCCGGTGGCTTCCTTCAGCGCCTTGGCGACGAGCTTGCCGAAGCGCGGATCGGCATTGATGCCGGTGCCCACGGCAGTGCCGCCCTGCGGCAGCCGCGCCAGGCGCGTGCTGCTGTCCTGGATGCGTTCGATGGCCGATTCGATCTGCGCCGCCCACGCGGAAAGCTCCTGTCCGAAGGTGACGGGCATGGCGTCCATCAGATGCGTGCGGCCGGTCTTGACCACCCCGGCCAGTTCCTTGGCGCGGCGTTCGATGGTCTTTTTCAGGTGCTTGAGCGCCGGGATCAGGCGCTCGCGGGTTTCCAGCAGGGCGGAGACCTGGATCGCGGTGGGAATGGTGTCGTTGGAGCTTTGCCCCATGTTGACGTGATCGTTGGGGTGAATCGGCTTGGCGGCCGCGAACCGGTCTCCGCCGGTCAGCTCGATCGCCCGATTCGAGATCACTTCGTTGCAGT
>CAZHXV010000100.1:1192-10587 GCA_964536455.1 uncultured Aquimonas sp.
TCCTCCGCGCCGAAGGCGCGAGTGTAAAATTCGATCGCCGCCTTGCCGCCCTTGCGGTTGGCGAGATTGGCGATCACCTCGTTCGCGTTCATGTTGCTGGACGTGCCCGAGCCGGTCTGGAACACGTCGATGGGGAATTGCGCATCGAAGCGGCCCTGCGCCACCTCGTTCGCGGCGGCGGCGATGGCTTTGGCGGTGGCCTTGGGAATGAACCCGAGTTCCTCGTTGGCCGTGGCGCAGGCGGCCTTGATCAGGCCCAACGCGCGGATGAAGGCGCGCGGCAGGCGCAGGCCGGATACGGGGAAGTTGCCGATCGCGCGCTGGGTCTGCGCGCCGTACAGCGCGTCGGCGGGCACGCGCAATTCGCCCATGCTGTCGCGTTCGATGCGGGTGGCCATCTGCAATCCATGCCGTTGCGGGGATTGCGATTCTGCGCCGTGCGGCACGCGCGCCGCAAACAAGCGAGTCTCGAATCTGCCGGTAGAGCCGGGCTTGCCCGGCTGCGCTTTTCCGCAGGCTGCGCCGTGCGCAACGGGAAGCGCGCTGCAAATCCGTCAGAACAGATCGCCGCCCGCCGAGAAGGTACGCTCCATGCGGTCGCCCAGGCCCGCGATCTCGATCACGATGCGGTCGATTTCCGCCGCGGTGAGGGATTCCAGCGCGCGGTTCTCGCACAGTTGCAGATAGGGCACGCTGTCCAGCTCGGACACCGCCAGATACCCCACGCGCTGCTCCCAGTTGAAATACAGCGCGCGGCGCGCGTCCAGGCCGGTGATCGGCGCGATGGAGGTGGAGACGCGCAGGTAGGCGCGGCCATCGTCGCCTTCCAGTTCGGTGAGGAAGAGGCTCTGGCGACGCTTGCCCTGGTCGAGCGAGATATCCACGCCGATGAGGTAGGGATCGCTGCTGCGAACCGTGTAGTTCGCCGCGACGTGGGCTCTGATCTGCTCGAAGTTCTGCATGGCCGTTCGCAAGTCACAGGATCGTCGTATTCTGCCCGCTGCGTTCCGCCAGAGCCAGCCTTGACCTTGGAGCCCTCCACCACTACCGAAGAGCGCCATGCCCGCGTGCTCGCCGCCGTGCGCGCCGTGCCGCCCGGCTCTACCGCCGGTTACGGCGATATCGCCCGCCGCGCCGGCCTTCCGGGACGCGCCCGCCTCGTGGCGCGGATCCTGGCCGAATCCGACGAGGCTAGCCTGCCGTGGCATCGCATCGTGCGCAGCGACGGCAGGATCGCCTTCCCGCCGGAATCGGCGGGGTGGAAGAAGCAATGCGCGCTGCTGCGGCGCGAAGGCGTCGAAATCACCAACGGCCGTGTTGCCGCCGCATCGCGGGGCGGCGATGAGGACGATCTGGATGCGTTGTTGTGGAGATAGAGCCGGGATTCGGGATTGGTGATTCGGGATTCATGAAAGCGGCATCGCCACGGTTTTTGCTCTTGCGAATCCCCAATCCCCAATCCCACGCCCTCACAACCACCCACGCTCGGCAAAGCTGGCGCTGCGGTTATCGCCGACGACGATGTGGTCGATCACCCGCACGCCCACCAGTTGCAGCGCGTCGCGCAGTTTCGCGGTGACGGCGCGGTCGGAAAGGCTGGGTTCGGCGTCACCGCTGGGGTGGTTGTGGGCGAGGATCACGGCGGCGGCGTTGTGGTGGATGCAGCGCCGCACCACTTCGCGCGGATGCACTTCGGCGCAGTCCAGGGTGCCGAAGAACAGTTCCTCCACCGCGATGGGGCGCTGTTTTGAATCCAGGAACAGGCAGGCGAACACTTCCGCCGGGCGATCCCGCAGGCGGGCGCGGAAGTAGCGATCCACGCGGGCGGTATCGGCGACGATGTTCTCGCGCTGCATCTGCGCCACCAGATGCCGGCCGGAAAGTTCCAGCGCCGCCGCCAGCCGCGTGGCGCGTGCCGGCCCAAGGCCGGGAAGCCGCACCAGCGCCGCGCAGGGCATCCCCATCAGGCCGCGCAGGCCGCCGTGGCGCACCAGCAGATCGCGGGAAAGTTCGATGGCGTTCTTCCCGCGCAGGCCCGAACCCAGGAACAGCGCCAGAAGTTCGGCATCGGAAAGCGCCGCCGCGCCGCGCGCCATGAGCTTCTCGCGCGGGCGCTCGTCTTCGGGCAGCGCCTTGATCGACGTGGGGCGGAGGATTGCGGGCGAAGCGGCGTCGGCGGGGATCGTCATGGGCCTGCACGGCGGCATGGAAAGCGGGAACGCCAGTGTCCACACGCGTCCATCGCGCCGCATCGGGCGAAACGGAGGATTCCAGTAAGCTAAGCGCCCGGTTTGCCCTAAGACTTTTCCTATGCGCCAGCCCCATCGACACTTTCGCATCGCCCGGAGCTTTCCCGCATGAGCGCGACGCGCGTGCTGCTGGGCGTGGGCGGCGGCATCGCGGCCTACAAGGCGGCGGAGCTGGTGCGGCGGCTGCGCGAGCGCGGCGCGGAAGTGCGCGTGGCGCTCACCGAAAACGCCGCCCGCTTCGTCACGCCCGTCACCTTCCAGGCGCTTTCCGGCGAGCCGGTACGCACCTCGCTCTGGGACGAGGCCGCCGAAGCGGCGATGGGCCACATCGAACTGGCGCGCTGGGCCACGCACGTGCTGATCGCCCCGGCCACCGCCGATCTGATCGCGCGTCTGGCCCACGGCCATGCCAACGACCTCCTCACCACGCTGGCGCTGGCGACCGAAGCGCCGCTGACGCTGGCCCCGGCGATGAACCGGGTGATGTGGAGCAACCCCGCGACGGCCGCCAACGTGGCGCTGCTGAAGGGCCGTGGCGTGGCCTTCCTCGGCCCGGATGCCGGCGGGCAAGCCTGCGGGGAAACCGGCGAAGGCCGGATGATGGAGCCCGCCGCCATCGCGCAGGCGCTGCTGGCTGGCGGGGAAACGGAGCATCAACCGCTCGCGGGCCGGCGCGTGCTGGTCACGGCGGGGCCGACCTTCGAGGATCTGGATCCGGTGCGCTACCTGGGCAACCGCAGTTCCGGGCGCATGGGTTTCGCCATTGCAGACCAGGCGCGGCGACTCGGCGCGCAGGTCATCCTCATCAGCGGCCCGGTGAACCTGCCCACGCCCGCAGGCGTCGTCCGCATCGACGTGCGCAGCGCGCAGCAGATGTTCGATGCGGTATTCGCAAACCTGGCCGGACAGGACATCTACATCGGCACCGCTGCCGTGGCCGATTTCCGCCCGAACCGGATCGCCGCGGACAAGATCAAGAAGGAAGGCGACGGCGGCCTGACGCTGGAACTGGTGCAGAACCCCGACATCCTGGCGCAGGTCGCGGCGCTGCCGCAGCGGCCCTTCGTGGTCGGTTTCGCCGCCGAAACCACGCAGGTGGAGCGCCATGCGCGCGACAAACTGCTGCGCAAGAAGCTCGATCTCATCGCCGCCAACCGCGTCGGCATGGAAGGCTGCGGTTTCGACGCCGAACGCAATGCGCTGTCGGTGTACTGGGGCGATGGCGGGCAGGAAATCCCCGAAGCCGGCAAGCCCGAGGTGGCGCGCCGTTTGCTGGAAATCGTCGCCGCGCGCATCGGCGCGGTGTCCTGATATTCACGGAACCCACCATGCTGGACGTACAACTCAAGGTGCTCGACCCGCGCATCGGCGCGGATTTCCCCCTGCCCGAATACGCCACGCCCAGTGCCGCCGGCATGGATCTGCGCGCCATGCTGGACTCGCCGCTGACGCTCGCGCCCGGCGATACCGCACTGGTGCCCTCGGGCATCGCCATCCATATCGGCGATCCGGCCTGGTGCGCGGTGGTGTTGCCGCGTTCGGGCCTGGGGCACCGGCACGGCCTGGTGCTGGGCAACCTCACCGGCCTGATCGACGCCGACTACCAGGGGCCGCTGATGGTCAGCCTATGGAATCGCGGCAATGCGGCTTATACGATTGCCCCGGGCGACCGTGTCGCCCAGCTCGTGTTCACGCCGGTGGGGAAGGCGCGTTTCGTGCTTGTGGATTCGTTCCAATCCAGTGCCCGCGGTGAGGGCGGTTTCGGACATACCGGAACGCGCTGACCAAAAGGCGCCGAATCGGCATCTATCGCTGCGCAAATCACGACGGCCCGGCCGTCATCAGGGGCAGGCATGGCAAGGAAAAAAAAGGCCGACGACACGCCGCAAATACAGATTCCCCCGCACCTGCGCGTGCCTCTGTACGCCGTATTCGCCGTGCTGGCCATTTCCGCGGGCCTGGGCATCCTCTGGCAAGTGTGGCTGGATTACGCGAGCGACGAGCTGAAGCCGAAAATGGCGGCGCTGCGCGAAAACCTTGCCCGGAATGTGGAAAGCCACGCCACCGATCTTCGCACCCGCCTGGATGAACTGATGGCCGGCGCCGAACTGCGCGCAGAAGTGGCCGCCGGCGAGAACGACAAAGCCATCGAGCGCACGCGCGCGGCCTGGCCCGAGCTTTCGGGCATCGAACTGCACGACGCCCGGCTGGACGATGCCTTCTCGCAGGATCTGAAAGCCCAGGGTTTCGGGAAACTGGCCCTGCTCTCCTCCGCTGCGAATCAGGGCAAGGCCGTCGTCGGTGTGGTCGGCAGCGGCGGATCCATCCAGATCGGCATTTCCGCACCGATTTTCGACACCCAAGCGCCGGACGACACCCACCCGGCGCGCCTGGCCGTGCTGTATGCGCTGCTGCCGCTGGCGCAACTGGCCGAGCCGGTACGGAACGCCGCCCTGCCCGGCGGTTACGTCGAACTGCGCAGCGGCGCCACCGTGCTGCTGGCGCGCGGCGACGCCCGCCTCCAGCACAAAGCCGAAACCACGCCCGTTGGCAGCGGCGATCTGGCCGTGGCCACGGCGGCGCCTCAGTTCGCCACCACCCTTTCCTATTCGCCCGGTACCCAGGCCGTGATGGCAGCGGTGCTTCTGGCCCTGGGCGGCGTTCTGCTGCTCAAGCTGCGCCAGGCGTTGCGCACCGGCAGCACCGCCCCTGGCGAGGAAGATGTCACCTTCGGGGCGGCGCTCAGGCAACTTGAACCCGCCACCGAGGCCACGCCGCGGGCACCCATCGCGAAGAAAGGCAAGCCCAGTGCCGAAGCCAGCCACGTCGATCCAAGCATCTTCCGCGCCTACGACATCCGTGGCGTGGTCGGAAAGACGCTGGACGCCAGCATCGCGCGCCTGATCGGCCAGGCCATCGGCAGCCTGATGGCCGAAAATGGCCTCAACGATGTCGTAGTGGGCCGCGATGGCCGCCTCTCCGGCCCGGAACTTTCCAATGCGCTGATCGAAGGCTTGCGCCTGGCAGGCCGCGACGTGACCGACATCGGCATGGCACCCACGCCGATGGTGTATTTCGGGGCGTTCCACCTCAACGCCGGTTCCTGCGTCGCCGTCACCGGCAGCCACAACCCACCGGATTACAATGGTTTCAAGATCGTGGTGGGCGGGGAAACCCTTTCCGGCGCGGCGATCCGCGATCTCTACGCGCGCATCGCCGACGGCCGCCTGGAACATGCCGGAGGCGGCAACATCCAGACCGTGGACATCGCCAACGATTACCTCTCGCAGATTTCCGGCGATGTCCAGATCGAGCGCCCGCTGAAAGTCGTGGTCGATGCCGGCAATGGCGTGGCCGGGATGATCGCCCCGCAGGTGCTGGAATCCATCGGCGCGGAAGTCGTGCCGCTGTATTGCGAAGTCGATGGCGACTTCCCGAACCACCATCCCGACCCGAGCGAGCCGGAAAACCTGCACGACCTGATCCACTTCGTGCAGAAATTCAACGCCGACCTTGGCCTGGCCTTCGACGGCGACGGCGACCGCCTGGGCGTGGTGACGAAACAGGGCGAAGTGATCTTCCCCGACCGGCTGCTGATGCTGTTCGCGCGCGACGTGCTGAGCCGCAACCCCGGCGCCACCGTGATCTACGACGTGAAATGCACCGGGCATCTGGCCGGGCAGATCCTGCGCAACGGCGGCAGCCCGATCATGTGGAAGACCGGGCATTCGCTGATCAAGGCCAAGATGAAGGAAACCGAGGCCGAACTGGCGGGCGAGATGAGCGGCCACTTCTTCTTCCGCGAACGCTGGTTCGGCTTCGACGACGGCATCTATTCGGCGGCGCGCCTGCTGGAAATCCTCGCCGCCGACGAGCGCGCACCGGAAGAGGTTTTCGACGAACTGCCCAAGGGCGTCAGCACGCCGGAAATCAAGGTGCCCACGGCGGAAGGCGAGCATTACGACTTCGTCGAGCGGTTCGTCGCGCAGGCCCGCTTCGAGGGCGCCAAGCTCGCCACCATCGACGGCATCCGAGCCGACTGGAACGACGGCTGGGGCCTGGTGCGCTGCTCCAACACCACGCCCTGCCTGGTGCTGCGCTTCGACGCCGACAGCGAAACCGCGCTGGAACGGATCAAGGCCACCTTCCGCGAGCAGATGCTGGCAGTGAAGCCGGAGCTGGAACTGCCGTTCTGAAGACGGGATCGCCCGGCCTGAGCTAGACTCCGGTCACCCCAGAAAGGGAGACAGGCACATGCGCAACGCAGGTCATCTTCTCGAAGGCAAGGGCGGCGCGATCCATTCCGTGGCCCCGCAGGATTCGGTACTGGAAGCCATCCGCCGCATGGCCGAACACGGCATCGGCGCGCTGCTGGTGATGCAAGGCGAACGCCTTTCCGGCATCGTTTCCGAACGCGACTACGCGCGCAAGGTGATCCTCAAGGATCGCTCCTCCGCCGGCACGAAGGTGTCGGAGATCATGTCCGCCCCCGTGATCGCCGTGAATCCGTCCACCACGCTGGACGCCTGCATGCGCACGATTACCGAACACCGCATTCGGCACCTGCCCGTGGTCGAGCGCGACCGCGTCGTCGGCGTGCTCTCCATCGGCGATCTGGTCAAGGCCGTGATCGACGAACAGGCGGCGGAAATCGGGCAGTTGCGCGAATACATCGCGGGCTGAGACGACGCCCGCGAGGTTCGGCTCAACGCTTTGCCGCCGCCTCGTCCACCTTGCGCATCCACGCCAGCAGGCCGGCGAAATACGCCTGCTGATCGTCGTACATGGCCATGTGGCTGCCGTTGGGCAGATGCAGGTATTCCCCGCGTGGAAGCCGCTCGCTCATCATCCGCATGAAGGCCGGATCCATCGTGTCGTACTGCGCGCCGATCACCAGTGCCGGCACGGCGATCTTTTCCAGGTCCCCGGTGCGATCCCATTCCACCAGCAGGCCGCTGGCGCCCAGTTCGCTCGGGCCCTGCATCGGCACATAGACCTTCTTGTTGATCCGGGCGAACGAGCGCAGCACCGGCTCCGGCCATTGCGCTGCCGGCCGGCGCAGGATGTGGCGCTCGTAATGCGGCATCAGAAGTTCTTCATAGCGCGGTTCGTCGTAGCGCTTTTCCGCCTCCATCTGTTGCAACTGCGCCAGCGCCGCCGGATCCATTTCCGGCATCAGCACCTCGTGGGCATAGCGGTTGTACGCCGGGATGCTGGACATCATATTGGAGATCGCCACGCCTTTCAGGTGCTGCGGGTACTTCAGCGCGTACTCGATGGCGAGGATCCCGCCCCAGGAATGGCCCAGCAGGTAGAAATTCTCCCGGCCCAGCCCCAGCGCCACGCGCACCTGCTCCACTTCTTCGACGAAGCGATCCACGTCCAGCAGCGGCGCCATGTCGTCCGGCTGGTCGCTGTAGGCCGAACCCAACTGGTCGTAGTAGTAGTACTCGATGCCGTCCGCCGGCAGGAAGCTGTCGAACGCCTCGAAGTATTCGTGCGTCGCGCCCGGCCCGCCGTGCAGCAGCAGGAGCTTGATGCGCGGGTTGTTGCCGATGCGTTTCGTCCATACGCGGAAATCGCCGTGCGGTGTGTGGATGGGCACCATGCGCACCCCACCCGACCACGCATCCTCATGCCCGCTAGCGGCGTGATAGGACTTCAGCGTCTGCGGTTCGGCGGCATCGGCTGCCGACCACGCGAACACGAGCGAAAGCAGCACGGACAGGACATGGCGCATGGCGTTTCTCCGGGGTTCGCGAACCGGAAGTCTATACCGGCATCGCATAAGCTACGCCGATGATCGACACCGCCCCGGGCCTCAGCCGCGCCCAACTCAAGACCCTCGCGCTCGCCGCCCTCGGCGGCGCGCTGGAGTTCTACGACTTCGTGATCTTCGTGTTCTTCGCCGGCACGATGGGCGCGCTGTTCTTCCCCGCCGACATGCCGGACTGGCTGAAGCTGGTGCAGACCTTCGGCATCTTCGCCGCCGGCTACCTGGCGCGACCGCTGGGCGGCATCGCGATGGCGCATTTCGGCGACCTCTCCGGGCGCAAGCGGATGTTCATGCTCAGCATCCTCTTGATGGCGATTCCAACGCTGCTGATGGGTCTGCTGCCGACCTACGCCAGCGCCGGCGTGCTGGCGCCGATCCTGTTGTTGCTGCTGCGGATCATGCAGGGCGCGGCAATCGGCGGCGAGGCGCCGGGCGCGTGGGTGTTCGTCAGCGAGCATGTGTCCCCGCGTCATCGCACCCTGGCGGTCGGCGCGCTGTCGGCCGGCTTGTGCAGCGGCATTCTGCTGGGCTCGCTGGTGGCACGCACGATCAATACGGCATTCGATGAAGGCGAAGTGCTGGCCTGGGCCTGGCGCTTGCCCTTCATCGTCGGCGGTGTGTTCGGCCTGCTGGCAATGTTGCTGCGGCGAAAGCTGCACGAAACCCCGGTGTTCGCGCAGATGAAGGAACGCCGCGCGTTGGCGGCCGGCCTGCCGCTGAGAACCGTGCTGCGCGAGCACCGCGGCGCGGTAGTGCTGGCGATGCTGCTGACCTGGCTGCTGACCGCGGCTGTGGTGGTTACCCTGCTGATGATGCCGACCCTGTTGCAGGGCCTGGGCGTATCGCGCACCGATGCGCTGGCCGGCAACACGCTGGCCATCGTCGCCACCATCATCGCCAACATCGTGGTGGGCGTCCTGGCCGATCGTTTCGGCAAAGGCCTGCTGCTGGCGCTATGGAGCCTGCTGCTGGGCTGCGCATTCTGGTGGTTCTATGCGCAGGCGCTGGCCGGTGCGTATTCGCCGGCGCTATACGTGCTGGCCGGCGTGGGCGTCGGGGTGACCGCGTTGGTGCCGTCCATCTCGGTGGATGGCTTTCCGGCGCAGGTGCGCTTTTCCGGATTGTCGCTTTCCTACAACCTCGCCTATGCCATCGCCGGCGGCCTGACGCCAGTGCTGTTGAGCCTGGCAATGAAGGACAACCCGGCCGCACCCATGCACTACATCGCGGCGATGGCGGTGCTGGGCATGGCACTGGGTGTGTTTGTGGGATCGCGCAAGCAGTAGCGGCGCAGGTCGGCTCAAGCGCCACAGGCGTGGAGCCGACAGGGGTTGACGGGACGTCGGCTCCAGCGCTTCGCGCCTTGAGCC